>NZ_JAGAXX010000007.1 GCF_017940815.1 Methanobrevibacter sp.
TGTTATAATATTAATTATAATATAGAAAATCAATTAGAAAAATAGGTGTTTTATTTATGAATGAATACAACAAAGATATTGGAAATCGAATTAGAGAACTCAGAGAACTATCAGACATTACTATTAAAGAAATTGCACAAGACTTGAACATTACAGAAGAAACCTACATCCAATATGAAAACGCCGAAGTAGACATTCCAGCAAGCTTCTTATATGAACTTTCACACATCTTTAAAGTTGATTTAGGATTATTATTAACCGGTGAAGAAAGCAGAATGAGCATCTTTGATGTCACTCGTGCAAACAAGGGAGTTTCAGTAGACAGAAGAAAGGAATATACACACGAAAACCTATGTTCCAAATTCATTCACAAAAAAGCAGAAACCTTCCTTGTTGTTGTGGACCCTGAGAAGAACCCAGTGCCTTCACTGAATTCACACCCTGGACAAGAGTTCAACTATGTCCTTGAAGGTTCCTTGAAAATTTATATACACAATAACGAAATCATCTTAAACGAAGGGGATTCAATCTTCTTCGATTCAACACACAGACACGCAATGGTAGCACTTAACGACAAACCCGCTAAATTCTTAGCAGTAATCATATAATATTTACAGGAGATAATTTAGATGACCTCATTAATAGGAAATTTTGTAGAGAGAGTTGACTTTGACTCTTATGAAGACTTTTATGAAAACTTTAAACTAACTTATGACGATGATTACAACTTCGGATTCGATGTTGTAGACAAATATGCAGAGATAGATCCGGAAAAGATAGCATTAATCTGGATAAATGACCATGAAGAAGAGCACATTTTCACTTTCAAAGAAATGAAGGAGTACTCCAACAAGGCTGCAAACCTATTCAAAAGTTTAGGAATCAAAAAGGGCGATTGCGTAATGCTCACCCTCAAGAACAGATACGAATTCTGGTTCTGTATGATTGCATTACACAAAATCGGAGCAATCCCAATTCCTGGAACACACATGCTAAAACTCCACGATATCGACTTCAGGATAAAAGAGGCTAACGTTAAAATGGTCGTGTCAGTGGAAGAAGACTCATTATTACCTGATTACGAAGAAGCTGAAAAAGAGTTAGGAATAGACATACCTAAACTCGCTATTGAAACCGACAGGGACGGTTGGATAAACTTCAATGAAGCAATCGAAAAGGAAAGTGACGTGTTTGAAAGACCGACAGGCGATGATAAGACATATGCCGAAGAAATCGGACTGATCTATTTCACATCCGGAACAAGCGGAATGCCTAAAATGGTTTCACACAAGCACACCTACTCCTTAGGCCACATCCCAACTGCAAAATACTGGCATAATGTAGTGGAAGACGGTATTCACCACACTTCCGCAGACACAGGTTGGGGAAAAGCTGTATGGGGAAACCTCTACGGCCAATGGATTGCAGGAACTTCAGTATTCATCTATGACTACGACAGGTTCAACGGATTGAAATTACTTGAAAAGATCATTGAATACAAGGTTGACACATTCTGTGCCCCTCCTACAATCTACAGATTCATTATCAAAGAGAATATCGAAGGCTATGACCTTTCCAACTTGAAATACGTCACAACCGCAGGAGAACCTTTACCTCCTGAAGTTTCCGAAAAGTTCTATGAGCTTTCCGGATTGAGAATCAAGGAAGGGTTCGGCCAGACCGAAACCACATTGTCCATCGGAACATTCATATGGTTGGACGCAAAGATCGCTTCAATCGGTAAGCCTTCTCCATTATTCAACTTGGAGTTATTGGATGAAGACCACAACAGAGTGGAAATAGGTGAAGAAGGAGAGCTCTGTTTCAAAATGAATGATGGACCTAACCCTGGACTTTTCAAAGACTATGTGAACGATGAGGAAAAATACAAGAAGCAAATCCACCACGGATACTACCACTGCGGAGACACCGCATGGGTGGATGAGGACGGATACGTTCATTTCGTCGGAAGAAATGACGACATCATCAAGTCTTCAGGTTACCGTATCGGACCGTATGAAGTTGAAAGTGCAGTGTTATCCCACGAGGCAGTTTCAAACTGCGCAATTACCGCTTATCCTGATGAAGTGAGAGGCCAAATCGTAAAGGCAACAATCATATTGCAACCGGGCTTTGAACCTTCACAGGCACTTACAAGAGACATTCAAGATCACGTTAAAAGAGTTACAGCTCCTTATAAATACCCAAGAATGATTGAATATGTTGATGAAATCCCAGAAACAATCAGTGGTAAAATAAGAAGAGTGGAAATCAGAGAAAACGATAATAAATAGATGATATAAATGACAGAAGAAATATCTTATCCAGTTATCAATAAAGAAATTTGCAAAGGCTGTATGAGATGTATAGTCGGATGTCCTCAAAATGCAATACTACTATCACAAGACATGAACAACGCAGGATATCAATTTGCTTATTACAGTGGAGATGGCTGCACAGGATGTAAAGACTGTTACTTTACCTGTCCGGAGCCATTGGCACTTGAAGTACATCAATTGAAAAAAATTGTTGATGATTCAGTTGGAAGAATGATAAAGGCCAAAGTGGCCAATAAAGGGGGAAACTAAATGAGTAATCAAATGGTGAAAGGAAACACCGCAGTTATCGTTGGCGCAATGTATGCAGGTTGTGACTGTTTCTTTGGATACCCAATTACTCCGGCAAGTGAAATTCTACACGAAGCATCAAAATACTTCCCCATGGTTGGAAGAAACTTCGTTCAGGCTGAAAGTGAAGAAGCATCCATTAACATGGTTTACGGTGCATCAGGTACCGGACACAGAGTCATGACCGCTTCATCCGGACCTGGAATCAGTTTGATGCAGGAAGGATTCACATATCTTGCTGGTGCAGAATTGCCCGCAGTGATTGTTGACATCATGAGAGCAGGACCTGGACTTGGAAACATCGGACCTGAACAGGGAGACTACAACCAGATCGTTAAGGGAGGAGGTCACGGAAACTATAAGAACATAGTTCTCGCTCCAAACAGCGTTCAGGAAATGTGCGACTTGACCATGAAAGCATTCGAGCTTGCTGACAAGTGGAGAAATCCTGTTGTTGTCCTTGCAGACGGTACCCTGGGCCAAATGGCAGAACCTTTAGTGTTCCCTGAAGAGGCAATAAAACCTGAAATCGACGAGTCATGGGCAGTAAGAGGAAACAAGGAAACCATGGAAAACCTCATTACCTCAATCTTCAATGACTTCAATGACCTGGAGGACTTCAACTACAAGCTTCAGGAAAAATATGCAAAAATCGACGCTGAAGAGGTCATTGTCGATGAATATCAAGTTGATGATGCAGACATAGTTTTAGTCTCATACGGTATCAGCAGCCGTATCGCAAGATCCGCTGTTGACAAGAGCCGTGAAAAAGGATTGAAAGTCGGACTTTTAAGACCAATCACATTGTCACCTTTCCCAACCGAAAGGGTAAAAGAGCTGGCTGACAAGGGCGTAGAATTCATTTCCGTTGAAATGAGTAACGGACAACTCCTAGCGGACGTTCAGTTTGCGGCTTTAAGACGTGAAGGAACCCACCTCGTCAACAGGATGGGTGGAAACCTCATTGAGCTGAAACATGTGCTTGCTAAGATTTATGAGATAGCTAGCGTGGATGAAGAAATTGATACTTCAAAAAGAAGTGAAGAAAAGGCTAGCCCAAATATTATTGACTAAGGATGTGGAAAAATGAGTGAACAAATAAATAAAGATTATGAAGAGCAAATACGTAGAAATCCACAATCCCTTTTAGAAGAATATCCTAGAAAAGGAACAAACATCCAATCAACACACTACTGTGCAGGATGCGGACACGGAATCATCCATAAGTTGATTGCTGAATGTATGGATGAACTTGGAATTCAGGAAAGATGTGTCATGATTTCCCCTGTAGGATGTTCAGTGTACGCTTACTTCTACTTCAACTGTGGAAACTTCCAGACCGCTCACGGAAGAGCGCCTGCAGTGGCTACAGGTATATCAAGAGCTGAAGACAATGCAATTGTGATGAGCTACCAAGGAGACGGAGACCTAGCTTCCATCGGTTTGAATGAAACCCTTCAAGCTGCTAACCGTGGAGAAAAGATTGCAGTGTTCTTTGTAAACAACACAGTTTACGGAATGACAGGCGGACAGATGGCACCAACCACATTGATTGGTGAAAAGACAGTCACATGCCAAACCGGAAGAGACCCTGACTATGCAGGACACCCTACCCACATGTGCGAGCTAATCAACACATTGAAGGCACCTGTGTTCATCGAAAGGGTATCACTTGCAAATCCTTTGAAAATCAGGCTTGCAAAATACGCAATCAAACAGGCATTGACCGTACAGAAAGAGGGGAAAGGTTACTCCTTTGTTGAAATATTGTCACCTTGCCCAACCAACCTAAAGCAAGACGTGAAACGTGCACAGGAATTCATTGAAAACCAAATGGAAAAGGAATTCCCTGTCAAAAACTTCAGAAACAACCTCTACAGAAAAGATCCTGTAGAAAGACCTGCAAGCGACTTTTCAACCGAATCACTGGACAAGATTTTCAATGTTTCAAGAGATGGTGATTCCGGATACGTTGACGATGAAATCGAACCTTTAAGCATCAAGGTTTCAGGATTCGGTGGTCAGGGAGTATTGAGCGCAGGACTCACAATAGCACAGGCTGCCTGTGCTGAAGGAAAACACGTATCATGGTATCCTAGTTACGGACCGGAACAGAGAGGAGGAAAATCCAACTGTTCAGTGGTAATTTCAAACGACACCATCGGTACCCCTGTAGTTGATGACATTGACATTCTTATCGCTTTAAACAAGCCTTCCCTAGAGCAATTCTCACAGGACGTGAAAATTGGAGGAACCATACTTTATGACGCTAAAATCGGTGAATTCGAAACCGACAGAGACGTTAATGTGATTGCAATGCCTTGTGTGGACATTGCCGAAGAGCATGGAAACGCAAGAACCGCAAACACCGCATTGATCGGTGCATTGACTGAATTGAGCGACGTCTTAAAACGTGAATCCTATGAAAACGCAATCAAGGAAATGTTTGCATCAAAACCAAAAGTAATTGACGTGAACATTGATGTGTTGGAAGCAGGAGCAGAATGGATTAAAAACAATTCTTAAGTGTGATTTAATGACCTATAAAGAAAATGCTGAAAGATATATTGAAAATTACGGTTTAAGTATAGGAGACACCATCAAAGTCAACAAGGAAGACATCTCCTATACTGGTATCTTGCTTGACAGGCCAGAAGATGCCGATGACGGATACCTCGTCATCAAGCTGTCAAGCGGGTATAACATTGGAGTGGCTATCGATGATACCACTGCCGAACTCATCGAAAAGGGCGACAAGCCTAAAATCGGTTATGATGCGGAAGAAATTCCAACAGATCCAAATAAACAGAACATTTCAATCGTATCCACTGGAGGTACAGTATCATCTGTCATAGATTACAGAACCGGTGCAGTGCATCCTAAGTTTACCGCTTCAGATCTTGTAAAGGCCAACCCTGAATTGCTTGATTATGCAAACTACAACGTAAAGGCATTGTACAACATATTAAGTGAAGACATGAAACCTGAATACTGGGTAAAGGCCGCTGAAGAGATAGCTGATTACATCTCTGACGGAACAGATGGTGTTGTCATAGCTCACGGTACAGATACAATGCACTATACCTCCGCAGCATTGAGCTTCATGTTGAAGACCCCTGTCCCAATTGTCATCACAGGTGCTCAGAGAAGTTCAGACAGGCCTTCAAGTGACGCCAACATCAACCTTATCGATTCAGTTATCGCTGCAAAATCAGACATTGCAGAGGTTTGCGTCTGCATGCACGGAAGCCTTAACGACAAGTACAATTACCTTCACAAGGGAACCAAGGTCAGAAAGATGCACACATCAAGAAGGGACACCTTCAGAAGCATCAATGCTCAACCGATAGCTAAAATCGAAGACAAGAAGGTTACAGTCAACCCTAATTACGCCTACACCAAACGTGGGGAAAACGAGCTTGAACTGAATGCGTCCATTGAGGATAAGGTGGGATTCATCAAGAGCTTCCCTGGAATTTCCCACGAGTTCATTGAATATCACATAGACAAGGGATACAAGGGCCTCGTTATTGAGGGAACAGGTTTAGGACACGTTCCAAATGACCTCATCGACTCATTCAGAAGGGCGCAGGATGAAAAGATTCCTGTCATCATGACCTCACAATGCCTTTACGGAAGGGTGAACATGAACGTATACTCAACAGGACGTAACATTCTTGATGCAGGAGTCATCTCCGGACGTGACATGACCCCTGAAACCACATATGTCAAGTTATGCTGGGCATTAGGTCAAAGTGACGATTACGAAGAAGTTAAAGAGATTATGCAAACAAACATTGCAGGTGAATTTTCAGAAAAATCCTCAATCAGGGATTTCTTGAACTAGGTGGTTAATATGGATTACGAAAAATTAGGATTAAAAATGGGACTTGAGATTCACCAACAATTGAACAGTCAGCACAAGCTGTTCTGTCCTTGTAAGACAGAGCTTGTTGATGACGAATTTGATGAACTCGTTCAAAGAAAACTTAGGCCAACACAATCCGAGCTCGGTGAAATCGACCGTGCGGCATTGCAGGAATCATTAAGGGGATTGAACTTCAAGTATGAAAACTTTGAAAAACACACATGTCTTGTTGAAAACGATGACGAACCACCTCACAGCCTAAACGAAGAGGCATTAGACATCTGTATTACAATCGCATGCCTCATGAACATGCACATTGTCGACGAATTCCACACAATGCGTAAACAGGTTATTGACGGAAGTAACACAGGAGGGTTCCAGAGAACCGGTATGGTTGCAACCGACGGATACCTTGAAACACCATACGGAAAAGTTGTCATCGAAAGCCTAGGCCTTGAGGAGGACGCAGCAAGAAGAGTTGAAACCAAGGACGGATTTACCGAATTCAGGCTTGACCGTTTGGGAATATCTCTTGCTGAAATCACAACAGACCCTTCAATGCACCATCCGGACCAGGTCCGTGAAGTCGCATACATGCTAGGTCAAATCTTGAGAAGTACCAACGTTAAAAGAGGACTCGGTACAATCAGACAGGACCTAAACATTTCCATTGCAGAAGGTGCGCGTGTTGAAATCAAAGGTGTGCAAGACCTTGACTTGATGGCTGAAATCGTGAACCGTGAAGTCCAAAGGCAATTGGAATTAATCGATATCAAAAAGCAGCTTCAGGAAAGAAACGCTGAAGTGCTTGAAGAAATCCATGACCTGGATGAATTGTTTGAAGACACAAAATCCAAGATATTGAAATCAGCTGAAACCATTAAAGCGGTTGTTTTAAAAGGTTATGACGGCTTGATTGGCCGTGAAGTGCAACCTGGAAGAAGGTTCGGTACTGAAATTGCAAGCTATGCCAAAAAACGTGGAGTTTCAGGAATATTCCACTCTGACGAATTGCCTGCATACGGAATAACCCAAGAGGAAGTGGATAAAGTTACAGAATTCCTAGATATAGGTGAGGAAGACGCATTCATCATCGTGGCACATGACGAGGACATTGCAATCTCCGCACTTGAGGAAGTCAAAAGAAGAGCAAACCTCGGTCTTGAAGGTGTTGTCGAAGAGACAAGGAAAGCTCTTGATGACGGCAACACCGAATACATGAGACCTCTTCCTACCGCAAACAGGATGTATCTTGAAACAGACATTCCATTATTCAAAATTACACAAGACAGAGTTGAGCCAATAGCAAACAACTTGCCAGAATTACCTGACGTGAAACAGGCTAGAATCATTGAGGAGTACAAGTTGAGTGAAGACCTTGCAACACAATTGGTCAAAAGGCAAGAGGCCGACATGTTCGAGGCAATCCTTGCAGACGTTGACGTTGACGCAACACCGGTCGCTTCACTTCTCGCATATGACCTCAGGGAAATCAAAAGGGAAGGCCATGACATCAACGTGCTGACCTTGGATCACTTCAAGGGAATCTTCACATTATTGTCAGAGGGCAAAATAGCCAAGGACAGCGTCCGTAAACTTGCTGTTGAAACCATCAAGGCACCTGACATGGACATAGCCGAAATCGCTGAGAAAAACAATCTTGTCATGATGAGCGATGAGGACGTCTCCAAAATCATTTCCGAAATCGTTGCAGACAATGAGACAATGGTGAAGGAACGTCAAATGGGTGCAATGGGTCCCTTAATGGGAATGTGCATGAAACAGCTTAAGGGAAAGGCTGACGGCGGACTTGTAAACAAGATTGTTCGTGAAGAAATTCAAAAACTGATTTAAGAAAACTCAAAGGAGTTTTCTTTTAACTTATTTTTTAACCAGCTGATTATATTCAACTATCATCAGTATAGATAACCTATTTTAAACAAGATTGACAAAATATCATACAGAAAATAAAAATGGTTGACTTAAAAGAATTTGCTCCTTTATCAGGTTTGATTGTCTTTGGAAACATAGAAAACTTGGTTCTTGCATCACAGGGTGCAGCAGCACATGTAAACCCGTACATTTTGTTAGGGTTAAGCCTGATTGTGGTCATAGTCTGGTTCCTGATTGGAACATACGGAACAAAAGTAGCCATAAAATACGCAGAAATATTCGGTGGGGTCGTAATCATAATTTTAGGTGTTCAATCAATGGTTGAAGCTATGGGATTAAGTCTTTTCCCATAAAACTCTTTTTTTATTTTTAAATTTGAACGGTAGAGAATTTTTAAACTCTACCCGAAAACATCACCAAAATCCTAAAGCATGCTGCAGCAATAGGCTGACGACTGTAATTGCAAACCAGCAGGTGGCGCCCAGCACGATAGGCTTTCCTCCTGACCTGACTAATTTTACAATATCAGTGTTGAGACCGATTGCAGCCATTGCCATGATAATGAAGAATTTGCTCAATTCCTTCAATGGCAGGAATAGACTTGCGTCAACGCCCATGCTGACAGATATTGTGGTTATGATTGATGCAATCACAAAGAATATTACAAATAAAGGCAATGCCCTTTTCAAGCTGAACTTTACGCCGTTGAAACTGTTCTGGCGCTGAGTGATTAGTGACAGCACCAATGTTATCGGAATGATAGCCAGGGTACGTGTGAGCTTGACTGTTGCTGCCTTGTCAAGTGTCTGGCTTCCAAGTCCCCACATGTTGTCCCATGTTGCGGCCGCCGCAGTCACTGATGAAGTGTCGTTGATGGCGGTTCCGGCAAAGATTCCGAATGGGTCCCCGCTTGTTGTTGAAAATCCGAGAATTTTTCCAAGCATTGGAAATATTATCGCTGCAATGACGTTGAAGAAGAATATGACTGATATGGACTGGGCAACCTCCTCATCGTTAGCATCTATTACAGGAGCGGTTGCGGCAATTGCCGAACCTCCACAGATGGATGATCCCACACCGATTAGAATCGCCGAGTTTCTCTCCATGCTCAAGATTCTTTTCATCACATATGCCACAATCAGCGCCGTTGCGATGGTCCCTATGATAATCGGCAATGACTGGATTCCAGTTGCCAGAATAACGTTCAGGTTCAGTCCGAAACCAAGGAATACAACTGCTGTCTGAAGGACATATTTTGATGTGAAGCCTATTCCCTCGTCAAATTTTTCCCGTTTTTTCCAGAATACTGCTATTGCCATACCCAGTATTATTGCAATTATCGGTCCGCCTATGACTGGAAATGCATTACCAATCAGAAGCGCAGGAATTGCAATGATCAAGCATGCAACAATGCCGTAAATCTTATCTTTAAACATGATATTCACAAAAATTAACTAAATAGAATTTTAAACAATTATTATTCTATTTGTCAAGATATTTAAAATTAATCTTAAACCAAACATTCAATTTAATCGAGTCTTTTTAAACAGATAATCAATAATATATACTAATAATTACAAAAAAATACATTGGTGATAATGTGGAAAAATTAGATGACATTATTGTTTCAAGAGCAATTATTGAAGAATTTATGAACGACTTTTTGGACTACACAGATATTGATGTTGCAATCGGTGGAGGAGGTCCGTCAGGAATCACTGCAGGATACTATCTTGCCAAAATGGGATATAAGGTTGCATTGTTTGAAAGAAAACTCTCCATTGGTGGAGGAATGTGGGGAGGAGGAATGATGTTCAACAAGGTTGTTGTTCAGGAAGAGGGTTGCAGAATCCTTGATGAGTTCGGAATCAACTACAAGAAATATCAAGACAACTATTACACTGCAGACTCCATAGAGTGTACATCAACACTTACATCTAAAGCTACACAAGCTGGTCTTAAAGTGTTTAATCTCATGTCAATTGAGGATTTAATGGTACGTGAAAATGGTATAAACGGAGTAGTGCTCAATTGGAGTTCAGTTGAAATGAGTGGCCTACATATAGACCCACTTACAATAAGGTCCAAGGCAGTTATTGATGCAACAGGACACCCATTGGAAATAATCAAAATTGTGCAGGACAAGATGGAAGCACCATTGAACACCCAGACAGGAAAGATTATGGGAGAAAAGTCAATGTGGGCTGACCGTGCAGAGGGCAAAATCCTTGACAATGTAAATGAAGTTTATCCTGGATTATACGTTACAGGAATGGCAGCAAATGCTGTTCATGGATCACAGCGTATGGGACCTATCTTTGGAGGAATGCTTCTTTCCGGAGAGTATGTTGCTAAAAAAGTAGCTGAAGATTTGGAAAAAAGATTCTGATTTTACCTAAACTAACCATCACTATTTTTAGGTATGCCTAAAAAAATGGAAACCTTTATATAGTATGACAACAAATTATAAAGTAGAGACGAAATTTAGGTTAACCTAAAACACTCTCACATTATTAGTCAAATAATAAAACTCTCCAAAATTAGAAATGTGTTGAATTAGATTTTTCACAATTTACTAATTTGATACAAGTCGTTGGAAAATTAAAAAAAATCTGCCAAATAAAATAATTTTCCTTAATTCCGGTGTTTAAACTAGTCACTTAAACACCTATTATCTCTCTTTTTAAAATTTAAACCTTGTAGAAACCATATCAAAATTTAAGTTAACATCGAATTAATTTGCTTTTTTTCTTTAATTAACTCTTTTAAAGCCGTTGTTTTTAGTTTTGACATGTTTCCAACTATTTTATTTTACACTTGAATTAATACATCGCAAAAAAATTTTTCCAAAAATGCTTGGATTTTGATTTTAAGCGATTTAATTCCTTTAATTTTTTTACACTTAAAATAATACTTACTATTTTACGAAAAAATAAATAACAACTTATAAATAGTGGAATGGAGAATAATTATTAATATGTATGCTAAAATAAACTATTCTCCATATTACTATTTGAATTCAAGACATTTAAACCTTTTGGATTTTGGACTTGAACTTAATGGTAAAAAGCAAGAAGAAAAACTATTTAAAATTGGCCAAAACCAAAATATGCTACTTGACTTCGTTGAATTAACATTTAACTATGCAAAATGGATATTTCCAAAGTATTCCTGTGATTATAGCAATCATATCTACAATCAACCACAATTATTCACTATTTTAGCAATGAAAACTTACTTAAAAACAACATATCGCGAAATAATAGAAATTTTAGAAGCCTCTGATAAAATAACCAAATTTCTAAAGCTTACAAAACTACCACACTACACAACAATCCAGAAATTCTTTGTAAGAATGTCAGACACAAAATTAAAAGATTTAAACAAATTAATTTTATTTATGCATCCAATAGACTGTGAATTAGCAGCAATGGATGGAACCGGACACACAAGTGACTATGCAGACCACTATTACGCAAAAATAAGGGGCAAATGTAGAAAAAGCTACATTAAAAACCATATTGCAATTGATGTCGACACAAGAATGATCCTAAATTACGCTGCAAACAGAGGTCCAAAATATGATACACAGTTTGCAATAGCATCAATAAGGCAATTAAAATCATATGCACCCCACTACATATTAGCAGATAGAGCATATGACACAGAACCCATTAGAAAATGCATAAATGAAGAAGTTGGTGCATTCGACCAAATTCCTTTAAAGAAAAATGCAAAAACAGGACATTATAGGTTAAACAGTGCAACAATCTTCTGGCATGACGTGTACGCAAGAAGAATGAATGTAGAAAGTGTTATATCCGTAATAAAAAGAAGATTTAATGGTGGAAACTATAGTAGAAGCACATCACTCCAAAATAAAGAAACAAAACTCAAAGATGTATTATATAACATTTACAGAGCAATTCAAGTGTTTTAGAGGATGGTTTCTACAAGGTTAAAATTTATTTAAAATTAATTAAAACATCAACTATTTATAAAAAAAGCAATATTTATTTATTGATTAAAAAAAATAAGTTAGGGGAAACCCCCTACAAAGCATTTACATCATAACTGATCATTAAATGACCCATCTTCCATGAACGGTTCAACTGGATCTTGACCTGACAATGCCCTGCTTTTATCCTCTATGAAATTTCCGCTTGGAGTCCAAAATCCATATCTTCCATCCTTATAACCATATTTGAAATCGCCGTCAACCCTTTCGACATAAGTGTCGCTTGAGCTTGACTGGGAAGTTGAATGGGTTTCAACAACAGGTTCCTCTTTAATAGTCAATTTCTGTGTCGTATTGTTTCCAGTGTAGTTCTCATTTCCACCATAGGTCACATTCACAGTGTATTTTCCTTTCTTCAAGTCCAAATCAAGCTTTGCCTTACCTTTTGAATTGGTTTTAACGACATCATCAACTACGACTTTTCCCTTGCTGTTGGTTATTGTGATGTTAACTATTTCCTTTGATACCGGTGTTTTATTCAAATCTGTTAACTGTACAGATAATTCTCCACCTTCATACTGTTCTTTATCGCTTGTAATCTTGATTTTAGTTGGATCTTTTGCAGCAGGTTGATTTAGAAACATTACACCCACTGCCGCTGCAAGAATCACGATGACCACAAGCAGAATTATAATTATATTCTTATCTTCCATAATATCTGATATCCTCATTGTTAAATGCGATTAAAATTGTGTCAATCATATGCGTATATGATTTCAAAATTATTTAAATCCTACATAAACAATCCTAAATATTACATGGCTTTCAAAAATGACCCACACCACAACTGAAATATCCGAGGAAAATTTGAAGCAATAATATTGAATACTTCTCCAATGAAAACCACAGTTATGAATTTAATCAATAGAATAAACAAAGCCCAAATCAAGTAAACAAAAGATTTGAGAAAAAAAGCATATGATTAATGAGGAAATGTAGATGAAAAAATAAAAAATAAAAGCAGATGTCAAAAAACATCTACTTGACTCTGATTTTGACTTTCTTGGTCACTTTGTTGTAGTACTTGTTTGCCTTGAAGGTCACTGTTGCTTTGTAGGTTCCCTTCTTGGTCAGTTTCTTGATTTTAAAGACAGCTTTACCCTTGGAGTTGGTTTTAGCTTTAATAGCTTTTTTGCCCTTGATTTTCAAGGTGACCTTGGCCTTTTTCATTGCCTTGCCTGTGTTGGTTTTAAGAGTAACAGAATACTTCTTGACCTTCTTGCATCAATGGGTTAAACTTGAACAGTTCCTCCCCAATCATTGAAAATATCAATCCTATTGTACTTTCAACATTGATCCCCATGGAGGATGCAGAGGACAGACTCATGCCGCTGAGACTGAATGTATCAAGGACTGTGCCCACGATTAGAGAATAGACCATATATCCTAAAAAAAGCAAGACTCCCAGAATTATCTCGTTTTTGGTAGGTTTTCTAAAAATCAGTGAGTAGTCCCAGTTTGAAAAATAAAGCAATGGCAAAAGCATTATCAGGCAAAACACAATGCTTCCGATTATTTCCATTCCAGGTCCTGAACCAAACAGACCATAGGTAACATAAGCAACCGGAACGCTCAGCAACAGCACAACCCATCCAAAATTGGAAATCTGGGGATTGAGGTTGTAAAATGGAAAGTCCCTTGTTTCATCGAATTCCAAAAATTTCATAGCATCATAGAATAATTTCTACAAAATACTATATAAAGTTAAACAAATCTGAAAATAATTCAGAAAAAAATAGAATGGAGGAAATGATTATTTTATGTTCTCAGCTATTTCCTCTCCCAAGTCAGTCAACCTATATAATCTTCCTTTTTTCACATCCTCATTGATGCATTCTGCCATTCCTTCTTCTTTAAGTTCCCTTAACACCTTGGAAACATGATTGGTCCTGATACCTGAGTCTGTGGATATCTGTGTAGGGGTTTTAACATCGTTTTGAAGTGCCTTGACCGTTTTGGTCCTGTATGAAGATACAATTACAAAGGCGTATTTTCTAAGAGTCTCATCATCCATCTAAAATCATCTCATTTATATTATAACTAATGTGACCTCCAATCCTTTCAAAGATCACGATTCCCATTTAATTCAACTCCCTGCAACATGCAAAGAATCCTGAAATACTCATTAAAACCCAATTACTAACTAGATGAATGAAATTAATATGACAGTAAAAAGTCACAAAAATATCATTATCAACCTTTCGCAACTATTATTAATTTAAAATTACTATTTAAATTTTGCTACACTAAATGGACAACTTGAATTTAGGGAAAATAAGCTTATATAAATGAAATGTTGAGAAATGCACCAATGAATGAGTGCCTAAAATATGTATGAAATAATAAAATAAAAAAAAAGATAAGTAAATGCCAAGGCAGTTACTTTTTGACTTTAGCTGTCCTTTTGACAGTCAATTTTGAATATTTTGCTTGATATTTAACCTTTTTGCCCACTTTAAGCTTTTTGAGAACTGACTTTTTGATTGTAAGTTTTGCAATTCCTTTCTTGTTGGTTTTCACCTTGTAGGTTTTGCCGTTGAACTTGAAAGTAATCTTTTTGCCCTTAATGAGGGTTTTGCCTTTTGTGAGCTTTGCAGTCAACACTAATTTTTTAGCGGATTTCTTAACCTTGACCTTCTTGAGTGTCAACTTAAGGTAGTTGAACACACATTTTGAATATGTTCCACCGTAGATGTCCCTTCCAGTTGGAGCCTTGTTTGCTGTGAAAGTGGATGAGTACACCTTAGCACAATGTGTCTTGTCGCTTGAGGATGTCCTGAATGCATAGATTGCTCCACCCTTGCTTGCGCTGTTCTTGGTGAATGTTGATGACTTGATTGAGTTTGTGTAATATTTCACCTCAGAAACCCATTTACTGCCTTCATAGTGGCCTGTTGACTCATGGCATTTGAAGTAGACTGCACCACCATACATTGAAGCCTTGTTGGATGTGAATTTTGAATTTGATATATATAAATCTTTATTACCAAATACAGCTCCTCCCTTTTCACCTGCAACGTTTGAAGTGAATGTAGATGACTTTATGTCAATATTGCCGAATGCATAGATTGCACCCCCACCACGGCCGTTTGCCTTGTTGGATGTGAAGACACAGTTGCTTACGGATTCCCTTGCAAATACCAGAGCAAAATTGTTTCTTATGCTGTCAATGAAGTTCATGTTTCCTTCTTCAAGATCTGTCTTGAATATTTCCACCATGCGGTCGACAGTACCCCTTATTGAAAGGGTGAATATTGCCCCTCCGTCACCGTCTGCAACGTTTTTGGTGAACTTTGAGTTCTTGTATTCAACATATCCAATGGAGTTGATTGCCCCTCCGCAGTACTTGGCGTAGTTGTTTGTGAATTGGCAATTGTTTAGGGTAAGATTCCCATAGTTGAATATTGCTCCACCGTAAAGGTCGGTGTGACCGTTTATGAACTTGATATTGTTCAATGTGACCTGATTTCTAAATATTGTACCTAATTTGATAAGAAGAATCCTTGATTGGGATGCTCCATCAAGAACATGGCCGTTACCGTTGATTGTAATGTCCTTGTCAATCACGATTCCCCTTTTGGAGAATCCTTCATCATACTTGTAGTCCTTATCCAGAGTTATTGTCGCCCCGTCTTCTGATTCATCAATTTTCTTTTGAAGTGCGGTGAATGTTCCGTCATCCTCATCTGCAAGCAGTTCCTCCTGTGAAGATTCGATGATATCACCGTTTTCCTGTTCGAGCACCTGCACATCATCACTTGAAACGACAGTCTCATTGACATCGCTTGCGCTGACACAAGCGACAGCAAAGATAAGCATGATGATGCAAATGCCTAAAAAAGTCTTTTTATATCTCATAATAAAACCTACTTTAAAATCATTATCTAATTAAGAAAATCATTCAATATATAGATTTCTCTAAAATGACACATATCTCTTTCAAAAACTTGTTTGATTTGAATTTTCGCTAGTAGTTGAGTCACAAATTTTTTCGCCCTATTTTTTCTTTATTTTTAATTTAAAGTAATAAATTTAATATTTTTAAACAAATCGCTAAGAAATCAGAAGAAGATTTCAATTGGAACTGATTTAAAACATGAATATCGTGAAGCTATAGATAAATTATAAAGGTAAAACATCATTTCTGCAACTCACATCAAACAAATGATAAACAGAAGATTTAAAGATTATTTTGACAAAAATAAATTGAATGAAGAAGAATATGATGAATTAATCAATTTAAAACAAGATATTTTTAAAGCATTGGATGCAAAAGACTTGAATGAAGCAAATTCCACGAACAAAAAAATTGAAAAAATCATCCAAAAAGTATTACTAACACATTTGATGCTGAAATTAACTCATTGGAACATAAAAAATGAAAAAGAAAAAAAACAGACAAGTTTTTGAAAGAGTCGGCACAACATTTAACAAAACTATTAATAGTAAGTAATATTAAAAATACAAATGAATTAACATTTTGTAAAATAAATGTGATTTAATAACAGAAAGAGGAATCAAATGGGAAAAAGAAACGTGGGAAATGTCATTGAAATTATCAAGAATGACTTCAGGGCAGCTCGTTCCAACCCTATCGTGACAATAGTTCTGATAGGACTGATTATTTTGCCTTCCCTTTATGCGCTCTTGAACATCCAGGCTTGCTGGGACCCTTACGGAAACACCGGTGAGGTGGAATTTGCAATTGCAAATCTTGACAAGGGTGCAACATTCGAGGGCGAAAAAATCAATGTTGGAAATGAACTTGTTAAGGACTTGAAGGAAAACGATAAGTTCAAATGGACATTCGTTACAGAAGATGAACTCCGTGACGGAGTGTATAAAGGTGACTATTACGCCGGGATTGTGATACCCAAAAACCTGAGTAAGAACATATTATCAATTACCGGCGACAATCCGAAACAGGCAAAACTCGAATATATCGTGAACATGAAGGCAAACCCTGTCGGTGCAAAACTGACCGATTCAGGTTCAAATGCTGTTTATAATGCATTAAATGCTAAAATAATTGAGATAATCAACCTTGCTGCATACGGCAAGCTTGGTGAATTGCAGGAAGGACTTGCTTCCGGTGCAAGCCAACTTGCAAGCGGAGGAAGCCAACTCGCAGCAGGAGCGGCACAGGTATCTTCCGGAGCAGACCAGGTGTCCTCTGGAGCAGACCAAGTCAAGGACGGTTCAAGTGCAGTCAAGGACGGTGCAAGCAAAGTCCAAAGTGGTGCCTCAGATGTGAATTCAGGTGCAGATGCCGTCAAGAAAGGTTCAAGTGCCGTTAAGGACGGTGCAAGCCAAGTTGAACAAGGGTCTGAAGAGCTTCAGTCTGCAGTCGACCCTTCAATGATTCCAGAAGGTCCAGTGAAAGAGTATGTGGACGGCAACGTCAAACTTGCAAACGGTAGTGGAGAAGTTGCAAATGGAGCAAGCAAACTCGCTGACGGTTCAGTGGCATTGGCGGAAGGTTCTTCAAAATTGGCTAACGGTTCCAGCCAAGTTGCAGGAGGGGCAAGCCAACTTGCTGACGGTTCCGTGCAATTGGCAGAAGGTTCATTGGCTCTTGCAGCAGGTTCCCAATTGCTATCCAATGCAGCAACACAGGCATTGTTCACAGCAGCAGGGTCCCTTGGAGCATCAGCTGACCAGCTTTCAGCAATTACAGGAATCAATGAAACAATGCTCGGAGACTATTTCTACGCTCCAGTTAAACTGGATAGGCATGAACTGTTTGAAGTGCCAGATTACGGATCACAGGTTGCTCCGTTCTATCTCGTATTGTCCATGTGGGTGGGCGCTTTAATCACCTGTGCAATGCTAAGGCCAGGAACCAGTACCGGAACCAAATACTCTCCTCTTGAAATGTATTTGGGTAAATCCGTGCTGTTCGTGATAATGAGCCTCCTGCAATGTTGCGTTACAATAATAGGAGCACATATCCTGGGCATATACATTGACAATGAGATAATGTTCATACTGTCAGCCCTAATCGTATCAGGAGTATTCATGATACTGGTATACTCAATCGTTTCCGCGTTGGGAGATGTCGGAAAGGCGATTGCAGTTGTTCTTTTGGTGTTCCAAATATCAGGTACCGGAGGAATATATCCTGTAGAGATTATGGACACCATATTCAACGTATTGCATCCGTACCTTCCTATGACCTATGCAATCACATTGATACGTGAAGCACAATTGGGCTTAATCTGGTCAAATTACCTACCTGCACTGACAATCCTATTAGGTATAGGTCTTTCAAGTGTGGTATTATTGGTAATCATTAAGGAAAAAGCGGACAAGGCAACCCACTACTTCGAAAACAAGTTGGAGGAAAGTGGATTGTTCTAGAAGTTGATTTTCAACTTCTTTTCTTATTTTTTATAAAAAAGTAGAGATAGTGTTTAATTAAAAACACTAAAATTAATATTTTCTTATTTTAGGATACCTTCAATGATGCTTTCATCATCGGCAAATATTGAAACAAGGTTATCATCAACACCATATGTGAATCCACATTGTCCTGACTGATTTGATAAAACACCATCAATTCCATTGATTTGCTTGTTCTCGTCCCCATCTGCTTTTGCAATATCATCAACAGATGCCTCATGACCTATATTTTTAATTGAAATTATTATTTGGGATTCATTGCTTGTAAAAATATGGTCACTGTTTGCAGAACCGGTTGGCATTTGAGCATATCCTTTAGGAATTGTGAAGTTAATGTCATCGATTATAACAACTGTATCCTCTTCAAATGGAGTTGCATTGTTGACTTCATCATCCTCATCGTCTAAATCATTTGCACCAAATTCGGCACTGCCAGCAATCGCTTTTGCCTCTTCCAGATCCCTATCTGAAATCAAGTAATACTCATTGTCAGAATGGGTGAGGACAACATATTTGTTCCCATTTTGATAAATGGTTAAATTCCCGTCAGTTCCAGCATCCTCATACTGTTGTGAATCAATATATTCATCTATGGTGCCCTGAAGGTCATCATCAGTGAAATGATGAATGCTGACGCTTCCACCATAGTATCCCTGTCCAAATGGAACCTGGTCACGAATCCAGGACTCATCAGGAACATCCAATTTAAAGTCTCCAAAATCATGTTCCTGCAAGTCAGCTGCACTGACAGCACTTACAAGAATTCCAAATGCCGCTAAGAGCATCAATATTCCTAATATTCTTTTCATTTTACCACCATAACTCATAAATCAGCCAAACATTTGGCCTTGATTTCATCAAATTCCTCTTGTGTAATCACACCCATGTCAAGAAGTTCCTTTGCTTCCTTAAGCTTTGCCATGGGACTCACTTCATTTTGAACGACCTGTGTCGGTTGAGTTTTGGCATTGTTGATTGATAAGATCTTATCGTTTACGAATTCATAGATTTTTTCTGCCTCTTCCTGATATTTGGGAAGATAGGTTATCAGATTTTCATTTTGACTGAATGCACTTGCTGCCATTCCAGGAAGCTCGAACTCGATAGTACCGTTCACAATTTCTGTAGCATCCCTTTTTTGGATACTGTTAATCTGATGATAGTATACCTTTTTAACTCCACCAAAACCGCTCATGTATTTTTTCACGGCACCTCCACTGAAATTAAACTCAATGTAATCGTCATATATCGCCAAGGTTCCCTGCAAACCATTCATGAAATACAGGCATCCTTCTGGTCTTTCAATTTCCTTATATTCTCCATGAGCATAGTTATCCATTGTCTTTTTAATGCTCAATCCACTTTTTTTAAGATCGCTGAAAAATCCTCCAGATGAGGACTTGCTTTGAGTGTTTTGTGCAGATGCGGAGTCACCCATCTGATTTCCACAGCTGGCACAGAATTTTGCATCATCATCTACTTGATTTCCACAATTCGGACAAAAAGCCATCATATCACCTCAATAATACCAAAATACATAGTACACCTCTTCCTGCGGTGCAAAAATCATTCCAATTATAATCGCTATCAACAGGAATATTATCGGCAACACAATCAATAAGATTCCATGCAGATAAAGATTGCCATTTGGATTGTGAATCAATTCATGTATCACACCACTGGGATTGCTTGCCAATGAATCAAGCGCTGTAGTGACGCTATTATTTCCAGAATCTGCCTCAGGTCTTTTGATAATGTAAATTGCAATTGCAATTGCAATTATTGCACATATTATTCCTCCACCTATTAAAGTTAAAATTGTAAAGATATAACCTATGATAATTGGTATCTTATAGTCTTTACCGCTTTTAACAACATTTCCTCTTTTTGCACCGCATTCGGAGCAAAATTCATCATTTTCCTTAATTTCCTTTCCGCAATTTTCACAAAAAGCCATATTTTCACCTATAAATTATTAAAATCAATTGTATCCTCTACAGCGATACCCCTATTAATCTTCTCGGCGGAATTGTATGCGTCATATATTGCATATCCCCACACAATCAGCCAGGTTATCCATCCAATCAGAACCAACATCAGTATTCCTGAAAAGATTGCCACAACAAACAGCATTATTCCCTTCTTGGTGAGCCCCAGATAAATCTGGCCGAGACCGACTATCAGGAATGACAGTATTGCCGCAAGAACAGGGCTCTTATCTGCATTACCAACTGCAGAAGCATCAGACACCTGCGGCACACCATCTGTTGATGTCCCGCATTCAGGACAAAACCTTGTGTTTTTATCCATTTCAAACCCACAGTTCACACAGAATTTAGTTCCGCTGACGTTTGCATCTTCCGGAACTATTTCAGACCCGCAATTCTTGCAGAATTTCGCACCGTCTTCTACTTCACTGCCACACTTTTGACATGAAACCATAATTCACCTCATGTTTTTAAATTGTTTGTTCTTATTAGAACAATACTTAATTAGTATTAAATTGTTACTATTGTAATATTTACCCTGAACTAATATAAATATATTATGAATCAGAAAGAGCGAGAGTACCAGGAATACATAAAATCATTATCCTATGTCAAAAGAAGCAAAAACAGGATAGCAGTTGTAAAAAGTCTTGGTGAAACCTTAAAGATTCCCTCAGACATTGCAAATGAAATGAACTTGCGCATAAATCAAATAAGCGCAATATTATCTGATTTAAAAAAAGAAGAAATTTGCGAATGCATAAACGAGGAGGACAAGGTCGGAAGACTCTATCAGCTCACCCCAAAGGGAGTTAAAGTGTATAAATTTCTTTTGGATATGGAAAAGTACAGCTAGATATCATCGTCAAAATTAATTATGGTCACACCATCCGAATAGAGTGACCTGCTTTCAGACTTTTTATTTTTATATTCATGTTTCACACGAGCACCGCACCTGATGCAGAAATTGTCAGTTATTGGAACCAGATTGCCACATTTAGGACATGTTGTTCCGTCTTCATTGTCAAGATACTTAAGCAGACCGTCGCGCTTTTGCATGTATTCACTTCTTAACTTTTCATCGTTCTTGACGGCTTCCAGCGCATGCTTATAGCATTCGAACGCCTTGCCATAATCACCATTCCTAATGAAGATCTGCGCCCTCAAATCCCATGCCTGGTCTAGGCATCTCTTGTCATCGATTCCGTCAAATATTTTAAATGCCTCACCAAGATTTAAGCAAGACCCATCAATGTCTCCCAACAGAAACAACCTATATGCATTGCTGACCAGTGTGGCGGCCTTGTTGTGCTTGATTACATCATCGGAATTCAATTCCAATGCCTTATCGTAGCATGGGATTGCTTCCTCGTAATTTCCCAAATGGTCCAATATGTTTCCCTTAATATTCCAGTTGTTGGCATTTGTTGATACATTTTCAATTGCAACATTGATGAGTGTCAGGGCCTCGGAGTATCTGCCCGCATCATAGAGCCTTTCTGCCTCATTGCGCAAGGTTCTTGAAGTGTTATCCTTTCGGTTCCTTTCAATCTCTTCTGGGGAAGCACCATAATCCTTTTCTTCACGTTTTTTAGGTCCGTAACCCATGTAGGGAACTTCAGGAGATCCCACATCATTGCCGAATCCAATCGGGTCACCAACATGCCATTCGCCATATTCATCCATGCAAACACCTATACATATTTCATTTCAAACTATTTTAAATACATAGCGAATTTCAGGTACATTTATATATTGAATATAACAATATCAATATTAAGTCTTAACCTAGTTAAGCCTTTAAAACAAAACGAGGTTTAAACAATGTCAATCTATGATTTTGAAGTAAAGGATGGCGAAGGAAACATTGTTTCATTAAGCCAATACAAGGACAAGGTATTGTTGATTATAAACTCCGCAACCAAATGCGGCTTCACACCACAATACACAGAACTTAACGAGATTTACGCTGAATTCAACGAAGAAGGATTTGAAATATTGGACTTCCCATGCAACCAGTTCGGAGGCCAGGCTCCGGGATCCACTGAGGAAATCACCGAAGTCTGCCGCAGCAAATGGTTGGTGCCATACACAATCTTCGACAAAATAGACGTTAACGGAGAAAACGCAGACCCACTGTTCGAATACCTTAAAAACGAACAGCCTTTCACAGACCTCAAGGGAAAAGGCGCAACCGCATTGAAATTGATGTTGAAAGCAAAAGACAGACACTACAAGGACAGCAACGACATCAAGTGGAACTTCACCAAGTTCCTTGTTGACCGTGAAGGAAACGTTGTTCGCAGATTCGAGCCTACCGAAGACTTGGGCGACGTTAAAGCAGCAATTAAGGATTTACTCTAAATCCTTAAATTTTTTTTATTTACCCACTATTTTTTTAAACCATCGAAACCTAATAATTAATTGAGGTTATGAAAATGGATAAATATGACATTATCATCATTGGCGCAGGGCCGGGAGGCCTTACCGCAGGAATCTATGCAGGCCGTCAGGGAACAAAAAATTTAATCATCGACCGTGACCTTGCCGGAGGAATCGGCCGTGAAGTGCCTGAAATGGAAAACTATCCTGGATTCGACAACATTTCAGGTCTTGAACTGATCGAGAAGATGAAGGCTCAGGCAACCAAGAACACCGAGCTTCACGAAATGGAAAACGTTACTGAAATCATTAAAAATGACGGAGAGTACAGGTTCACCGTGAAAACCGATAAGGACGAGTACCAGACAAAATCAATAATCCTTGCAACAGGAAGCTCCCACAGGCACCTTGAGGCAAAAGGTGAAGAGGAATTTTTAGGAAAAGGCGTGAGCTACTGCGCAACATGCGACGGATTCTTCTTCCAAGGCCGTGACATCGTGATGGTGGGAGGCGGAAACAGCGCACTTCAGGAAGCGCTATACCTCAACAATCTGGGCGCAAATGTTACATTGATTCACAGAAGGGACGAGTTCAGGGCACAAAAGCACCTGCAGGACCAAATAAAAGAGGCAGGAATAAGCACCATCATGAATGCAACCGTTGAAGAAATAAAAGGAGAAATGCTTGTCGAGTCAGTTACACTGAAAAATACAAAAACAGGAAAGTTATCCGAACTCCCAATAAACGGTGTTTTCATAAGCGTAGGATATGTTCCCCACACTGAACTTGCAAAACAGTTGAACGTAAAGCTAGATGACTCAGGACACATCATAATCGACAAGGACCAAAAGACCAACGTTGACTATGTATATGCCATAGGTGATGTTTGTGTCGGGCTAAAACAGTGGATTGTAGCATGTGGAGAAGGTGCAGTTGCTGCAACTTCCGCATTCCATGACATAAGTTAAACGTAACGTTCTTTCAAGAACATGTAAATGAAGAATGCTATTAGCAATACTACAATTACCGGCAATAACCACATAAATATTTTCAATAACAATACCGCTACAAAAATAGCAATTATAATAAATATTAAATCTTGAAGTTCCATGTAACATTGATTTATTCAATGTTATATATAAATTTTAAGTGATATCATGAACGGAAAGCAGAAGATTATTATTGGCATGATTTTATTTTTTGTTGCAGCGGGACTCCTTATAGGTTATGGGTTTTATGCCGAAACAACAAAAATCGTAGATTTTAATGAATTTACTGTTGAAACACCACAGATGTGCGAATTTGAAGACATAAGCTCCAGATATAACTCAACATTCATCAAGTCCTACAGATGCACAAGCATGGATTTGACAATCACTACTTTTGACAAGGAATATATCGAAAGCACATATCAACTAAATACCGGAAACCCGATTGACTTTGGAAAGTCAGCCGTGAAAAACATCCTAAGCTTCAACAACCCGAAAATAGAGAATTTATCCGAAAACGCTACACTATACATTGTCAACACCAGAGTCAACGGCCAAATCGACACGGATGTTGCAGGAATATACAATGATAATGATCACTTCATAATTGTTGAGGGAGGGGATGTTGAACTTATTGAACAAATCACAAAATCAATCAGAATCACCCCTCCTTAGATAAATATAATAAATAAAAAAATCAAAAATAATATCATTATATTTTAATGGAGCATAAAATGACAATATTAGTTATTAATAACAAAGGACAGTACAACCATAGAATTCAGAGAAGTTTGCAATACCTCAACATTCCTTCCGAATTGGTTTCAAACGACCTTTCAATAGAGGAAATTGAAGCTAAAAATCCAATCGGATTGATTTTAGGTGGAGGACCATCTCTAGAAGGTGCAGGCAACAGTGAAGAATACATCAAACACTTCGACATTCCAATACTTGGAATATGCCTAGGACACCAATTGATTGCAAAGGCATATGGTGGAGAGGTAACCACTTCTGAAACTGAAAGTTATGCTCAAGTTAAAATAAATATTGCTAATGATGAAAACTTATTTGAGGGACTTGCTCCTGAAATGGACGTTTGGTCTTCACACAAGGATGAAGTGAAAACAATCCCTGAAAACTTTGACATCTTAGCCAGCTCAAACTTATGTGATGTTGAATCATTTAAACATAAAGATAAGGATGTATATGGAATCCAATTCCACCCTGAAGTGCATCACACTCCAAAAGGAGAAGAGATCTTTAAAAATTTCTATAAAATCTGTCAAAAATAGGTGTAATTATATGATTGATAATGCTGATGACTTAAGAGATAAAGCTAACGAGTTCAAAATTGGCTTGAAAAAACAATACGTCAATATTCCAATCGGTGATGAAGAATACGGATTCAGAATATCAGGTATTGGTGCAAAATCTGTTAAACTAGAAAAATATGTTAAATTTGATGATATCTTTGAAGCTATTGAATCAGGTAATGACAACGGCTTGGAAGCTATGATTAAACAAATCATTGAAGATTACGAAGAAGAAGAGGAAGAGGAATAAAATGTTAAGTCCTAAAGAATTTATTGAAGATGCAATCCAAAAGATTAAAGACCAAATCGGTGATGAAAAAGCAATTATCGCACTCTCAGGCGGAGTGGACAGTTCAGTATGTTCCGTTCTTGTACAGCAAGCAATCGGAGACAACCTAACTGCAATCTTTGTTGACCACGGTCTTTTAAGAGAAGGGGAAGTGGAACAAGTAACCAACACTTTCAAAGACAGGTTAAACTTCAAGTTTGTAGACGCTTCCGATGAGTTCATGGATGCTCTTGAAGGTGTGGAAGACCCTGAAGAAAAACGTAAAATCATTGGAAAAATATTCATTGACGTGTTTGAAAGGGAAGCTAAAAAGGCTGATGCAAAATACTTGGTTCAAGGAACCATCGCACCTGACTGGATTGAAACCAAAGGTGAAATCAAATCCCACCACAACTTAGCTCTTCCAAGCGGTATGGTTTTAGAGTTATGCGAACCTATCCGTGACTTATACAAGGATGAAGTAAGAGAAATCGGTGACGAGCTAGACTTACCTGCAACAACAGTTTACAGGCAACCGTTCCCAGGACCTGGTCTTGGAGTACGTGTTGTTGGTGCACTTACAAGAGAAAATGTTGAAATCTGCAGAAAAGCAAATAAAATTGTCTGTGATGAAATTGAAGCTGCTGGAATCGACAAGGAAGTATGGCAATATTTCGCAGTCTTAACCGACACCAAAGTTACAGGTGTTAAAGGAGACCAAAGGGACTTCGGTTACTTGGTCGTTGTCAGAGTTGTCAACTCCATCGACGCTATGACTGCATCAGTCGCTGAACTTCCATGGGAAGTCGTGCAAACAATTTCAAAAAGAATCACTTCTGAAATTTCAGAAGTCACACACGTTGCTTTATCAGTAAGTGATAAACCACCTGCAACTATCGAATTCTGTTAAAAATACTATTTTTTAGTATTTTTTCTTTTTACTTTTTTTAGATCAACCATGAAAACCACTAAAAATGCTTATCTTGCCAAACTGACAGAGCAGATTCAGATGAAGTCTGTCAAGGTTGGAAAAAATCTTGAGGGAACAACACCACCGTCAGTTTTCATTGGAAGATGGTCCTATCCTAAGGTCTATGCCGGACCGATGATGAGCTCACAGATGGGAGACACATCAATCATGGACTCTCCGGAATCATGGATCGGCGAGAACAAGACACAGGATGAGATTATCAACTATAGGATGAATCTTGTTCGTGGAAAGCAGTTGATAAAGATTGACGATTTGGAAAATCCTTTCGTTGAAAAGCTGCAGGACATCTCCCTTGCATCCAAGTCAATTGACAGCGAGGCAACATTCAAAAGAAGGCCCCAAGGATCATTGCTTACCGAAGACAGCATGCCCCATGGCCCAAGCGCCACAATCGAGAAATTTGACATAGATGCAGTCAGATGGGACAGGCAACTGGAGAAGACATTCTACGACACTGATTTAAAAGCGGTTGACGCAGTGGTCAATCTTCACAACAAGGACGTCCCTTTCACTGCAATGCAGAAGGCATTTTCAGTTGGTGCAATCGGAACCAAAAACAACCGTAAGCTTGTTCCGACACGTTGGTCAATTACAGCATGCGATTCCACACTTGCCGATGAGTTTCTAAAGGAAGTCAGAAAATATGATATTCTGGACACTTATCGCCTTTATGAATTCGGTGCATTGAATAACTATTACATAATCATTCTAACCCCAACCGAATGGCAATACGAATGGTATGAGGCATTCATTAAACTTATGAAAAATGAGGAACTGATATTTTCAGATTATGAAACAAACGGAGGCAAGAAGGAATATTCCATTGTTGGAGGATGCTACTACACCGCCAAGATGGCAGTTCTGGATTACCTTATGAAAATCAAAAGGCAATCAGGACTATTGATTTTAAGGGAAGCATATGACGGATATGTGCCACTGGGAGTGTTCAACGTTAGGGAAAACATCAAGGAGGCAATGTTAAGACCATACCTGGAGTTTGAAACATTATCTGATGCCCTTGAGTATAGTGGAAAGAAATTGAGAATACCTATCAGCAGATACGTCAAGCAAGGCACATTACTAAATGAGATGCTTCACACAAAACAGACCACATTAGATATGTACTTTAAAAGTGAGAACAATGTTTAAATTTAAGCGCCCAAGCCAGGAAACCCTCAACATAATGTCTGAGGTTGCAAAAGGAAACAGAAGCAAGAACTTTGAGGAAAGCTGCATTGGAAAAATTAAAGACCTGACCTCAAAAGAGCATGTCAAGATGACCTCCAGCGGCAACAACAGCATATTCATTGCCCTTGCAGCAGTTGAAGAAGACATCATTGTTCCCGATCAGGGAGGATGGCACGGATTTAAGCAAATCGCCAAGTTTCTCAACAAAAATCTGATTACCCTGAAAACAGATGAGGGACTCATAAACACCGATTATCTGGATGACATTGAAATAAAAAATGATTCGGCATTGATATTTACCAGTTTTGCAGGATACACCGCCGAGCAGGATATTGAAGGCATTGTCAAATATTGCAAAAGCAATGGAATCCTAACTATAGAGGACGCTTCAGCAGGCGTTGGAGACAAGGAAAGAAAACTGGGTCTCAACTCAGACATAATCCTTGCGTCAACAGGTTCTCCTAAAATGATCAATGTGGGAAGCGGAGGATTCATTGCCACAGACATGGAAGAGATTTTTAAAAACACATCCATGCCTCAAAAATTAAGCAAAACAAGTGAAATAATATGTAGTGGTATAGATAATGAAATTGATAATGTCAGTAAAAATCTAGAACTTTCATTAAATGCAACCGAGCATGTAAAAAAACATATCGAGACCACACTACATAAAGATAAAAGAGGCATTAATGTAATTATTCCGCATGATGATGCGAAGTCAATATGTTGGGATTTGAAAAAGACATTAACCACCGACAAAAGCGGAATTATAACAACCTGCCCAAACTATAATCGCGTAAAACAAAAGGCAATATGCATTGAAATAAAAAACCTTGACTACGATTGCCTTAAAAAAGAGAATTTGGATATTATAATTGAAGAGGTTAATAGTCAACTGTAAGTTTAGTAATCCTATCGATTATTATTTCCTCAAGAGACATGTTTTCAAGTTCGCCATCACTGATTTTATATATGTCCATCAATTTATCCTCATCAGCTTTTAAAACACTGTCGTTTCTTGTGAATAATTCGGATAACTCATCTTCATGGTCATCACAATTAATAAGAACGGCACAAAGGTTCATCTGACCCTCTTTTAGACCCAATAAATTAAATGCCTTTGAAATCTGCCTTTGTGCGGAACATCTCAAAACTATCTCCACACTGATATCCTTCGCCAGGTTTTCACCACGTTCAAAGGCAAGGAATGCCTGGTTTACACCATGGGTTATGTGATTCGGTGAAACTATTGAATCCGCATTGAGAAGCTGGATAATCTCGCCATCCTTCTTAATAGAATCAATTTGCTCAAGGGTGTCTCCAACAGAATCTATTTTGGAGGTGAACCCCATAATTTTAATGTTTTCCATATACATCTAATCCCTCAACAACCTGTTAACACCAGCGATATATGCCTTTACACTTGCATTGATAATGTCCGGTTCGGTACCTCTTGCGGAAACGACCTTGTCTCCTTTTTGAAGTTTGATGATTACATCAATAAAAGCATCAGTACCTCCAGTAATCGCATCTACGTGGTATTCAATTAAATCTATATCCTTGAATATGTCTAGGGATTTCAAAGCGTTGATTGCTGCATCCACTGGACCCAGACCCACACCGGCATTTAAAATCTCATCATCATCGAAAACGATTTTAACGGAAGCTGTAGGCATGACCTTATTGCCTGAAACGATTGTCAATTCATCAAGCTTGATACGGTCCTCATGGTTGATTTGCAAAACATTGTCCGCAATGACCTGAAGGTCCACATCTGTAACTGTCTTACCCTTATCGGCCAATTCCTTAATGTCGTCACAAATCTGTTGAAGCTGATCCTGGTTAACGTTAAGTCCAAACTCCTTGAGCCTGTTGTCAAGACCATGGGTTCCCATATGCTTTCCAATGACGAACTTTCTTTTACGGCCGACCAATTCAGGAGTCATCGGTTCATAAGTGGCGGAATTTTTAATGATGCCATCTGAATGAATTCCAGACTCATGTGCGAAGGCATTTTCACCAACAATTGCCTTGTTAGGCTGAATATAAACACCGGTTGACCTTGCAACCAATTTGGAAATATCATAAATCTCATTGATTTTAACATTGGTTGAAAATTGAGGCAACAACCTGTCAATGCTGACAACACATTCCTCAAAGGAAGTGTTTCCTGCCCTTTCACCTATACCATTGATTGTAGTGTGAATCTCACTTGCCCCACCCTTAAGTGCGGATAAAGTGTTGGCGACAGCAAGGCCAAAATCGTTATGGCAATGACAAGCCACAGGAACAGGCAAGTCGTTTAATTTGGAAAACAATTCGAAAGATGAATCCGGTGTAAGGATACCTACTGTATCACATACGCAAACCCTGTCCGCACCATGATCAATGGCATTCAGATATACGCTCTTCAGGAAATCAACATCACTTCTGGAAGCGTCTTCAGCAGACAGCTCAACAACTAGGCCGTGATCCTTACAATAGTCAACAGCATTATTTGATAATTCGATAAGTTTTTCAGGAGTAGTATTTAATTTGTCATGAATATGCAATTCTGAAGTTGGAACTACAAGGTTTACTCCATCAACATCACAATCTATACAATAATCAATGTCAATGGTTAAAGGTCTTGAAAAACTTAGAATTTCTGCTTTAAAATCTTGTGAAGTGATTTCCTTAATTGAATCCCTTTCACCTTCAGAGGTAATTGCGGAACCTGCTTCAATAAATTCCACACCAATTTCATCGAGTTTTGTAGCAATTCTTAGTTTTTCTAATGAGGTTAATGAAACTCCAGGAGTTTGCTCACCATCACGTAATGTAGTGTCTAAAACTTTGATATTCATGAAAAATCACCAAAAATAATGCAATAACACCATTAAGTAATATAAAAAACAGTCAAAAATAGTAAGTAAATGATTGTAATAGAAAAAGCTTGCAGCGAAATGAAATTCCCATAGAAAACCATAGTACACAAACAAAACACAAAAGGACTTCACTACTGGGATCGAAACGAGACCAGGTATAACCCCCATGCTATGACCGCAATACTTATCCATTACAAATGAGATTGAAAAATAAATTATAATAAATTGTGCAACTTTCACCCTTACTGTTAACACCTAACCAAATTATTACCAGACTATATATCAACTTGAATCAGTTCAATATATTAAGTCTACTAACAATTAAAATAATGCAAGCGAACAGTTGGAAGCAGCGGACTCAACAACTCGGAAAAAAAACCTCGAAGCTTACATCCCTACCCCATCAAACAAGTCTTCTACTCGCGTCCTAA
>NZ_JAGAXX010000008.1 GCF_017940815.1 Methanobrevibacter sp.
ATATCTAAATGTATTTTTAGGAGCCCTAATCATATCACAAGGATACTACTCAAAAACGGCCATACAACAATTATCTGAGAACTAAAAAATTCAGGCCCCTAAATAATATTAATAACATTCTTTTTTTCAATTATTCACCCCCTAACTTTTTATTAATGATTTGAGATAAGAATGAAAAAATAAAATAAAAAGTAGAGTATGAAAAAATTCTCTACTTATTTTTTAACTGTAATTTTTACTTTTTTACTGGTTGCTTTGTAGTTTTTGTTTCCTGCAAATTTAATTACTGCTGTGTATTTACCTTTTTTGGTCAGTTTTTTAAGGTTAAATGTTGCTTTACCTTTGCTATTAGTGGTTGCCTTGTAGGTTTTTTTGCCAACTTTTAAAGTAACTTTTACTTTTTTAACTGCTTTTTTACCTGCTTTTAAAACTATTGTGTATTTTTTGGTTTTCTTTTTAGCTTTAAAAGTTTTCTTTTTAGCAGTGATTTTAGCGGATTTCTTGACTATTTTATTGGTTGCCGGAACGGTTTTAGAGGGGGTTGTGTTTTGGTTTTTAGTGAATGTGAAAGTCTTGTTCACGGAAGTTGGAAGATAAGCGTAAGGATCACCAGGATATGAAAACTCAAAATTATAAGTACCATCTAAATCCTTTAAAATTATTTGCCCGTTAGTGTCAGTATCCAAATAATCAACTACTTTGCCGTTGTTGAAAATACCTACTTCAACACCAACAATAGGTTTACTGACATTAACATCAGTTAAAGTAATAATCACACTATTGTCCTTGGATGTTACGGTTAATTGGGTTTCATTTAATCCAATTTTTTTAGTTTTATTCACATAAAAAGGAGAGATTAAATCAGCAGTTTCAGAAGCATCAAAATCATAAATGCAGTCAACAATCTCACAATAGCTTAACTGGCGAGCCTTAACAATACCAGTTATATTACAGTTTTTGAAAATGGAATTATAAATATAAACTCCATCATATCGACCATAATTATCAGACTGGCCACCATATGAATCCACAATAACCTCTTCCGTAATATTATCAAAAATACAATTATTAAATGAATATTTAGTAAACTCATACGAGGTTATTAGATTTTTAGATTCATATTTAATAGTATGTATTACGGAATTCCAGGATGTTTTAACATCATACTCTTCAAGATCTGGATTATATGAATAGTTTAAAAATTTACAGTTTTCAAAGTTTGCAGAACAAATATCAGTAAGTCCATCTTTATTTGGATTTTGATATTGATTTTGACCTGAAACAAAAGATGTGTCTAAAAAAGTACAGTTAATAAAATTAAAGTCCCTACCATCAAGTGAAACACTGTGATAAATGTAAACATCATTCCAGCCATCATTGTCATTTCCAGTCATGTAATGTGATGTTTTTGTTGGCGGAACTTTAAAAGTTACATTAATATAAGTTATACCAACATTAAAATTACGGTAACTACTTGTATAAGACCAAAGTGATGTAATGAATGTGTTTTCATTGTATCCAATTATAGTGTAGTTTTTTGTAACATCAAATCCACCATATTCACCTTCTGCTAAATAAAAAACATCTCCATCTTGAATATTAACTTTTTTTGTGGCATTTTCCCAACTACTACCATCACCATCATTTTCCTTACTGGAGTTCACATAAACTTTTTTAACATCTACTGTGATATCATCACTACTTGAAATATATTGTGAGTCCTCATAAGATATATCTTTAAGATCTGTTGTATTTTCTGATGCACTAACAAAACCAATGGCTAATAGAAATACTAACAATATTAATAATATTCTTTTTTTCAATTATTCGCCTCCTAGAACTTTTTTAATGATAAAGATAAGAATGAAAAAAATAAAATAAAAAGTAGAGTACAAATTCTCTACTTATTTTTTAACGGTTATTTTTACTTTTTTACTGGTTGCTTTGAAGTTTTTATTTCCTGCAAATTTAATAACAGCAGTGTATTTACCTTTTTTAGTTAATTTGGTAATTTTAAAGGTTGCTTTACCTTTGCTGTTAGTAGTTGCTTTGTAGGTTTTTTTACCAATTTTAATAGTAACTTTTACTTTTTTAACTGCAGCTTTGCCTGCTTTTAAAACAATACTGTATTTTTTGGTTTTCTTTTTAGCTTTAAAAGTAGCTTTTTTAGCAGTGATTTTAGTAGCTTTTTTAGTTACTTTAGGAGCAGTTTGCTTATCTTTACCAGTTGAAGGGTTAGAGACTTTTTCAACTTTAAAAGTAGTGTTTGCAGTACTTGCAGCATAATTTGATATTCCTTCAAAGTTTGCAGTAACATTATAAGTGTTTGGTGCTAATTTATCGGATACCTTTAAAGAACCAGTACCGTTAACTACACTTACAGTGTAGTTATTTTCTCCAACTGATACTTTAACATCTGAAGTTATATTATCAGATAATTCTACGATTATTGTGAAGGGTTCACCTTCTTTAATATCACCGACTTTTACAGTTAAAGTAGTAGCAGTGACTGGCACATCAATATAAGTATATTCCCCATCAACTAATGTTTTTTTGGTATCAAAACCATATGTATTATCAGTAATTACATTATCGGCTGCATCCACAGTAGCTTTAACAATACCTTTAACGATTACATTATTAAAAGTTGAATCTTTTATAGTTACTGAAGATTTGTCAGTGTATGGAGCAAAATGATTATCAACATCAAGCCTAGTTCCTGATCCAGTACAAGTTGTTGAAATAATTGCATCAGAATTTATATTATCAAATACACAATTTGAAATAATAATATTTGTATAATTATGACCAGTTATAATATTTTGAATATAATCTACAAAATTACAGTTAGTAAATGAGTAATCAAACAATTCATAAGCACCAGAAGCCCCAGAAGATTCTTTTGCATTTAATTCAAGAGTGTAATTAATAAATTTACAATTAATAAATTTATAATTTATACCATTAAGGGCCATTTCACCATTATTAAATGTAAGATTCTCCCAAGTTATAGTTCCTCCCCAATTTTCTGCATTACCGTCATTATAAATTCCATATGTTGTGAAAATAGTACTATCACGGTCTTCTCCAATAATATAGACATTAGTTTCTGAAGACATAGTCATTGCTCTGCTTGGTAATGACCAGGTTCCACTTTTCAGATATATAGTTACATCAGAGTCATCAAGGTTATTTAAAATGATATCTAAAAATTCATCATCAGATTCTGGACTGTCTGATAAAATTTCGTTAAAAGAAGCACCTAAAAGTTCTTTTTTAACTTTAGAATTAGTTGAACTTACAGCATTGTAAACATTGCCTGTTCCTGAGTAAACGGTTTGAGGACTGTTTATAAATGTATTATAATCAAAAGTATATTGGTTTCCAGATATTTTTACAGTAGTACTTGAACCAGTATGATTAATAAATGTGTTATGGGTAATTATTAAATGGGATTTACCTTCACTAATATTTGCATATTCTTTAGTATTGAATCCACAGATTGCTTGACCATTAGCTGCGTAATTATGAATAAAAGTGGATCCATTTACATTTAATGTTCCACCATTCATTGCAGCAATAGCACCACCATTACCTGAAGTGGAGGTTATTATTATCTACAAACCTACAATTATTAACAGTTACACTGTATGCATTTGATGCAAAGAAGTAGTTGGATGCACCAATAGCTCCACCCCCATTATTGGTAGTACAATTATTGTTTGTAAAGTTTGAGTCATATACTTCTAAAGTTGAGTAAGTATATAATGCTCCCCCATTCCATCCTGCAACATTTCCATTGAATGAGGAAGTTCTAATAACACTTTTTGCATTAGTGTGAGTATGGATTGCACCTGCCCACCATGCCGCACGGTTGTTGTTGAAAGTTGAAGCCCATACATACAATTGACCACAATTATTAATACAACCAGGTTCAGTAGATGCATAATTGTTTTCAAATGTAGAACCTCTAACATTTAAAGTTACACCAGTTGTAGACCCAGACATGTAATTACTTACTACTCCATAACCAGAAGTACAATCTGAGAAAGTACAATCAGTTATATTCATTGTTCCTAAATTATTGTATACTACAGAATCATGTCCTGTTCCTGCAGTAATGTTTGTAAATGTACAGTTATTTAAAATACTAGTTCCAGTAGTTTGTAATTGAATAAGCATTTGACATTGAATGTTTCTAAAGTTAACATTTTGGAATGTTATTTGTAATGCACTGTTAGAAGTACTTGTAAATGGAATTCTTCCAGATGCATCTCCTGTAATATAACTATTTGCATTACCATTAATTACTGCATTGTTTCCAAATTGAATATCTCCAGATCCAATGCTAATTCCACCATTAAGATTTATTGTATAATCAGTTCCTGTTGCATTACAATAAGATTGTAACTCTGACCATGAGGATGCTGTTTGAGTACTTGAAGTACTTAATACTTCATTTTCATCAGTACTTTCGTCTAATGTTGCATCATCAAAACTATCTGCTTGCTCAACTACTGTTGCATCACCCTCACTAGAAATTGCATCATCAGTGACGTCTTCAGCAGCACTTGCAGCACCGATACAACAAATAAAGATCAATAATACTGTTAAGAATAAAGTAACCTTTACTTTCATTTTATTATTCACCTCTTTAATAAATTTAAACCTTTTATTTTAACGACCAAATATGAAATTATTTCAATTTGGTACAATATACCCTCCAAAACATGAATCCACATTCATACCAACTTTTTTGCAGTGTATTAGTAATATATACTGTAAAAGGCAATGAAAAGATTCTTTTTTTTTCAGATATTTTTTGATAAATGAATCATTAATTAAAATTAAGTTAGTTATTGATAAATATTTATTAACTAAAAACTAACTGTAACTTTTTAAAATTCACTTTATCATTATTAATTTTTGTAAATTGTGTTTTAAATATGTTACTAAAAAATTTTTAAAAAAAAGTTTAATAGTGATGGTTTTAGTATTCTTCTTTAGTGTGTTCTTTTTCTTTATATCCAATGATTAATAATATTAGAACTAGGATTATTCCTATTATTGTTTGGATATAGTTTATTTCGTCAAGTTCCTGTATTTGTTTTGTTATTTCATAAGCTTTGGATTCACTTGGACTGGAGGATGAACTTGACCCTGATCCTGCTGATGAAGATGCACTTGCAATATTTATTCCTGATTCGCCATAAGTATATCTTGTTGAATTGCTATCGCCACGAGCTGCATCTGAAGTAGATGGATTCCTATTGTTTCCATTGACTTTGCTTTTAATTGTCAATCCGTTTCCTTGGCCTTTGCCGTTTATAGTGTTTCCACTCCCTTCACCGTTACCTAATCCATTACCAGTATTATCTCCAGTGTTTAGCCAAGATATGTCCAAACCATTTCCTTTTCCGTTGCCACCATTATAGTAGTTTTTAAGCCATGATGGAATGTCACGTTCAGTCATATGACGTATGGTATCTGCTCCATTGGTATTATAGCGTATTACATTGTTTTGTCCGTTTCCACCAATGCTTACTGCACGGTCTCCACCTTCACCAACACCAGTAACCAATATATTATACATAACATTGGTATCGCTTGTAGTGGAAGCAGTTCCCTGATTCAAGCTTATAGCAATCGGACCTGGAACCTTAACATTATTGTACCTGATATCATACTTATGGTTTCCATTGGTTCCCTGTGAATAGCTAATACCATATATGCGGTCACCTGCTTTATAGCCCCCAACAGTATCTACAATAATAGTATTGTTAAGTATTCTGTCATCAGAGTCCTGTACTTCAATACCTGCAACTAAAGACCATATGTCAGTGCTTGCTTTTCCCGTAATGTTAATGAAATTGCTTATGATATCAATTTGTGTAGCACCATTAAAGTTTTGTGAATATATTCCAATATTTGGACCATTACTTACACTATGCAGATAATTATATGCCACCTTCATATTATTTACAGGTCCAGTAATCTGTATGGGATAAGCGGTACCATCACGACCGTATCCACCATATGTAAATACATCAATATTATTTTCAACAACAGTCATATCATTTAAACGATAAACATCCAAGGCATAAAGATAGTTTGCAGTGTTTTTTCGAGTATACGAGTCCTCTACTTTAATATTGTTTTTATTTACTGTTGCATTATCGCATGCATAGATATATACAGAGGATAATGTTGGGTATTTGACTCCGTTTTGGTATTCCCCGAAATTAATGTCAGCATAAACATTGTTGCTTGTGAATTGAAGGTTTTGACTATATCCTGCTGCAAATGAAGCTATCTTATCTCCATAAAAACTGCCATGGTCAATTTCACGTAATGGCACTGTAGAATTTATGTTATTGCCACAAATATATGCATTATCACTATAATATAATAAAACAGGATAATTGCGTCCGTTATGGAATGCATGTCCAATATAGTTAAAAGAAGAGTTTATCAACTTAAAACAGTTATTGTCATACGAATACACGCCGATTGCATCAACATCGCTTGGAGTGTCATAGGTCATGTCAATATTATATACTGTCACGTTGTCTCCTGTAACATAGATTCCGGCATTAGCATTATTTTTAAAGCTTTCATTTAAGACGAACTTTAAATTTGTAAGCATCACGCCGTCGGCTTTGATGTTGAAGACAGTATTATTGAACAAAGTATTTCTACCTGTTATTTTTGTATTGTCTGAATTGATTGTCAATACTCCTTTATCGGTGAATTCGCCGTTAAAGGTTAGTATTTTACCGCCGTATTCATCCTTCAGAACACCTTCGTTATCAAAGTACATTTTATAGTTTCTCTGATTGATAATGTAGCTGTCCTGTGAGGATTCAATTTCGTCCTGTGATTGAACACCTAAAACATTTAAAGAAGAATAGGATTCGGTATCGATATCTTCAATAACTAAGTCGTTCTCGGCACCAGCCATTGTTAAATTATCATTTGTTGAGGCAGAAATTAGACTCATGCCAAAAATCAGAACCATCATTATTGAAAATATGAATAATATTTTATTCATTTTCAAAATAATCATCCCACCTTTCTTTTAATGTGCAAACTCCATCATATTTTTTCAGTATATATTACCAATATAGTGAAAAAAGGAGTTTGAATTGTAAAGCATTCTATTAAATAATTATTTAAAAATTATTATCTACACTTTACTAAATAATATTTTAGTAGTAATATATTAATAAATATTTAGGTGATGGAATCATATACCCATTAAATGATATCTTTTGGTTCATTCCTTGATTCCGCACATTCCCATCATGTCACACGGACAGCCAAATATCACACAATATCCATGATAAAACCATTTGCAAAACATTTTAAAATTCACACCTCCAACTATTAATTTTATTTTTTCAATGTATTAATATATGCTGATGTTTTAGCATTAACAGGATTTAATGAACGATTTTATGAAAAATTGATTATCAAGAAACAGCCACCACCATGTTTTAAGCGAGCCAATTCGCCAGGCCGGAACCACGCCGACCGTAAGGGAGGCGTGTGTGGAGGCCTGGTGTAAAGAATTGGTGAGCATATACTATAGTGAGGAAGCGACCCTCACCGGTCGGTTCCGTATATAGGGAGTGTATTAAAAATAAGCTGTCCATCTCTGAGGGACTGTTGCGACGAATGAAATGAGTCGCAATAGGTATATGAAGGAATTATTAAGTTTATCAGATTTAAGAACCGACCATTTATCGGTCGGTTCGGGGTTAAGTTTTGTAAACATGATTAGAATTTTTAAGGAGAAGTGAGAAGAGATGTACACTTCCCCCTGTTCTAATAAATAACGAGCGAGTATATGAATTCGTAGCTCCAGTGTTAAAAGCAACTAAAAAACACCTTCATAGCTAGATTCTGGTTCGGTTGAATCCCATATCCTTTAGAATCTTATTATATTCCTCACGAGTGGTAAATGAAGGTGCATTCTCATCTTCACCTCCACCAGTTGACCCGGTTTCACCTGCTTCACCGGAGTTTTCAGGATTCCTTCCTCCGGGAGTTGAACCGTCACTTGTAGCTTCAATTTTAATTCTTCTCTCAGCCAGTTTTTCCATAAGTTCCATATCAACATCACCGGATAATAGCTTATCTATTATCTCCTTATCCTGAGCATTCTCATTATAGTTAAAGTTATATTTAGCTTCGTACTCTTTTATTTTCCTTTCATTTTCAGCTTTTCTAAGTTCAGATAATTCTTTTAGTATATCATCTTTAGAATCTATGAATTCCTTATTTTCTTCAATAGCTTTTTTAATATCATCATATTTTTTGGATTCCTCTTTTAAGCTGTTTATTTCATCCTGAAGCTTTCCAATTTCAGCATCCTTGCCCTGCAGTTTCTCCAACAGTAAAGTTGTAGCCACATTAGCATCTTTACTAGGTGGCTGAGGTTGCGGTTGAGGCTGTGATGGTTCAGGATTAGGATTTCCGGTTTCACCAGCTATTTCAGAATTCAGTAAAGTTATCTTTCTAGGGTTTTTAGTTACGCCAACATCTATTAAGCTCATAGTATCAATTCCAAATGAATCTCCGTTATCTTTCAGTAAGACATCAACTTTTGGTGACAGTCCTTTTCCTTTCATGTCCAGTTCATCGGGAACTTCAATGAATAGCTTTCCTTCCTCATATTCAATATTGTTTCCGATACCTACGTAGATATTGTCATGTTCTGAAGTTAAAGGAATTCCGCCACGGTAGTTTTCAGCCATTAGCTTTAGATCATCTTCGCTCCATATTACAGGTTTGTCGAGTCTCACGTCCAGGTCGGAGTAGTCATAGGATCCGACTTCAAAAAGTTCATGTCTCATCATTATCACTTTTTATTATATTATTTATTATATAGTTTATTACTTATTTTATATAAACTTTTATTATACTTCAACCCCACTCTCACTTACAATCCTTTCACCGACTGGCTGTTCTTCTTCAAAGTTACTGAGATAGTTTTTATAAATCTCATCACCTTCAGAAGACAGTTCCATAATATATCTTAAAACATCATCTCTTGAATAGCTGAAATAAACGTCTAAAGTTTCACTGATGCCCATTAACTCCAACTGCATATTCAATAATTGATTGCAATACTTTAACACCCATTTCTGGTCATTGGCTACATTAACAATAAAACCTGTAATGGCTGAATCGTTAATGTATTCAGCAACATTCTGATTTGATTTTTCATTACCTGCCTGTGACTGCGGTGTTACAAAAGTTCTTAAGATATTGTTCCTGAAGATTTCTGTTTGTCTGGTATAATCAGATTGGTAGTTGTTACCACCAAGTATTTTACTTTCAATTCCTGGAGGTACAATAGCCACGTTTGAATCAGCAGTTGTTCCGTAATCTGCATAAAGATTTTCTTTTGCAGTAGATGAAAGTTCCGTAACAATAGGTTGGCCGTTTGAATCAAGTGATGGTTTTACTTCAATGATATTGTCTTTATTAATTCTCTCTACTTGGTTACGTTCAAGATTGCACTTGTGGTATATATCATCAAGGCAATTTAGGATAATGCTTTGAGCTTCACAGTAGATTTCATTGTACATGAAGTTAATGACTTCATCAGGTTCATACTTTACCGTTAATGTTCCTTCTTCCACACTAACATAATTGTTGAATTCTTCCGGTGATCCGTTTACAATATCTTTAGGCATCTCATGAAGGAATAGCTGCACTTCATTATCATCATTGAATTCTTTTTTAAGGCCGTAACCGTTAGCACCAATTTCCAAAAAGATTGGTTTGATATATTTGCCAATGCTTTTATCCCAGCGTTGTACTGGTTTGATTAATCCTTCTCCATCAACCATTCCCCCTTGCAGAATATTTTTAGCAACTTGTGAGATGTCAATTTTCCTTGCCCATAAGATTAAAGTAAATTTCTGTTCTGCAGATAGTTTGTTTTCCTTATCCACAAGAACAATATTAACATTAGCTTTATCAATTCTATTTTTCAAAACACCTGAAGTATAACCATCAAGTTTAACAGCATATCTGGCATTAGCTATTGTCTTATTGATTACTGGTGGCAGTGCATCTACAAGATCAAGGCCAGTATTGATCCCATCAGTACGAGGTTGCCTTTCATCCTCACCCCAATAGCTGCGCTTGGTGTTATACTGCTCTACACGATTATTCAATAATCTAGTTTTAATGAAAGATGTAATTCCCATAATTATCATTTCCAAATAATTTTATTATATAATTTATTATATTATTTATATAAACTACATAATAAACTTTTGATAAATTGGAAACAATAAAAATAATGCAAAAAAGAATAGATTCATATGCATAACCTTTCCATAATCAGCTAAATTTTTTAATAATTAGTTATTTAGGGTTACTATATGATTTTAAGTGGTGTTAGTTTTTTTAGGTTAGTATATGAAATTCAATTTGTTTCATCATGCACGAACATGAAAAAGATTTATAATTGATGAAAAAAATAGTTTATTTTACAAATTGTCCAACGGAAAAACGGTTAGTATAGGAAAATCAGACTACCTACTTTTAGTTACTAAAAATTTAATGTTTTATAGTATATAAATTTACTTATCACCACATTATTGCAAACACCAAATTCAAAGAATACTCTCGCATTTTCTATGAATCATGCCTTGATTAATTTATTTTATCGATAGTGAATTTTTAAGCATTAGAATATGATTATACTCGCTTATCAAGCTTTAATGATCTGTTTAAAAAGTAGTAAGTAAATGAGTTTCCAAGTAGTTATTTCAGGTAACCTTATGAATTTCCGAATGGTTATTTTAGGCAACATCATGTATTTCCAATTATTATTGGCACATATTATAACAAGACATCCTCATCTAAAACTAATTAAAAAAAAAAGTCATATAAAGTTTAGTGCATTAAAATAAGTAAAATTAGTTAAAATCAATGCCTACAACATGATAAACATGCTCGAACAAGTAGACACTGAACTAAAACTATTCATTCAAAGTTTAGAATTTATGTATCCAAACATGGATTTAAACTCTAATGAATATTATGAAATAGATTATATATAAAGTTTATTGTTTTTTAATTTTATAAATTGCAGGAAGTGTTCATTGTAAATAAACAAACCCAAACATAGCTGGTTAAGGCTATCGATAAACAATCATTACAATATTGAAGATTCCTGCAATTTAAAGGAGAAATCAATTTATGACATCGGATTAATTATAAGTAATCCATATGATGACAAATGCAAGACACCACGTCATGATGGTGTATATGAGCATTGCGACCCAAAGTTTTCTTTGGATACCCATAAGGATTCCTCCCTTTGAATAAATAGTTTTGCCAAGAGGAGAGTTCATTAGAACAGATGTTCCAAATTCCCTCGTAGGCAATATTATCTTGTTCGAAATAATACCACCCCCTATTGGATCAAGAGTTTGATTACCCACATATTTGATTTTAATAGTATAAATAATTTTTATTTCCTTCATACTCAACTAAAAATTGCTTTTATCGTGAAAAAAGTAATTAATGATAAAATATTTTTAACTAGACTTATGCTGAAAAAATGAGAAACATGAAAATTTTTTATGTTCTTTATGTTTTATGAAAGATCAGAACTTGATGAAAACAAAAAATCAAATTTTATCACATGTGCGGACCATGCACTATTTTTATACATCCCTGTGTTTTCATAAAAATGAAAATGTCTTTGGAGGCATGTAGATTACATTCTCCTTTCTTTCAATAGTCTTTGTATTATTTGCAACAACTATGCCATAATCACAATCATACCTGTTAATGGCATCTTCAATTTGATATTTCTTTTTCTTTCCACGACCCACTTCAATTGGAATGATATTTTCGGATTCCTCCTGGATTAAAAAATCGACATTAGTTTTTTTGTTTGCATCATAGTATATAGTGAAATTGCTAAACTGCCTGTTGGACAGATTAAAGAGATTTGATGCAATCAGATTTTCTAATAGAAGTCCTTCATAATCATCGCTTCCAATTAATGGGTTTCCAACTTTTCTTGACAGTGCATGTCTGATGCCAGGTGTTGCAAAATAATATTTCCATGATTTTTTAACCCTTTTGGCTGAACCCCCATATGGTTCGCAATGGAAAATCAGATGAGTCTTTTCAAGCAGACCCAATATTTTATTGACATTTGCAGTTGATGTTTTTAAATAATTCGCAAGATTTGCATGTGTTAACTCACCAGCTGTTGGAGGGCAAAATATCTTAATATTCTTTTTGCATTTGATTGATTAGGGATGAAAGTTCTTTTATCTGGGACAGGTCTTTGGTAATGACCCTTTCTGTTATTTCAACTAAATCTTCACATATCTCCCTGTGTGTCTTTTTCACAGAGTCACACTTCAAAAATATTTATTATTAATGAAATCGATATTAATATTATAATTAGTAAAATGAGGAGGGTTTCTTTTGACTGAAGGAAATGAATTGGATTCAACATGTGGAATTTCTGATGAAGAACTTACTGAAAGATTTAAAGCATCCATTAAAATAGATCAGGACATCTGTAAAATCAAAGGACTTCCTATTGCTGGTTATGATGATGAACTCGATAAGCCCTACATTGAGTATCCTGATGGAAGGAGAGTTTATCCAAATGAAAAATAGACTACCTGAAATCATTGTTTTTGCTGGACCAAATGGTAGTGGAAAAACCACAATAACTCGAATGGCTAAAACTATTGGTGTTTACATTAATGCTGACGATATCAAAAAATCAAATTCATGCAGTGATTTGGAAGCCGCCATAAAAGCGGAAGAACTTAGAGAATCAACGCTTGAAAAATCTTATGATTTCACATTTGAAACCGTGCTTTCTACAGATAGAAATCTCAAATTACTCAAAAAAGCCAAAGAAAAAGGATATTTTTTAAGATGCATTTATGTTCTCACATCCAATCCAGAAATTAATAAAACCCGAATTGACATTAGAGAATCAATGGGAGGCCACACCGTCCCGGAAGATAAAATTAAATCAAGATACTACAAAGCACTCAAATTGATTCCAGAATTGGTGGAAATCTGTGACATAGTTCATATTTATGACAATACTAATGAACCCTTTAGAATTTTCAAGAAAAGAAAGGATACCTACTTCCATTGGGAAAATAAATATTGGAGTTATTCCGATATTGAAAAACTCACCGGAATAAACGAATATGAAAATTAATGTTATATAATCGTATTTTAATTAGTTTTTAGGAAACCTTATACATTCCCGACGGTTGATTTATAAGGACAAAATCAAATTTATTATTGGTAAGGACATCACATTAATTTATTACTTGTCCAAAATGGCAACCTTATGATTTTCCATGATCTACTTAGTTCTGAATGTAATTTTAATTTTTTATACTATACAAAATTACTTGATTATAGATAGATAACAAATAGCCCAATAAAAAAAAGAATTAGTTATCCCATTTAGTGAAATACCACTTGCCATCCACCTTCTCAAAATCAACAGTAGTGTCCAATGTCCATTTGCCGTTAATTCCATAAACCTTGGCAGTTAATGCAACGTCAGCAACCAATGTGGCCCTTTCCTTATCATCCCACAAGATTGTCGGATCAATGATTTCAGACTTGTAATAGTTCAATGTACCGTCCATAATCTCGGAAATGAACTCCTGTTTGGTCTGCCTTTTGCCGGACATGTGAACCAGCTCATACTTTTCAGTCAATATTTCATCAAGTTTGGCCTCATCCTTATCTATAATCGCCTGCTGAAATTCCACAAACCTGTCAAGGATTTCACTGTCAACATCACTGAAAGACTTATCGCAAATAATTTCCACATCTGACATACTATAATATATTAAATAAAAAGTACATATTATTTACTGTATAAATGATTAACACGTTGGTGATAAAATTAGTGCCATTCCAGAATTGAACTTAGAAAAGACAAAAGAAGACATACTAGATTTTATTCAAGCAAAAGTGTCTGAATCCCACACTGACGGAATTGTTGTCGGTTTAAGCGGAGGAATAGACTCCACTCTTGTGGCATACCTGGCATGTGAGGCATTGGGCAAGGATAAAGTGTTTGGAATCGTTATGCCCTCATCCACCACACCATCAGAGGACAATATTCATGGAATAAATGTAGCACAGAATTTAGGAATCGAATACAAAGAAATAGCTATTGACAGCATTTTGAATGAGTATTTATCAATGACCCAACTTGAAGAGACTGACCTGGCAGTGGGAAACCTCAAGGCCAGAATCAGAATGACAATCATTTACTATTATGCAAATACACATAACCTACTCGTCAGCGGAACAGGTAACAGAAGCGAAATCCTCATAGGATACTTTACAAAGCATGGGGATGGAGCATGCGACATTGAACCGATTGGAGATTTGTACAAACATGACGTTTTCAAGTTAGCGGAATACCTTGACGTTCCTCGAGAAATCCTCGACAAGCCTCCAAGAGCGGGCCTGTGGAACAACCAGACTGATGAGGAGGAGATTGGAATGAGCTATGATTTGCTTGACCAAATCCTTTATTTCCATTCCGAAAAGGACATGGACAAGGAGGAAATTGCTGAAAGGTTGGATATTCCAATCGATGATGTTGATATGATTATTACTAAAGTTATAAGGAGCGCACACAAAAGCAAAGTTCCTGAAAGCCCTAAAAAAACAATAATTTAAATGGTGATTTAGTGAGCGAAAATATAGAAAAGAAATGGCAGAAAAAATGGGCTGATGCAAAGTTATTTGAATCAAACCCAGACAAAAGAGAAAAATTGTTCCTAACAGTAGCTTTCCCATACCCTAGTGGTGCAATGCACATCGGACACGGACGTACATACACCGTACCGGACGTTTATGCAAGGTTCAAAAGAATGGAAGGATACAACGTGCTTTTCCCTATGGCATGGCACGTAACCGGAGCTCCTGTTATCGGAATTGCAGACAGGATTCAAAGGAAAGACCCTTGGACACTTGACTTGTATGAAAGAGTCCACGGAGTTCCAAAGGAAACATTGCCTAAACTTGAAGATCCGGAATACATCGTGAAATACTTCTCAACCGAATACCATGAAGTGATGGAAGAGATGGGATACTCCATCGACTGGAGAAGAGAGTTCAGGACCATCGACCCTACCTACAAGAAGTTCATCGAATGGCAAATCACAACATTGCACGAAAAAGGACTGGTCCAAAAAGGAGAACACCCTGTAAAATACTGTCCTAACTGTGATAACCCTGTTGGAGACCATGACCTGCTTGAAGGTGAAGGAGTCGGAGTCAACGAACTGACCCTCCTGAAATTCCCAATCGGAGACAAGATATTGGTAACAGCAACATTAAGGCCTGAAACCATCGTTGGAGCAACCAACATCTGGTTGAACCCTGATGTTGAATACGTTCTCGTCAATGCAAAAGGCGAAAACTGGGTAATAACAAAAGAAGCTCACTACAACTTATCCAATCAAATTAAAGACTTAGACATCATTGAGGAAATTGACCCTAATGATTTAATCGGTAAAATGGCAACCAACCCATTCACAGGTGATGAATTGCCTGTTTTCCCAGCAAGTTTCGTAAGCGCATCCTACGGAAGCGGTGTCGTATTTTCAGAACCTGCTGACGCACCGGCAGACTACATCGCTCTTCAAGACTTGAAAAACAATGCTGAATTGATAGCAAAATACAACCTTGAAGGCATCATCGAAAACGTTCATCCTATTCCAGTATGTACCCTTAAGGGATATGGAGAGATTCCAGCTGCAGACATCATCGAAAGATTAGGAATCACAGATCAAAACGATGAAAAATTGCATGAGGCCACTAACGAGCTTTACAAGCAACAACACAGTAAAGGTAAAATAATCGATTCCATTCCAGACTTTGGAGGAATGAAAGTTCGCTTTGCACGTGAAGAGCTAAAAGAAAAACTGATTGAGGACAACATGGCTACAATCATGTACGACTTCGCTGAAAGGCCTGTTGTGTGCAGATGCGGTAACAACTGTGTTGTAAAAATCATGGACGACCAATGGTTCATGAAATACGGTAACGAAGAGTGGACCGAAAAGACCCTGAAAGTTCTTGAAGGCGAAACAATCATTCCTAAAGAGCTCAAGAGCAACTTCGAATACTACATAAACTGGCTGGACGACTGGGCATGTTCCAGAAAAGTCGGACTTGGAACAAGAATGCCTTGGGACAACCAATGGCTGATTGAGCCATTGACTGACTCCACAATCTACATGTCCTACTACACAATAGCCAAATACCTAAGGGACATGGACCCTGAGGACTTGACCCCAGCATTCTTTGATAAGGTATTATTAGACAAGGATTCCGGAGACATCAGTGTTCCTAGCGACAAGGTGGCTGAAATTCAAAACGAGTTCAACTACTGGTATCCTCTCGACTGGAGATTGTCCGCAAAAGACCTTGTAGGTAACCACTTGAGCTTCCTTATGTTTACACACAGTGCAATCTATCCTGAAGAAAAATGGCCAAGAGGAACCGTAGTGTTCGGTATGGGTCTTTTGGAAGGAAACAAGATGTCCTCATCAAAAGGAAACGTCATTCTCCTAAAAGATGCAATCCGTGACTACACCGCAGATGTTGTAAGGCTCTTTTTGATGGCTTCCGCAGAACCATGGCAAGACTTCGACTGGAGAGAAAAAGAGGTTCTTGGAACCAAAAGAAGATTAGAATGGTTCAGGGAATTTGCAGCTAAGGTTGAAGAGGTCAAAGGTTCCAAACTTGACTTGAGCAACATTGAAGAGGTCGAGCTTACAAGAACCATCGACTTATGGATGATGAGCCAACTCAACGAGCACATCAAAAAGTCAACAGAAGCATTGGAAGTCTTCCAGACAAGACAAGCTTTACAGGATTCATTGTTCTTGCTTAAGAAAGATGTGGACCACTACCTGTACAGAGTAAAACATTTGCTTGACTCACAGGACCCTGCAATCACATATGTATTGTCAACCGTGCTTGAAGCATGGATCAGGCTCCTTGCACCGTTCACCCCTCACACTTCAGAGGAATTATGGAGCACATATGGAGGAGAAGGATTTGTCAGCGAAGCAGCATGGCCTGAAGCTGATGAAAGCCTAATGAGCGCTGAAATTGAAAAGTCAGAGGAATTGGTGGAAAACATCATCAAGGATATCGCTCACATCAAACAGATGGTTGGAGACGAAATCGAAAAAGTTCACATTTACCTTGCTCCTGACTGGAAATGGGAATTATACAAAATAGCTGATGAGGTTGGAAAACCTGATATCGGTCAAATCATGGGAAGAGCTATCGGAGCCAACGTCCACGACGATAAAAAAGAAATTGCAATGGTGGCTAAAAAAATCGGTAAGGAAATAACCAAGACCAGATACATCGGAAAAATCAACGAAGAGGAAATCTTGACCGATGCACTTGATTATATCAAACAGGAATGTGGAGATGAAGTGGTCATTCACACCGATGATTCCTACGACCCACAAAACAAGGCTAGAAACGCTATGCCTTACAAACCGGCTATTTTCATGGAATAGACATTCTATTCCAACTCTTTTTTTATTTAATATATTCAACATGGTGAAAAACTATGAACATTAAAAAATATTTTCAATATGATGAGACAAGGGATTTTCCATACTACAATCACAATCCCCGATTATCAAAAGCCGCTTGGATAGTGTTGTTGCTGGCAGTTCCAATTGCATACCTAACATACGGCGTAACTGTATTTGATAATGAGATACTTTCAAGCATAATATTCTGTTTGATAATGCTGATTCCGCTATTGTACTTCTCTAATTGGGATTACAAATTGCTGTTCAGCAAACCGACAAAAAATGAAATAATACTTGCAACATTGATGTTTATAGGTTATATGACCTATGCACTATTGATGGGAACCGCTTTGGAGTACTTTGGACTTTCACCTACAGCAACTGCCGAAGCGTCATCAGACTCAATCTTTACCTTGATATCCCTGATTTTTGCATTGATGGGTGAGGAACTGATCAAGTTCATTCCTTTGATGTTCTTCATGAGGCTGTTCTACAAAATCACCAATAAGCGTGAAATATCATTTGCCATATCTTCAGTAATCATCATGATTTACTTCGGACTTTTGCATTATGACTTCACTTCAATAGCACAGTGCCTGCTTTTACAAGGATTGGGAACAGTTTTCGAATTGTATGGATACTATAAAACTAAAAACCTGTTTGTCCCATATTTATCACATCTTTTCACTGACGTATTCATAACAATTATAGTTTTAATTGGACTTTAATTAGATTATAAGAAAAGTTTTAAAAAATATAATATTAAAAAATATTAAATGAGATATATTCTCAAAATAAAAGGTGAAAAAATGAAAAAGATTTTAATGGTAGGAGCAATCTTACTCGCAATATGTATTTCAATCAGTGCTGTCAGTGCTGATGAAGGATGGAGCTTTAATTTCGGCAGCTCCGAAAGCAGTAATTCAGACGGAGGATTCTTCTCTCTCAATACTGGTACCAACTTATTAGAAATCCAAAAGTTACAATACACAATACCTGACGGATACAAAGAAAACGAATCCTTCAGAGTGGTAGGTGTGGATGCTAACGAATCCAGTTTCCCGGATGATACCAAAGAAACCGCTGGACAATTCGTTAACGGAGATGACTCAATTATTGTTAAAGTATTCTACCGTGACACCGCATTTGAGGAAGACGGATACGTTCCTGCTGAAGGAGCAGTAACAGAAAAAATAGCTGGCCAAAACGGATGGATTACAGAAGACGAAGATGGAGTAACCTTTGACTTCGTTAAAGATGGAAAAATAGTTGAAATAGACACTCCTAATGAACAAGTTCTTCAATCCATACTCGAATCAGCAAACAATAAATAAGATTATTCTATAATAATCTTATCTTTTATTTTTTTAAATCTACATCACTCTGTGAAGATTGATGAAACTCATTTTAAAATTTGATTAAATTAAATATTATAGTTAATTACCAAACTTTTGGTATATATGTTTCGAGCCATTTATCATAAACTTTGGTTCCTGAAATTGATTCATTATATGTTTTTATAGTTAATTCTTGCAGAAATTCTTTTGATTCAAGATAATAATGTTTTA
>NZ_JAGAXX010000002.1 GCF_017940815.1 Methanobrevibacter sp.
GCACACAATCGCCAAACAAAGACATCAAAAATCCAACAACAACCAGAAACAAGAAAAAACAACGAAAATTCAACATCAACTACAAACCAACATAAAAACCAGGAAAAAACATGAAATCAAAAATTAAGTTGACGACATTGATAATTTTAAACTGAAAATTTTTTTTGCAAAAATATTCAAAACTATTTTTTCATTATCTGTTCAATTTTTAAGTATTTTATTAATTCTATATTGATAATAATTAAATATAATGTAATATATATTTATTATGTATATATATTATTAATAGGTTTTAGTTATGAATACATTAATAGAGCTTAAAAACGTTTCCAAGGAATATAAAACTGGAAACTTGGTAGTTAAAGCAGCAAATAACCTTAATTTTACAATAAATAAGGGGGAACTTGTGGTTATTCTTGGACCGTCAGGAAGTGGAAAGTCAACCCTTCTTAATCTTTTAGGTGGTCTGGATAAAGCATCTAGCGGTGAGATAATTATCGGTGGTGAAAACATTGTTTCATTTTCTGATAAAAAGCTCACACATTATAGGGCGAAGGAGATTGGATTTATATTTCAATTCTATAACTTGATTCCAAACTTAACCGCATGTGAGAATATTGAGATTTTAAATGATATTGTTGATGAAAACATTGATGGAAAAGAGATTTTGGCTCAAGTTGGATTGGCCCAGCATGTCAATAAGTTTCCATCAGAACTTTCCGGTGGGGAACAGCAAAGGGTGTCCATTGCAAGGGCAATTGCTAAAAATCCAAAGATGCTTTTGTGCGACGAGCCTACAGGAGCACTTGATTCCAACACTGGAAGGGTCATTATCGAATTGTTGATTGATTTATGTGAACGTGAAAATACAACAGTGATTATAGTAACACACAACAGCGAATTTGCAAAAGTTGCAAACAAAGTAATTCACATTAAAAACGGTCAAGTTGAATATATTGAAGAAAATGAGACTCCTCAGTCTGTGGATGCAATAAACTGGTGATTTGATGTTATTCAAGAAGATGCTTCGTGACATGAAGGAAAATAAGATGCAGTTCATTGCCATTTTTCTAATGTCATTCATCACACTGCTTGCATTTGCAGGAATTGGATCTGAAGTTCAGGGTCTGCAGGACAACCTCCATAATTATTATGAGGAAACTAATGTTGCAGACGCCTATGTGCTTGGTCCTGAGTTCAATGACACGGTTGTTAGTGACTTTAAGAATCTAAGTTCCACAACAGATGTTGAACCACAATTTGTTGTAAAATCGATAGCCGATTTAAAGGATGAGCCCACAGTGACACTGCATTTTTTAGCGAAAAACAATATCTCTAAATATTATCCTGTTAAAGGGGAAAAGATTAACTTCAGTGATGCTGATGGAATTTGGTTGGATGCAAGATTTGCTGAGGCGAAAAACTTAACCGTAGGGGACAATATTTCCGTAAACTTTAATGGAATTACAATGAACAAGACAATCCGTGGACTTGGATACTCTCCGGATTACGTTTATGAACAGCCTGAAAGTGGTTTGATTGCAGATTTCAAATACCAAGGATTCGGATACCTGTCAGAAAAGGCATATCCTGGCGAAGACATGCCTCACAACAAGATGTTGATGACCACTAATGAGTCTATTGATGACTATTATAGTCATACACGTGCAATGCTTGAAGATAAGAATTATAGTAACTTTATAAAAGCCTCATCTTTCATGCCTAGACATGACAGTCCTAGTGACAGTCAGATACAGGATGAAATCAATCAGCATTTAATTCTCGCCGTAATGTTTCCAATCATTTTTGTTGTCGTAGCACTCTTGATTCTTTTGACTACAATGACACGTATTGTTAACCATCAAAGAACACAAATTGGAACATTAAAAGCAATAGGATTCGAAAATAAATCGCTGATAATCCATTATCTGTCGTATGGTTTCATCTTGACATTGCTCGGTAGTATCCTGGGAATAATAGTGGGCCACAATACGATACCGTACATTTTTGTCGGCACCATGCAGTCATATTATACATTGCCTTGCTGGAATCCGGGATTCAACTGGACTTTCATTTTAGCGGCTCTTTTGATTGTTGTAGGTTCTTTGATATGTTCATATCATGCGGTTTCAAGCATTATGAAAGAATCTCCTTCAGCAACTCTGAAGGCAAAGCCTCCTAAAGTAAATAAGTTAGGATTCATTGAAAATACTAGAATATGGAACAAATTAGGATTTAACCTTAGATGGAATATTAGGGATGTCAACAGAAACAAATTAAGGACAGTGATTACACTATTCGGTGTAATTGGTTGTACTGTGCTTCTTGTCTCTGCATTTGGTATGCATGATGGGGTTCATGACTTGAAAACCTGGAAATATGATGACATAAATCACTATGAAACACAGCTTGTTCTTCAGGATAATGCTTCCCAGTCACAGATAGATTCAATAATTGATGATGTTAATGGTACTCCAGTAATGACAAAATCAATTCAAATTCGGGCCAATGGTCATAAAATGACACAAGTGCTGACGATTCATGATAAGTCTCCGTTGATTACTCCGACTGATAAGGATAGGCATAAAATGACGTTGCCGGAGGATGGTGTTGCCATTTCCGCAAAAACTGCTGACCTATTTGGTTTAAGTGTTGGGGATAAGATAACATGGCACTTGTATGGTAATGAGACATGGATTAACTCTACAGTTGATGCCATTTATGGAGATCCTTCAGTTCAGGGAATTACAATTTCCTCACACTTTGCTGAAAAGAACAACATTTCCTTTAAAGCGACAGAAATTGTTACAAAAGAAAAGGTAACCAATAAAACTGATGGTGTTGGAAGTGTCAACGATTATAAAGACTTGACAAACAGTTGGGATAAACTCACACAAACTGCAAATCTGCTTATTGCAATACTGCTAATATTTGCGGTTCTATTGGCTGTTGTTGTATTGTACAGTTTAGGTCTTTTAGGGTTCACTGAAGTGGAAAGGGATATGGCAACATTGAAAGTTTTAGGATTCCAGTTAAATGACTTGAGAAAATTGTTTGTAACACAATATCTGGGAATATCTATTCTAGGTTTCATAATTGGGATTCCAACAGGATACTATGTTCTGGAGGCAATCAGGAGCAATTCTAATAAACTTTATTATCCTACAGATTACTCTTTAGAGACAATTGCAATAGTCTTTTTGATAACAATTATTGTATCTGCAGTTGTTAACCTGTTGCTTGCAAACAAACTCAAAAATATTGACATGGTTGAAGCCCTTAAAAAAGAAAGGGAGTAATCATATTTTGAGGATGTCCCTGAAAATCAGTTAAAAACAAGTAAATAAAAATATTCAAGATTGATGAGTTTATCACTCATCTGTCTTTTTTCTATTTTTTCGATAAAAATTTAAATTAAATACATGATTGCGTTTCTCTTTTTTTCAAAATCATTCTTTTTCTATCATGTATTCAATTACTAAAAATGCACCTAAAACTGCACTAAATATGAATCCAATCAATCCTAATGCAGGAACTCCCCATAATAACGGTCCTTTTTCTGATAGGATTGCAAGTGATGATCCGACAATCAGTGCAGATATTATTAATGCTACTGACAATTGATTTATGAGCTCGCTTATGCCCATGTGCTTTAGATTAACTTCAATGTCTCCTTCCTCGATTTTGGAAATTGTACTGTTTATGGTGTCAGGCAAGTCTTTTGCCAAGTGTTCCAATTGAAGTAAGTAATTCAAGCTTACCTTTGCAAGTCTTTCCGGTTTGTATTTGTTAATAATTATGTTTCTTGATAATTTCTTCAATTCAGTAGCAGCATTGAACTCGGGATCTAATCTTTTTCCGGTATCTTCAATTAAAGCGATTCCTCGTCCAATCATTACAAATTCTTTTGGAAGGATAACATTATTCTTAATCATTACGTTAAGCAAATCTTCCATCGCACCGTCCATGTTTTTCAGTTCTGCACCATAATACAGGTTTAGCAAATCATCAATGTCTGCTTTAAGATCAGAGGTGTTTTGTGCAGGGCTGATGATGTCCATGTAAATTAGCTGCTTGATGATGTTGTTTGTGTTGCCACTGATTAAAAGCAAGATTAATTCCGCTAGATTTTCTCTGAAATCGTCATTCAGGATTCCCATCATCCCCTCATCGATGTAGCAGAGCTTGTTGTCTTTTGTTACAATGAGGTTTCCAGGATGGGGATCCGCATGGAAAAATCCGTCTGTCATTATTTGCTTGAAGTAGGACTTGAGTCCGTAGTTTGCAATTTTCTTCTTGTCAATTTCAGGATAATCTCCATTGAGAAGGTCTGAAACTTCAGTTCCCTTAATCAGTTCCATTGTTATTAATCTTTCAGAGCAGTATTGTGGGTATGCTTTCGGAATCTTAATGTAATAAACTCTTTTGAAGTTGTTATAAAGATTCTGCATATTCATTACTTCTTCAAGGTAATTGATTTCCTTAAAAATTGACCTTTCAAACTCACTAACCATAACCGGCAGATTGAATGTCTTGCTTTTGGAAAGGTACCTGTCGATTTGCACTGCCAGAAATTTCATTATCTTTACGTCGGATTCAATGATTTCTTTTGAATTCGGTTTTTGAACTTTTATTGCAACCTCTTCGCCGGTGCTTTTAAGTTTGCCTTTATATACTTGGCCTATTGATGCGGAACCGATTGGTGTCTTGTCAATTTTTGAATAGACATTTTCAATTGGCTGGCCAAGTTCATTTTCAATGACTTCTTTAATTTCATCAAAAGGAGTTGTTGGGGTGTTGTCCCTTAGTTTTTCAAGTTCTTCTGCAATTTCCATTCCAACAAGGTCAGGCCTTGTACTTAGCATCTGGCCTAACTTAATGTATGCAGGGCCCAGTTCTTCCAATACTCTTTTGATTCTTTTTGGAACTGATTTGTCTTCAAACAGCCCTTCCTTTTCGGCTTTATAATTTCTGAGGAATGGAAATTTCTTTAAAAAAGTGTTTTCCTCAATCAAATATCCAAAATCATTCTTCTTTAAAACTTTATAAATTTCATTTAGCCGTTTTATGTTTTCATTATTGGCATTGGGAATAACGTTCATCATTTAAAAATAGTAAAAAGTAGTATATGTTTTTTTAGAATTTTTCTAAAATTCTGGCATATACCGCTTTTAAATCATCGTCTGATTTTTCATATATTCTTTTTAAAATTAATTCGGGTGTACTTTTTGCGAGGAAATTCATTTTAGGGGTCCTATCCACAATAAGATTATAGTTTTCATCTAATCCTTTTGCTTCAATACCATCTACACGTATATCAGTGTAGTTCATCAATTCCCTGGCCATATGAGTGACGATAACACCATAGGAATTTGTTTCCTTAATCATATCTATGAATGTGGATATGATTTTAACAGCTGCATCAAGTTCTGTGATTCCTTCGAGTTCATCGAGTAATACTAACTTTTCACTATCTGTGGTGACGATTGGTATGAACACATTTAAGAATGATTCGAATGCTCCTGCATCAAGAGATCTTTTCTTTGAGAAATGGTAAACTTCATCAACTAGCTTTATCTCTGCATTGTCTGCACTTACTGGAAGTCCCATTTGTGCCATGATTGATATTTGTGTTAATGTTTCTAGGAGGGTTGTTTTACCTCCGCTGTTTGCACCTGTCAAAAGAGCAATGTTTTCGTCTTTTGTCAATTGGTAATCAACTTTTTGGACGTGGGCCTTGTCTTTTTTAAGTGCCAATTCCAGATGGAGTGCTCCGTTTAGTTTTATCTCTTCACCGAATTCTGGCCTGCATAATCCGTATTCGTATGCAAAACTACCTAAACTGAATTCATAGTCAAATTTTATTGCATCTTTGACTTCTTCAATTGCTTTTTGTTTGATTGAGTTCAATTCTATTGCAGCAGTTTTTTTTATGTCGAATATGTCGTTCTCTTTTTTGGAGGACTGTTGAAGGGTTACTCTTTCAATCTCGCTATCGTCGATTTGTATAGGATATGTCCTGAGGTATGGGTCAAAACTCATACCTGTTTTCTCCTTGATGATTTCCTTCCTTTTATTGATAATGTCGTCAAATATTTTGCTAATCTTTGGAGGGAAGTTATTATTTAATAAGTTAAGAATTTCATCTCCTTCAAGATCAACCTGTTTGATTGATTTTTCCAGTTCATCATCCATCTCATCTTTAAGTGAAAGGACAAGGTCTTCAATATCTACTTCCCTTTTGTCAATGATATTGAGTTCATTGATGATTGGGATTATTTCTCCAAGGACACTATCGTTATTTCTAATCTTTTGGATTTCATGAACTCTTGTGAATAAGTCTTTGTTTTGAATAAAAAAGTTTATTATCTTTTCAGGAACTATTTCATAGTCATTGTCATCAATGCTGATCATGATGACATTCGGCATTCCTTCAAAATCAAGAATTCCCTGTGAATAAACATAGAACACCAGGTCATAATTCCTCATCTCCTCTTGGAGAAGTGGGGAATCGCTTGCTGTGATGATTGGGTAGTACTGGTTTAGGCCCAAATCTGTAAGGTAGGAATTGTCTTCAGCACTTTCGACAAGAATTACTTTGCTGGGGTCATATTCGGGTTTTGCTTCTTCAACTTCCTTTAAGTTTTTCATCAATCCTCTTAGCTTGATGATTGGAAGTTTGGAAACATGGTCTTTGGCATTCATTACAAAATCTAATCTTTCATTGATTTTGGCAATGTCTTTTGATGGGGAAAGCAGTAGAATTCTGTTTTTGGAATATGAAGTGTTGGAATATGCTAGAATCTTGTTGATGATGTCTTCATAAAGCTCCATGGCACGGTCGCTTTTTATGAACTCATACTCTGGATTGTTCAATAGTTGGTTCATTATCTCAATTGCTTTTCTTTGGCTTATGCCGTCAATTGAGGATATTTTTTCAACATCCACATTTTCAACTATTTTTTGGAGTTCGTCTTCTCCCCCAACGCTATTGAGTATCTTCTCTGAGATTTTATCTCCAATTCCTTTTATATTCTGCAATGTAATTCTTTCCCCTTGCATTTTACCAAACCCTTTTTTGTAAATATAAAGTATATTAATTATATATATTCAAATCTTGCCGAGAGCATTTGAAAAGTAATCAAAAATTAGCAACTGTATTTTTAGGACTGTATTTTTCAAGCTCTTTTCTATTGATAATTCCATTCAACGCTTTTTTGTAAACATCAATTATTTTATAATAGTTGTCTTCCTTGTATCTTCCGTCAATTGAGAAATTGCAAAAACCAATCTCTTTTAGATGTTTGATTTCATTAATCAGTGAAAGTTCACTGTCATTGAAGATGACCAATTCCTCATTTGAAATGCTTTTGTGAATTGGATAGTGGCTGTTGTTCCTATCAATGAGGTAATTCTCATAATTCCGGGTTTCATTTCCATACAGCAAATCATATCTGGTTTTCATCAGCTCAACAGATCCCTGAACCATCATTTCAATCTTTTCTGGATGTTGGCAATGTGCGATTATGTCCTCATAGTCGCTTTCATTGAGTTCCACTGATAATGTAATGATCTTGTAGTTCTCAAGGCTGTTTATTGATGCATTGTTGGTTATGTTCATGGAATAAGGCCCGTATTCTGCGTTAAAATTTGCGCTCATTATTGCAAGAGGGTAATGCATCTTATTCAATATTCCCCTAACCTTGTTCAATGCCTTGATTAGCTTGTCATGGGTGATGTCTGGCCATTTCCAAATCAGTTCATAATCCTTGCCGATTGAGATTTCTATCGCCTCTTTAAGGAAGTTGACCATGTAGTTGATGTTGTAGGGTTCTTCATCAAGAACTAATCTGTCGTCTTGAGGTGGAATCTCTAGATAAATCCTTTTGACGCCATCAATTTCATCTAAGTGTTTCAGGTTATTTGTGTAAAATGAAAAACTGACTTCTTCATTTTTACTTTCATTTTCATTTTCATGCAGGACAATTCTTTTATTCTTGTTTGAGTATAGGTTTGTGACTTCATCCTCAAGCTTTTCAAACAGGCTCCTTCTGAGCTCATTGAGCTTGCTTATAGGAATAAATAATGTTCCGTCATAATTTATGTTAATCTGAGTGATGTCATAAGGATAGTTGTCGACTTTGGAAAGCTGTTTTTTGACTGTTTCAACACTAACACTCTTTTTGAGTGGTTTTTCAAATGCAGTGTTTCCAATTACTTCTGTTTCTATCTCTTTTCTGTTTGCAAGTGTCAACCTTCCTTTGAGTTTCGGATACTTATTTTTGAGTGAGAATGTCAGAATCAATTTGGATTTGACATAGCTTTCGCCATTGTTTTCAATTTCCTTAACCTTTTTGCCTAAACTGTTCCTTTTTGTCAGGTATACATCGGATTCGTTTAAATTAAAATCACTTTTCTTGTTTTGCCATACCTTTTTAATGATTAAAACTTTGTTCTTGCGGGTCATGTCCTTGACAGGCTTGTTTTTTCCCTTGTTGAAATGGTTGAGTGTGGTCACTATAGGTGGCTGTGATATCTCAAGACCGTAATCGTTATTGTTTTTTACGATAAGCAGTCCGTCTCCCTTTTCGGGGATTGTTTCGATGAAGTCATTCAATCGTATTGCAATCTGGTTCTTGGAGCTTTTAATCACTCTTCCGATTTTCAAACCGATATGGCCTGAACGGATGCTTCTTTTTGAAGTGCTCATGAACTGTCCTTCGGTGAATCCTCTGTTGAATGCAAGACTGATTTCCTCGCTTTTGGATGTTTTTCCGCTTTTAAGCTTGTTAAGAGCTTTCCTGTAATTGCTCACTACCACTGCCAGGTATTCCTTGCTTCGCATCCTTCCTTCGATTTTGATGCAGTGAATATTCATCTCTGCGATTTCCTTTAACCTGTCGTATAGGCTCAAATCACAGGGGGATAGGTAGTAGTCATGCTTTTTGATTCCTTTTATTCTATATTTTTGGCGGCAAGGCTGTGCACAGGTTCCTCTGTTCCCGCTTCTTCCACCTTTAAAACTGCTCATCAGACATTGTCCTGAATATGAATAGCATAATGCTCCATGGGCAAACACTTCAAGTTCCATGTTTGTGTTTAGATTTTCGATTTCTTCTTTTCTCATTTCACGGGGAAGGACCACTCTTTTGACGCCCTTGCTTTCGATATAATCCAACTTTGCCTGGTTTTCAATTGTCATCTGTGTTGATGCGTGAATCTTTAATTTTGGCAAATGGGTGTTGATTAATTCAATTAGCCCCAGATCCTGAATCAAAACTGCATCCACTCCAATTGCATGTAGGTGTGACAAATAGTTCATGACGCTTTCAAGTTCCCTTTCCCTGATTATTGTATTAACTGTCACGTAAACCTTTACATTGTGCATGTGTGCGATGTTTACTGCTTCGCGTATTTCATCTAATGTAAAGTTTTCGGCGAACTTGCGGGCCCCATAATTTTTCCCTGAAAGATAAACTGAACTGGCACCTGCATTGATGGCAACCCTCAAATGGTCCATTGATCCGACCGGAGCAAGCAATTCAGGAATTCTCATGTAACCTACCCTCAATGAAATTGCCCTTGTTGATGTATGATTGGGAGAAATCCATGATTTGATATTTGTACTTTCTCAATTCCTCTTGATCCTTGTTTTGAAGGCTTTCGTTGTAAATTGATAAGATTTGTGTTGTGTACTGCTCATTGGAATACCTGCAGTCCAGAATCAAGTTGTCAAGGCCAAACTCTTTAATTTCGTTCATCTCCTCAATCAGGCATAGGCAATCCTTGTTGATGATGTGGCTTTGCCTGTTGTAATCGAAGAATATCTTGTACTTGAATTTTTTCCGTTTCTTGTCTTCCAAAATTGCATAATCCGCATCATTTGAAATGATGAAGTCTTTTCCATCATTCAGGTTGGTGAAATCGTCCTTGCTGACAATAACTTCAAGGTTCCCATTGACTATCATTTCCAAATCTATGTTTCTGTCATGATTTCTGGCGACAAGTTCCTTTATTTCATCACCTGAAAGTTCGGAAGATAAAATCAATGATTTGAATCCTGCCTCATTCATGTCACGGACGCAGAAGCTGTTCCATACATTCAGGTTGTGATTTCCATAAATAGGGCAATCGAATATGTCGCTCATGCCAGGGAAATCCCCCATTATTGAGATTATGATTCCTTCATTTTCAAGCTCCTTGACAATCTCATTGCATTTCACTGCATCTTCTTGGGATATGAATGATGATAAAACCCATACGAATTCGGTTGGGGATGCCATTAGGCTTCCTTTCTTAAGGGTTTCCTTTATGTTTGCAAAATAGTCGTCAGGATTGTTGTAGTGGCAGTTGCCGTCAAAGTAAATTCTTTTAAGGTCAAATCCTGACGCTGCCTTTAATTGTGACAGGTCATCAATGAATATGGACAGTTTCGGTGTTTTCTTTTTGTTTTTAGGTTTTGCATTATTGTAATCTTCAATGAATTTGGTCAGATCCTTTCTGACTTGCTTCACTGCCTTTTTGGTTGGGGTGTAATGGTTCATTAGCAATTCTGTTGCCTTGTCCAATATTTCACGTCTTATCTGGTTGATTTCACGGATTGGCACGAAGATGTCAGTAGGCATGTTGTTGAAGAGGATGTTGTCAATATAGAATGGTGTCTGTCCTGTCTTACTGAGCTGCTTTTCAATGACTTCTTCAGTCAAAGGCTTGTTTTTGGCCTTTTCGAATTTGTCCAATGTTTTATGCCTGAAGTTTATCAGCTCGTCGTCGACATGGTATTCCACTTTGGTGAAAAGGTTCAGGTTTTCATCCCAAGTCAGTGAAAGGTTAAGTCCGATGTTGTTTTTGATGTTTTCCTTTTCGAATTGCTTCAAGTATTCGTGAGTTGACTTTGAATAGCTTATGAAAACCTCGGTTCCGACCTTGACAAGACGGGTTGTGTCTATAACAATCTCGTTTTCGTCCTGCTTTATGATGTTTTCAAGGTATATTCCCTTGATTTTGCCGTTATATTTGAAGGCTATTCCGTCTCCGGGCTCTAAAATCACTGGAATCTCATGGTTTTTTACTTCAATTGTGACTTTTGTGCCGTCAATGTCTACAATGTCTCCAATGTACAGTCCTTCATGTCCTGAATGGCCTCTTCCCATTACTTCTCCGGGTTTATCTCCCATCATGTATCCGTCAGTGAACTGGCGGTTAAAAACAAGGTGTAAATCTTTTTTATAGTCTCCGGGATTGCCGTCAATGAGGTTTCTGTAACTGTTCACAATGGTTCCGATGTAGTCCTTGGATTTCATTCTGCCTTCAAGCTTCAATGACTTGACTCCCGCATCTGAAATCTCAGTCAAATGGTTATATGTTGCAAGATCGTGTGTGGATAGGAGATATCCGTTTCCTATGTTGTATCCCCTGTATTTCAATCGGTATTCTCTTCTGCATGGTTGTGCACATGCTCCACGGTTTCCGCTTCTTCCGCTGTTGTATGATGAGATGTAGCACTTTCCGCTTACACAATAGCATAGCGCACCATGTCCGAACACTTCAATGTCCATGTCAATGTTGTCCTTTTGGAGCATGTTGTGGGTTTCCTTAATCTGGGTGATGTTGACTTCCCTCGGAAGGACGACTCTCTTGATGTTGTTCTTATTCGCCCATTTGAATGAGGAATAGTTGTTCAGTCCCATCTGTGTGGATGCGTGAACCTCCAGGTCGGGAATGAATGTTTTCAAAAGCCAGATAAGTCCGAAATCCTGCACGATGACTGCGTCCACTCCAATCTGGTACAACTTGAACAGATATTTTAACACGTCAACAATCTCGAAATTGTTCACCAGTGTGTTTACCGTTACATGGACCTTGCTTCCGTTTAGGTGAGCATAATTAACTGCTTTTTCTATCTCTTCCATTGTGAAGTTTTTAGCATATGCTCTAGCTCCATATTGCTGTCCTGCAATGTAAACTGCATCGGCACCTGCATTGATTGCAACCACCAATACATCATAAGAGCCCGCTGGGGCTAATAATTCTTCTAAAACCATTTTTTAAATACACCTTGATTTGATTTATTCATTTAAACTTTTGTAATTAATTATATATTAAATTAAAACATATTCTATTTTATGTATATAGTATTCGAAGGAATTGACGGTGCGGGTAAATCAACCCAGATTCAACGATTGAAGGAATGGCTGGAAGCTAATGGTTTCAGGGTTGAAACATTGGTTGAACCTACTGATTCTGAGGTTGGAAAGTTAATCCGCAAAATTTTGCAACGTCCTGACGCAATGACTGACAGGGTTCAAAAGACATTGGGCTTGCTTTTTGCAGCGGATCGCATGTTGATAATGGACAAATTGGAAGATGAGTCTAAGATTATCATTTCAGACAGATCATTCATCTCTTCTTTGGCTTATCAGGAGCCTGCTGAATGGATTGAGGTTTTAAACAGATATGCCAAAAAGCCGGATTTGCTGATATTGATGGATTTGGATGTTAAAACATCTGTTGCGAGAACTTCCGGTGAAGATACCTTTGAAAATGAGGAATTTTTGACTGGAGTTAAAGAGAATTATCTGAGATTGGCTGAAAATTACACTCATGAAATCATTGATGCAAATAACGGTGTAAATAAGGTTTCTTCAGACATTAAAAAAGCAGTTGCACCATATCTTGGAATATGTCCTGACTGTATTTTATAATCTTATTTTTTTTTATTTAACTAATTTTTTTTGTGATGATTTTTTTTTTTAAAAAGCGCTGGGTTGTGTTTCGGGTGTCCCAGCGCTAATTCGGTATTTTTGGATTAATGTTTAAGATTTGCGATATCATAATGATATCAAGAACAAATCGACATTGAGGTTTGAAAATGCATTAACAAATGATTTTATAACAATTTATTCATTGGGTGAACTTCAACAGGTTCGGTTCCTAAAGGTTTTGCAGCTTCAGAAATGAACATGTCAGTTTGAGCTACTGCAGGGAATGCAATGTCTGCGTTTTCAATAGGTCCAAATAAAACGAAGTCTCCAGCACACATAACTTGCACAATGTTTGCTCCAATGTCACAAACAGTGAATGCAGTTTTGTTTCCTGCTTTTTTGTAGTCTCTTAACCAATCCCATGCGGACGGTACGTTGTGAATACCTGATCCTACTGGATATCCCCATTTTGCTTTTTCAGCAAAGGATGTTCTAGCAGCGATACCTGCACCTTGACCTAAAGGAGTTACAGCGGTATCCATCATGAACTTGTCGATACCACATTCAGCAGCAACTTCAAGTAAACCTTTTTCGTATGCGCCGTCGTCACCGTTTTCCCACATGTTCATTTTTCCTTCAACTGTAGCATTCATTGGGTTGAATCCTAAGATGATGGAAGCGGAAATGTCGGTTTCAGCAAGTGCATCCAATTCGGATTTGTCTGCTGCCATGTTAATTGAGTTATAAATTGCTCTTTCGGTTAATCCGGTTTCATCAGCGTACTGTGCACCAGCAACTCTTGCGTCACCGGATGTGGAATCTATAAGGAAAGGAGCATCACAAATGTCCCCCACATATTCGATATATTTAGGAAGTGCTTCAACAGTTTGTCCGAAAACTTGTACAATGTATGGGTTACCGGTTACATCGGAAATAGATGCCATATCATTGATTAATTGTTCAGCTCTAGCTTTGTCGAAGTCTCCTGTTAATTCATCATTAAGAATGTTGTGTCCTCCGTAGAAAATAGTTCCTGCCAATACGGTAGGGTATTCTCCCGGTTGTCCACCCATTTTGACTCCTGCGAAGTCAAAAACTTCTTGTTCTTTATCAAATTTAAACATTTAATTAAACCTCTTTTTATTTCGGCCTAACTTTTTTAATTTTTACTTGATAAAAATTAAAGGTTAAGCCATAAATATATTCCATTTGATTATATTTAAAACTAACTATAAATTTTTAAATTATTTTAAATTATTTTAAATAATATTAATTTATTGTTTAAATTTTTAAAATAAGAATTGTACAGTCAATATATTAATTAAAACTTAATTTTTATAAATATAAATTGAAAATAATGCATTATTCTTTTTAACTCATAAATATCTCGATAAATATGTAAAATAATTAATTACTCATATTTAATCATGATGTTTAAAAAATATTTTAAATTTAATTAGATATATTAAAAATAATTATTTTAGTATTGTTTTAAGGAGTATAAATCCATTTAAGGTTTAATTTTTTGAGTAATATACAAGTAATTTCCATATGTAAAAAATAAGTGACAATATGAGCATCTAAAAAATAATAAAAAATCAGATTGCATGTAATAAAAAAATAAAAAAGGAAAAGATTTGAAAATAGGAAAAATTATTTTTTCCCTTCAAGTTCTTCTAGTCTTTCACGAATGGCATTCTCTAAAAATTCTCTTGTTTTTACTAACTCATCATATTCTCCGATGATTTTAGGACCAAACTCTGTTTGTTCCAATTTGATGTCGAATTTTTCGAATGCATGAGCAAGCATCTGCTCGCCAACACCGTTTGGCAAACCCATTTCAAATTCTTGTTTTTCTTCATTCATCAATTTTCCTCCATGTATTCTCTAACTGGTGCAAAGAACTCAATTAAGAAGTCTTTGATTCCATTTTTCAAGTCCATTGGATGTAAATTGCCCTCACTGAAGTCCTTGATTAATTCATCATGGGTAAGCTCAATGTCGCCACCGAATTTTTCAGGTCTTTTTATGAGTAATTTCTCTTGATTAGGATAAACGAAGGTCTCTGCAATTTCAATCATAGGGTTGCCTTCAACTTCTCCTTGTGGGCAGTAACTCTTATTGATTTTTTTAGAAATCTCTTCAACGGAATCATCTACTGCAATGTAGTTTCCTTTACTTGAGGACATTTTAGCATCCCCGTCAAGACCGTGCAATAGTGGGGTGTGGATACAAACAGGAACGTTTTCTCCAATTTTTTCAAGGTTTTCACGAGCTAACATTTGGATTTTCCTTTGTTCCATTCCACCGAGTGCAATGTCCACTTCAAGTGCAGCCATGTCGACGGTTTGCATGATTGGATAAATTACGCTAGCTACTTTTGGATTGTCATCCGCACGACTTACCTGATCCATACTTCTTCTTGCTCTTTTCAAGGTAGTCATGGTAGCTAATTTATAAACTTTATCAGTATAATCTGGTTCTAATTGGAATGATGAACCGTAAACGAATTCGGTTGTTTCATCAAGACCAAGAGCCTGGAAACATTTTTTGTTGTATTCAGCAGTTTTTGCAATTTCTTCAACAGTTCCTTTTCCATTTAAAAATGCGTGGTAATCTGCCAAGAGGATTTTGATTTTAAAACCTAACTTTTGTAATTGTTTTAATTTTTGTACAGTTACTGCATGTCCCAAATGGATTTTTCCTGAAGGTTCATAACCTGTATAAGCTATAGGTTGTTCCTTTTGGAGAACTTCCTTTAATTCTTCGGTATCTATAACTTCCAAGGTTCCTTCTTCGATTAACTGAATTTTTTCTTCGATATTCATCTTATCACTTAGTCTATTAAATAAATGTAATTGTCAATTTTAATAAGTTTGATTTCATCACCGATATTGTATCCTTTGAATTCATCTTTCATCTCCAAATCCACTGCGGAATAGTCGCTAGGGTCTAGAATCTGTATGATGCTTGGTGATTTTGAAATGATTGTTGTTGTCTCAATCTCTGAAGATTTCTTAACAAGCTTGATGTCTTCCATGTTCTTCATTGGAATGTTGTGCTTTTTATCATTGGACAGCTCCTGGCCAACAACACTGTTCTTGCCTATGCTGGTTACTCTAATGATTTTTTCATCATATTTGACGAAGTCATTAACTTCGAATTCAGGAATTCTAACGGAAATCCAAATACGGTAAAGTCCCTTTCCGGTGGATTTGTCCTCACTTATTAGTCTTGGGGATTCCTTGATTATTCCACCGAACTCTTCGGTCAATGCTTCTGCAACTTTCTTTCCGGATTTTAGAGATCCGATGTAATAGTCGTGACCCTCTTTTAGCCTTGCAATTTGAGGGCAGTATGCCAGCTTGTCCTTTTTGGATTGCTTGATTAAGGTTCTTTCAACAATCTCTTCGGCTTTTTCATATTCTTCAGGTTTTATTTCACGATTGTCTGCTCTGAATTGTATTACAGATTCGTAATAACCAGATTGAATTTTACTGCATGTTGGACAAACTGTTTTTAAAATCTTGACTTCGCATTCCTTAGTTTCCTCTATTTGCGCTCCATGAACTTCTCCAACAATTTCAACATAACAACTGGCTATTGTACCTTTGATTTGGTCAATTTCAAGATTGATTATTTCATTTGACACTTCATCAGCTATCTTGATGTTTCTTTCGAGTGCGCGGTAGATTATTTCTTCTTCAGGAATGAACTCCTCACTCCATTTGCCTTCTTCAAGTTTACTATTACAATGGCTGCAGATTTGAACTTCAATTCTTTTTGGAAGTTCGATCATTTCAAATTCTTTTAAAAAACAGTCTATACAGATGTCTCCAACCATTTCCTTATCTGTACTTCCGCACTCTGGACAAAACATGATATCAGTAAAAAATAAGTAAAAAAAGGTAAGATTATAATGATTTTAAAGGTGCTGTAGCACCGCATGCAGCACATTTAAGTAAGAATATTCTACCTTCTCTGATAATTCTTGTATCTGGTCTGTTACATTCGTGGCAAATTACGTATTTGTCCACATAATCTTCGATTCTTTCGTTGATTAGGTAGTGGGTGAATTTACCTTGTAAGATTGCTCTTTGACCTTCGATGTTTCCTGCAGTACCTAATTCTCTCATCAAGAATTTTAATAAGTGTTGAGGGTCTCTGTTTAAACCTTCTGACACATCTTTAAAGTTTTTGATGAATGTTCTATTACCTTGGATATCTGAATAAGCTTTAGGAATTTTGAATCTTTTGTGTTCAAATACTTCAGGAGGTAATTGGTCTATTGCTCTTTCTAATAAATCTTCATATTTATCCATAATTATCTCTCCTTATAAAATCAGTATAAGTATAATATATTAAATTTAGTTTTAATCATTTATTAATGTATTGTTAATGGGATGGTTTTGGGTTAAGTGTTGTGAAAAAATAAAAAAAGGTGAAGAGGGAGTTAAGCTATTCTGAAGTATCCAGTTGTTGGCTGATATATGACTCCTTTTTGAACAAGATTTCTAACGATTTGTTCTGTTTTATCTTCGCTGACTCCGAAATTGTCTGCCATATTTGAGATTAAAACATTCAATGGAGCATTTCCAGCATATTCCTCTTGGAGACGTTTAATTTCTTCAGTAACTGTTTGAATCTTATCCCTGTCTGATTTTGGTGTTCCTCCGCTGACGATATCTGCATCGATTTCACCGGTTTCTGGATCAACACCAATTTCTAAAAGACAAGCCCTTTGTAATCTGACAGCCCTTTCTGCGTCTTCCTTATCAACGGTGTCTTTAAGTTTGATTTTAGCACTTGCTTCAGACAAACGAATAATTGCCTCTAATTGCCTTGCAGTGATTGGAACTGGGCCTTGCTCTTCTGGATTGCTGTTCCTGGTGCTTACATAAAATTCTTTTAGAACTTCGATAGCACCATCACTTAAGTGAGGATTTACGTTCTTACGAGCATATGCAATGTATTTTCTAAGTAATTCAGGTTCTATCTCATATTCAACGGTATTTTCTTGGTGTATTTTTAAAATGTGGTCTGCTAATTTTGCATCTCCTTCCTTACTTGGTTTGTCTTCAATTACAAAAATTAAATCGAAACGAGAAATAATAGGTGCTGGCAGGTCAATTTGTTCTGCTAATACTTTGTACCTGTCAAATCTACCGAATTTAGGGTTTGCCGCTGCAAGAACTGAACATCTTGAATTCAATGTTGCCATAATTCCTGCCTTTGCAATACTTACAGTTTGTTGTTCCAATGCTTCGTGAAGCGCTGAACGGTCTTCTGACCTCATTTTGTCCAATTCGTCAACACATACGTTACCTTGGTCCCCAAGTACTAATGCACCTGCTTCTAGAGACCATCCGCCAAGTTCGTCCCTTACTGCTGCTGCAGTCAAACCTGCACCACTTGTACCTTTACCACTTGTATAGATACTTCTTGGAGCAAGCCTTGAAACGTATTTCAATATCTGGGACTTACCGATACCAGGGTCCCCAACAATCAAAATGTGGATATCTCCTCTCAGTTTGGTTTCATCTTCAAGCTGTTTGGATGCTCCTCCAAACAATTGCAATGCGATAGCTTCCTTAACGTTAGGATATCCTCTAATTGATGGAGCGGTTGACCTGATAATTTTATCGTGAATATGGGGGTCTTGTGATAATTCAATAATCTTTTCTTCGTCCTCTTCAGAAAGTTGCAATTCCTCAAATTCCTGTTCCAGAGGTTCTATATGGTTTACATAAATATAATTTTTAAATTTGCCGCTTCTCTCTTCTCTAAATGTTTTTAAGGTTCCGGTAATTCTTACCTTGTCTCCTGGATTTAGCTGATCGACCAAATCGTCTTCTAAAATCATCAACATTTGCTTAGGTTCTGTTCCTCCGGATAGGTTTTCCAGAGGTTCTTGCATTCTAGCGGTTTGTGTATCGATGTATTTTGATTCCTCTTGGAGCAATCTGAATGATCTTCCACCACATTCGCTACAAAGTGAAGGTTCTATAATTGTATTTGATGATGTTTGCTCTACCTCGTGTAATCTCATACATCCTCTACATTCAAAAACACCGGTTTCAATACGAGGTCTGATTTCATCAGTTTTCCTTACAATACCGTCTGCAGCGACAAATGTTCCAATGTATTTACTCAATAAGTCCTTTAATTGAATTACATTGGTCAGATTCTCGAATCTGATGTTGATGTCAGCGTCCTTTACCAATGGGTCAATGTTTTTAATCGCAACTTGTGCGGCAGCAATAACTTCTTCAGGTTTTTCAATTAATAAATCTGCCAAGTCTGGATCAAACATTTCCAATGACTGATAATTAACACTCAATGATCGCTCATCAGGGTATTTTTCAAGTATTTTGAATACATCATCTTTGTATGATGTTGCAAAAAATTCTTCGAATTTTGCAGTTGATGTTTGTGTTTTATTAGTAGAGTTCATTGTCATAATATTAATTTTTTATACTTAAAAAATATTGCCTAAGAGCATTTGATAAGTAACATTAATATACTTAAATTAATATAATACTATCTATAATTTTTATTATTGAGGTTAATATGAGAAAATCAAGATTAAGCTTATTTAAATCCACTTCTATGTTAATTTCTGTCGTTGGAATTATCATGGTGGTCGCTACAATCATTGTTGTTGCATATGTCGGATACAGTATGGTTTCATCTGGAA
>NZ_JAGAXX010000009.1 GCF_017940815.1 Methanobrevibacter sp.
CATTTACTTCCATTTTTGCCATTACTTCTCCGTCACCGTCGTTCATATGGGGAACGCTGACTTCCTTGATTTCATTGAAATTTATTATCATAAGCCTAACACTTCCTTATCAGGGTTTGAATTTTTGAATAAGTTGATCTTGACATCCCTTCCCCATGTGAATTTCAATAGTCCCTGATGAATCAAGTCCAAATCATCATCTGAAAAGTTTTCAAGATAATAGATTTTACCTCTTTCTCCAACATTCACCAGAAATCTTATCATATGACCGTATACAATGACTGAATGAGGGTTACATACAATAATGTCATCTGTAATGTATTCAATCAGCTGTCCAATCTCGAAAAAATCTGGAGCAATTACTTCCACATCACATGTCGGGAATTTATCACGAATTATTGTTTCATAATCCAAAGTACCACCAATACTAAATTTATCAAATCAATTATTAAAAATATTCTAAATCAATGAAAAACCATAGGATTAGTTCAAATTGAAAAATTGAATCCTCCATTAAAAATTGATTTAACCAATCAATATTGCTTGAATTAATAACTTACTAATTTATAAACCATCAAATGAAATATTAAGAATGCAAATTAAATTTTTTAAAGGTTAAACCATGAATGAGAAAGAATTCAAAATTAAAACTGAAATGATAAAAAACGATTTCAACGACCCACGAAAGATTAAACGCCACATTCCCCAACATGATTTAAATCTTGATGGAGGAGTTCACCAAGGAGGAGACATTTTCGCCACAGAAGATGGAGAATTTATCAATTTAGAATACCAACTTGTAGATTTTGACGAAGAGGAGTTAACAAAATACATCGAATTTGCAGAAGACCTTTATGAAAAACACCACAAGCATGTTTCAGTTTACTTAATATGTCCAAAATACGTTAAAATTACAGTAAAAGAGCAGACCATAAAATCTGAAGCGGATTTTACAATAAAACTATTTTGCAGCCAGGAAGATCCATGCAGGTTCATCCTCAATAAAGTCAAGGAAAAAATCAGCAGAAACGAAATCCTAAGCTATGACGATATCGAGGCCGTTAGATTGCTTCCGGTAATGTGCGATAAAAAAGACAGAACATATTTTAGAGTGGAATCAATTAAGATAATCAATATGATTGAATAATCATTTATTCCATCTTAAAATAGTTTTTCCGAAATGTGAAATGTAGTCCTTGTCAAATGCCTCTTTAAGGTCATTTAATGAATGGATTACACAAATGTTGGTGACAAGTTTTTCCAGATGTTCAAACAGTTGAGGATTTTGTTCGAGTGTTTCAACAACTCCAATAAAATCTTCCCTTTCGGACCTGCTGTTTCCCTGAATGGCCAATCCTTTTTCTAAAACCATACGAGTATTGATCGGTATAGGATATTCACTCACTCCAAAGAGATTTATTGTTCCTTGAGGATTAATTAAATCTATGATTTGATCAATTGCTGATTGTGAAGCACTTGAACCAACACATTCAAATGCATGGTCAATTGCCAAATCATCAGGCACATTATGTATCTGATAAGTTCCGTCAACAAATGAGAACAGGTTCAGGTTATCAAGATGTTTTCCAAACACAAGCACCTTAGACTCAGGGAATTTTTCTTTTAGGAAAAGTGCAGTGATAAAACCTAGATTTCCATCTCCCCAAACTCCCAAAACATCCTTTGGAGTTATTGCAATTTCTGAAAACTTGGAAATGCCCTGATATGCCACGGATATGAGTTCTATAAAAGCACTTACATGAGGGTTGAAATCATCAGGCAGTTTCACCAGCCTATCTGAATCCATTTTTACCAAATCTGAAGTGAATCCATCAAATCCGCTTCCCCTAAACTTGGAGTTGTATGAGTAATTAGCTCTGCAAACATCCTCCCCCATAGGAGTGTTTGGTATCATTACGACTTTATCTCCTGACTTGAATTCACCTGAATTGTCAAAGACAACTTCCCCTATACCTTCATGAATCAATGCCATAGGCAATTTCTTTTCAAGAACCTCAGCAGGCCTTGAACCTTGATAGTACCTTTGGTCTGCCTGACAAATTGAGAGATGGGATGGCCTCACAATGACGCCGTCCAATTCAATTTCGTCAATTGATTCCTCAAAAAACTTTGGAGATTTAAGTCTGTAAACAATGTTAATCATTTTTATCATCAAGTATTGTATTGGCTAATTTCAAGTCATACGGATAAGTAATTTTGATATTTGTAACTTCTCCCTTAACCAGATGTACATCTTCATCCTTAAGTGTAAATATTTTGCATGCATCAGTTAGGATATTAGTTTCAGCTTCTGTTAAACTACTCATTAGATTAAAAAGTTTCTTTATATTGAAGCTCTGTGGAGTTTGGCCTTGGTAATAATAATCCCTCACGGGAATACTTTCAATAGTCTCACCATTAACGCTTTCAACGATTGTATCAGTTGCAGGTATGACAGTGTCACAGGCACCATATTTTTTTGCAGCGTAAATATTGTCTTCAATTATCCTATGTGTTACAAATGGCCTGACTGAATCGTGAGTGAGAATTATTGAATCGTCATCAATGCCAAAATTCTCATCAATGTATTTGATACTGTTCATTAATGTATCATTTCTGGTTTGCCCACCTTCAATAACAATGATGTCCTCATTATCACCAATGTATTCCTTTATCAGGTGATTGGTATGGTTTATGAAATTATTAGGTGTCAAAACAATAATCTTATCTATATTTTCATTTATAACAAACTTTTCAATAGTATGAATAATAACAGGTTTGTTTCCCAATGTTAGAAATTGCTTGGGAGTGTCTGTCCCACCCATTCTTGAGCCGATTCCACCTGCCAAAATTGCTGCAAAAATCATTTTCATTACTCCTTAAATCTGAATATAGTTAATTATTAAATAATAATCTTTAAAAAATAGTATATAATTATTTTCCAAAAATAAGAGAAGTGGGAATATGAATATTCCCTCAGTTAAAACAAGCTAGTTTTTTTTAAACATGATTAGATAGTGAGATTTACCTTCAGGAATGTCCTCACCAATTTCTTCATTCAAGTAAATCTTTTTAAGACCATGCCTAGAGAACAATTCTTCCAAATCTTCAGGAGAGGATCTCATCTTGGTTGGAGGTCCGTTAGGAACATCCCATGCCTTATAGTCCATGATTGCAATTTTACCGTCATCTGAAACAATTCTTCCAAGTTCTGAAACTGCCTCATCCAATTTTCTAGATGCTTTAAATCCATGGAAAACATTCACCAATAAAACAACATCGATTGAAGCGTCTTCAACACCAGGAATTCCTTCAGTGATGTCGGCTTCGATATTGATTAAATTTTCAACATTGTTTTCTTTTTTATAGGTTTCCATATCCTCAATAGAAGCATCATAGATATCTACTGCATAAACTGTTCCCTTATGATTGTAATCTTCCAAAACTTTAATTGCATTATGGCCATCACCACATCCTGCATCCATAAAAGTCTCATTGCCATTCAAATTCAATTCTTGAAGAATTTCATCTGAATCCAAGAAATTTGCACTTGAAAATCCATGAGCTCTGTGTCCATTTTCAGGCATCATCATATTATCACCTATGATAATATCTTTAAAAAATAGTATTTAATTATTGTCAATGTGAAAATTAGTAAATAACAGTCAAAAAATAGTTAAAATAATAAAAAAAAGTTATAAGAGGATTATTTTTTCCAGGTTTGTTTTACTCCTCTTCCTCTTTTACTACCAGGTTTAGTATAACTTCTTTTTTGTCTGGTTCTTCTGTTAGTTCCTTTAACTTTTGCCATGTTTTCCCCTCCTTAAAATTTATCATTACAAAATTAGAATTAAATCTATAACAAAAAAATATTTGTTTTCAAGATATTTAAAGGTTTTCTTTAAGTGGTGTATTCCGCATTAATTTTAACATAATCATAAGTTAAATCGCAACCCCACGCAGTAGCCTCACCATCACCCAAATCCATATCAATATTTACAATGACATTCTTGGATTGCATGATTTTTTCAGCCCTTTCAAGATATGGAGTGTCTTCAAACGCTAAAATTTCACCCTTTTTAACAAGATCAACCTCATCCACATCATCCGCAATGGATATTGTAACGATATCAGGATTCAAATCACAACCGGAATAACCGATAGCTGAAACTATCCTTCCCCAGTTAGGGTCACCACCAAACACTGCAGACTTGAACAGGCTTGAAGAGATAATCGCTTTGGATGCCAGTCTTGCATCTTCTAAATTACGAGCTCCACAGACATTTGCTTCAATGAATTTGGTAGCTCCCTCACCATCACGAGCCATTTTCTTAGCCAAATCGATACATAGGTAATTCAATGCTTCCCGGAAATTAGGATCCATCTGTCCATCGTTTACAACTTCAACACCAGATGCACCATTAGCCATCATTAGGCATGTATCGTTAGTACTTTCATCACCATCAACAACTATCATGTTGAAACTGATATTTGCAGCTTTCTTTAATGCTTTGTTGATTTCATCAGGGGAGACTATCGCATCAGTTACAATGAAAGACAACATTGTACCCATATTTGGAGCAATCATCCCACTTCCTTTGGTGATTCCTGCAATTTTAACTGACTTGCCATTTGTCAATGTAACCTCAACAGCACACTCCTTTGGAAAAGTGTCTGTGGTCATGATGGACTTTGCAGCCGCAAGAGAATTTTCAGGTCCATTACCCAATTTGGACAAGGATTCATATGCCACTTTTGAAATGACATCTATAGGCATTTCACGACCAATAACTCCTGTTGAAGCAATAGCAATCTCGTCAGAAGGTATTTTCAAATCTTTAGAAACGAGTTCGACTAATGTTTCACAATCTTTAAATCCTTGCTCACCCGTAAAACAGTTAGCATTACCACTGTTTACAAAAACAGCGGAAACTATTCCTTTTTTTAAAACGTTTTTTGTATATTTGACCGGAGCAGCAACAACCTTATTTGAAGTGAAAACAGCTGAAGCGTTACTGTTGGGAGACAATATGATACTTACGCCAAATTTGCCTTCACGAGCTCCAGAAACCTTTAGATTTTCAATTACTGAAAATCCACCATCAATTTCTTTAATAAAATTCATATAATCACAATATTACTCATTAATTATTTGATCAGTAGTTGTTTGCAACTGAGAAGTTGTATTTTCATTATAATCTATAGCATCAGTTGTTTTGTCATAATAAACATCCTCAGTTTCATTTAAATTGCTTGTCATGTCTTTAGTGACATTTTGATAGTGAGGCCCCTCATCAGCATCCCCATTGTCAAAACTTAATGAAATGCCTATTCCCGCACCTATAACAAATGCCAATAATGCAATAATCATGACTAAAACGAGCTTCTTACTACGTTTACTTTTAGTTCTACGAATACGAGGATTTCCAGGATTCCCATAACCTACATTATTTTTTTGTCTTCTAGGAATAAAATGACGATTACTTTTTAATCTTCTAGAATTTGATTGACGACCATTTCCAGATCTTAAAACTCTCTTATCGTCTTTTTTTCGTCTCATAGTTTTTCTCTTTTACAATTTAATTAAGCAACAAATGCATAAACAAGAGCTAAAATAACTCCAATAAAACTAAACATTCCCAAACCTACAATTGACAAAAGATATGCAAATATAAATACGAATGCAAATACTCCAATCAATTTTGGTTTTTCGTTTTCAACTAAATTAATTAATGTTCTTGTAAATTCTGAAGGAATGTTGTAAGCATATAACCCATTAGCTAATTCAAAAATAACTAATGACAAAGGAGCAGCAGCATCAATATCATCAACCATTTGAGCCCTTTCACCTGCTTCTCTTCTGCTTCTTCCAATACCTGCTCTGATTTTAGCTCCATTATCAAGAGCAAACCAAGCGGCATCAAGACCTGCACGTATTGCCAAGTCTTTTGATGGGAATCTTGCAATGAAATCGTCCCCACCTTCACGGTATCCTTCCAATTCACCGTCACACTCTGTTTCGATGAATGTTTTAATACCATTCATTAAATCAACCAATTGGTTCCTACCATTCTTATTAATGAATTTGGTTGAATCGATTAAATCAATAAATAAATAATTTTCCAAATCTACTGGCCTTGATTCCTTAAGTAAAAACGGTGAATCGAATACTAATGCATATTCCCCACCGAGTTTTGTAAATGCAATTCCTGGAAAGCTTCCCACACTTTGAGTGTAATGAATAGCTCTTTCAATTGAAGCTGCACCAGTCATACCCACAGCAGATATTACTTGAACGCCTTCGGACAATCCAATACCTATCAATTCAATGGCTACACGGATTGCATCATTTTTACTTAACATTTTTGCAACAAGTTCAGTAGCTGTTTTTTCCACAATCTCTCCTTTTTCAGATTGGATAATTTTAACAAAAATATCAATCAAACGTGAAGGTTGTGGAAGTTCAATGTAAAAATAACGGTCACTTCCCATAATAATATTACTTACCAACGCGTATTCTTCAATCCTATTTTCAGCAGGTTTCAATTCATGAAATGTATAGTCCTTAGGAAGGTTTTCAGCACCCACATCACGAATAAGATTTTCCAAAATAGTGTCTGAAGTTATTTCCGCTTTTTCAAGTTCAAATAGAATTGTTTGGGTTTGATTAAATAATTCTACATATTCTGTTTCAAGAGAATTTGTTGGAAAAAACTTGGTTCCAACAGCAATTGGATTGAGTTTTGTTGTGAGTCTAATAAATGACTTTGTTAAACCATTAGCCATCTAAATTACCTCCTTTTTCAAGTTCTATTTCAAATTCTCCAGGTTTTTCTAAAAGCATGTCTGGTTTTACAGAAACAAATGGGAATTTCCAAGATCCAAGTCTTCCAGCAATTGTACTTGCAATGTTTCTGGAATTTCTTTTGATAAATACTTCATCATGTTCGCTTACACGAACTAAAATGTTATATGGGGCTGCCTGAGTAACTTCATCAGCCAATAAGATATTCAATTCAAAAGTGCCTGGTTTTGTAAATAAATCATTACGCACTGCAATCAAAGGTTTTTTCTCAAGACCTAACCTGTCAGCAACAGTAACGGAAATGTTACCTGCATTTTTCACAGCGACTTTATAATCTTTAGGATGTACTAATACAAAAATCACATATGGAGCGGCGATTTCAACATCGTCAACCATTTCTACAATCTTATTAAACATAGGGATTTTTGCAAAAATATTTTCAAGTTTGGATTCGGCATTGTTCTCATTGTCAATACGAATAATGGCCTGTTTTGCAATGTTTAACGGGGAAATTTCCAAACCTTCTTTTCCAGTATATATTTCCCATTTCTTGAAGTTTAATTCTTTGATAATCTCATCACAGATATTTTGAAGGATGTTTTTATCTTTTTTAGGTTTTTTTGGCTTTCCAAATGTGAGTCTGCCATTATCTATAATAAATGGAATTCTCATTGAAGAGATATTTCTAAATTCAGCAGCATAATCTCTGAATTTATCATTTGATAAAACTTTAGCCCTTTCACGAGTAGCAATATCCAAAATAAAATGATCTGCATCGTTACCTGCTGGAACTTCTTCTACATTTTCATTTTCCAACAATGTTAAAAATTTTTCTTTATCATCAATGTCATGACGGAGTGATGCATCGGCAATAATTACAAATTCATCTTCACTTTCTTCTAATGCTTTAACAGCAGCAAGAATATTTGACATTTGAGGTTGTCCATTTTCATTTTTAACATGATACGCCACATTAGAAGCATCTACGACCACTTTCATAATATCACCTAAAAATAATAATTAGTTCAATATAATATATTTATTTTATTAAATATTTAAATGTAATTTACATTCTGTTACGGGAATATTTTCCAAATAAAAATTTTTCACCCTTAACTTCATTCAGATATATTTCAATTTCATCATCTGTAATATTATAAACGTTATAAGAGTTTTTATTCTTTCCTCTAAGCTTATAGGAACATAAAGACCCTGCATTTACAATCAAAGTATTGTTTATTCTCCAAATATTTGGAACATGTTTGTGTCCAGATAAAACTAAATCAACTTCATGAGTTGTTAAAGTTTTCAAGATATCTCCTGCATCAGATAAAACATTACGTTCTCGACCTGTTTGAGGAATGGAAACAACATGATGATGTAAAGAAACAATAGAAAAATTATCATTAATTACACATTCATCCAACTGATGTTCTAACCACATGTGTTGAGGAGTCCCAACATGTCCCTTGCTTTCATCGGGAGAACTGCTGTCCAATCCGATAACTGTAACCTGGTCATCCATAGTTAATTTCCAACTTCTCTCACCAATTAACTCTTCAAAAGTTTGATAACCCAGATTACGAGCATCATGATTTCCAGGAATTGCAAATAATGGTGCTTCAAACATGGCCAAATATCGTTTAACCTGTTCAAATTCAGTGTAATATCCATTATTTGTAAGATCTCCAGTTAAAATTATCATGTCAGGCTGCATATTATTTATTTGAGTCACTGCAGTCATGAACATTTCTTCATCAAAATCTGATTTAGAAACATGCAAATCAGAAATATGTGCAATTAAAGTCATGTTATCTATTGGTTCAATTTCATAATAGCTTCTGCCAAATCGCCTTTACATTCTTCAAGAGCTGCTCTTGCTTCATCCTCGGAAACTCCAGCGGTGTTGGCTACCATTTCAATATCTTCATCAGGAATTTCAATTTCGTATTCTAATTCAACTTCACGAGCCTTACCGTCCACTTGATAAGTTTCCTGTCCCATCACATTCATCAAACTTACGCTAGGCTCATCGATTATTAACTCTTTATCGTCAAAACGGATAATGACTTCACGAACTCCTTCGAGCTCTTCCATTTTCATACCCATTTTCTTCATTTGCCTTTCCATCTGTTTCATTTGCTTTTTATTCATACCAGGTATCATAATAAAAACCTTCAATAATCTAACTATTTATAACTTTGGCATTAATTATTATTAAAATTAACTTAATCGGTGAAACCGTATATTTCGGTTTCGAATGTCTTTGCGACATCTTTTAGAACTTCAGGAATGTTGATTTGCTGAGGACACTCTTCAATGCATGCCTCGCATTCAATGCAATCAGAAGCGATTCCGACACCGTCAAGCTTTGAATAATTCAAGTAAGCGTTACCGAACTGTGTCCAATCATCCTTTTCCAAAAGCTTATGCTTGTTGTATAAGTCAAATACCTTTGCAATGTCAATATCTTCTGTGCATGAATCGACACAATACCTGCATTTTGTACAGTCAACAGTGATGTTACTGTTGATGATTTCAGAAACTTCACTTAAAAGCTCCAACTCCTCATCATTTAATGGATCAGCATTCTTGAATTCTTCAATGTTGCTTTCAAGCTGTTCCATATTGCTTGCACCGGTGTAGACAACACTAACACCTTCAAGGTTGGCCACAAATCTCATTGCCCAGGAAATCACTGACCTGTCTGAATCATATTCCTTCATGAGCTTTTCAGCCTCTTCAGGCACGTCTGCCAAAAATCCGCCCTTGAAAGGTTCCATAATCATTACGGGAACATTATACTTTCTTGCAACCTCAAGACACTTGCGTGACTCGATTCCTTCATCTTCCCAGTCGAGATAGTTGATTTGAAGCAATACAAACTCCAGTTCAGGAGGGTCAAACAGAAGTTCCTCCAAGAATTCCGCATTTCCATGAGTGGACAATCCTATGTGCTTGATGAATCCTTCCTCTTTTTTCTTTTGGATGAATGAAAACAAGTCAACGTTTTTCCAAGCGTTTTCAGTAAAACCGCTCACATTGTGCAACAGATAATAATCAAAGTAGTCAACTCCACAGTTTTCAAGCTGTTGAGCGAATATCGGCTCAAGCGGTGTGTCCTCTGTGATGATAAATAAAGGCAATTTTGTTGAAATCTTAAAGGATTCGCGAGGATACCTTTCAACCACGGATTTTCTGAATGCCGCTTCACCGACACCCTCATGATAAACGTAAGCAGTGTCAAAATGATTGAATCCGCTTTCCATGTATGCATCAACCATCTTGTTTACCTGTTCCATATCAACGCTTGTCTGATCGTTTTCGTCCACTAACGGAAGTCTCATCATTCCGAAACCTAATTCTGTCATAATACTATCTCCTATTATCAACTAAATTAAATGAAATATATTACTTTGCCATTAATCCAACAATAATATGAATTAACAAATATAATTCAAAATAGATTAAAAATATATTTAAATTAAGTCAATGATAAGTATTTTCATGAAATGTGAAAGATGTTCATGGGCAGGAGACGATGAAATATACATCAGGTATCATGACGAGGAATGGGGAGTTCCGACACATGACGACAGAGAGCTCTTTGAAATGCTTGTTTTGGAATCATTTCAGGCAGGACTGTCATGGATCACCATATTAAAAAAGCGTGAAAACTTCAGAAAAGCCTTCGATGGCTTTGATATTGAAAAGGTGGCAAATTATGATGATGAAAAGATCGAGGAACTTCGCTTAAATGATGGAATCATCCGCCACAAGGGAAAAATCGCTTCCGCAATCAACAACGCACAGATATTCATTGAAATTCAGAAAGAATTTGGCAGCTTTGACGAATACATCTGGGGATTCACCGATGGCGAAATCATCAAGGCGGAATTTCTGACAGAATCAGATTTATCCAAACATATTTCAAAGGACTTGAAAAAAAGAGGAATGAAGTTTGTCGGCCCGACAATAATCTACTCATATCTGGAGTCAATTGGAATAATCGACAACCATCAGGAAAACTGTTTTAAGTATTAAGTCGAAAACAATGCAATATTTATGTTTAACTGAAATTTAATAAGTTAAAATCAAAATTGATGATTAAAAATACTCAATTTTAAATATTGAGTTATTTAATGTATTATTATGGATATTAAATACATTAAAGATAATTATATTTTTGAAACATTAACCGAAGAACATGACTTAAGCGATTTTGAATGCGAGTCCGATGACTTGAATGACTTTCTGAAAACCGATGCCCTTAAGCAACAAAATGAGAAATTGAACCTTATAAAACTGATAGTCTGCGATGGAGAGATAATAGGCTTTGTGTCCTTGTTAACTGATTCAATGAAACTTAAATTATTACGGGACGAAGTTGAAAAAGAGAAAATCAAAGGGAAACTAAATGTTTCTGAAAACAATACAATCCCAACAATTAAAATTGGAAGATTTGCAATTGACAAAAAATATGCCCGACATGGGTTAGGTTCACAAGTTTTAAGAAATGTTTTATATAACCTTAAAAAAATTGCAGAAAATAATGTGGGATTCAGGTTTGTAATAGTTGAGGGATATGCATCCGCATACACATTTTATGTAACAAATAATCGGTTCAATAATCTCAAAAATGATGAACAACTTTTGAATAAAATAGATAAAATTAAAAAACAAGACCCAACACGAACATTCTATCTTTATTATGATTTGAAAGATTTAGAGTTGGATTTATAAATTAAAATAAGTCTCAAAAAGGTACGTTTCTTTGGGATTTAATTTTTTTAGCGAATTCAATCTCTTCTTCAGTTGGAGGTTCATTCATCTTTTTAAGAACTTCAAGAGCATCTGCACCATATAAAGTTGGAGTTTCACCTATTGGTTTAGCCATTTAACACAACCTCACTAAATAATTTCTTTAATCAATCAAGATTATTTAGATTTTTCTCATTTAAATAATTTTTCTTTGGTTTAACAGCAATTTTACAAAGTGAGAGCAATTTTACAAACCAAAATTAACCAACTACTCTTCCAACAATATGATGTTTTTAGGATCCACTTTCAGATACTCGGGAATCGCAAACTCATGCTCCCGCATCTGCTTGTCCAGTTTCCACAAAAGACCATTTGCCAGGGATATCTGCCATTCGAAAGGCATTTCCAGTTTTGTTGAATCAGCCGTAGCCACAGCATTTACATCATCCTTTTGGGCAGGATAGAAATCATGCGCCCTTATCCCAATATGGGAAATGGCAGATGAAACCTTTTCAGATACTTCAAATGTCACGTTCCAGTCCAAGGATTTGACATGATAATCGTCGACAATTTCGATTTTAGAGATGTTTTTACACCCTGTAAGCCTTGCAACTTCCACTTTTCTTGGATTTTCAAAGAGGTCAACTGTTTTTCCCTTTGCAATGATTTTACCCTTATCAAGAATAATGAGCTCATCGCAGAACTGGAATGCCTCATCACGGTCATGAGTAACCAGAATGGAAAATCCATTGAAATTGGCAAGGAAATTAGCCATTTCTCTACGCAATTGTTCCTTTAATACTGTATCCATTGCGCTGAAAGGCTCATCCAACAATATTACGTCCGGACCGTATGCCATGATACGGGCCAATGCAACCCTTTGCTGCTGGCCTCCGGACAATTGTCTAGGATACCTTTTCTCCAACCCTTCCAGATGAAAACGCCTGATCATTTCGGAAACTACCTTTTCATCGTTATTCTGAAGCCCAATGCCCACATTTTCCTCAACTGTCATGTTTGGAAACAGCGCATAGTTTTGAAATAGGTAACCCACGTTTCTCTTTTGGGGTTTCAAATTGACCTTATTGTCAGAATCAAAATAGACATGCTCTTTGCCAGTGGCCAAACTTACAATCCCACTGTCAGGATCGACAATTCCTGCAATTGATTTCAATGTCATACTTTTGCCGCAACCGGAAGGACCAAGAATGCCCAAGCATCCGTTTTTCAATTCAAAATTAACATCCAAATCGAATTCCTTAAGTTTCTTGTGGATATCTACCTTCAATAATTTACCTGACATAATCCTTCCTCGTTATTATCTCCACTGTTTTTCCTTGCGCAAAGAGACATAATCCATGATGAAAATAGCTATGAATGATATGAAAACAATGACAATTACATAATCGAATGCAGTTCCCATATTTCCAGCAGCCACTTCTGAATATACTGCCATAGGAAGTGTTCTGGTCTGTCCTGCAATGTTACCTGCAAGCATTGCTGTAGCACCGAATTCACCCAAACCACGAGCATAGGCAAGAATTCCCCCACTTATGATTCCAGGCAGTGCATTGGCAAACAACACCTTCCAGAAAATTTTCCATTCAGACATTCCCAATGTACGGCCGGCATCGAGTAAATTTGAATCCACCTGCTCGAACGCCCCTCTGGCTGAACGGTACATCAAAGGAAAAGACATTACTACCGCAGCGATTACGGTTGCAGACCATGAAAAAGCGATTTTTGTGGCAAAAAAGTCTATGAAAAACTTTCCGATTGGTCCTCTAACACCAAATATGTACAATAAGAAGAACCCTACAACGGTAGGGGGCAACACTATCGGCAATGTGAAAATACCGTCAAGAACGATTTTAATTGAGTCGTTTTTAATCTTAATGATTCCCCAAGCGACAATCAAGCCCACAAAGAATGTTATGAGAATTGATAGGCTTGCTGTTTTCATTGAAATTAAAATAGGTGACCAATCATTCATGCATTATCTCCATCAATATTCTATATTATTGAATTGAACAATATTATATTAAAATTTATTTAAAAAAAAAAAGTAATCATGAATAGATTATCTATTCATGAATAGTGAAACCGTATTCTACGAAGACATCTTTAGCTTCTTTGGTTTGCAAGAAGTCCATGAATGCTTTTGTAGCATCGGTATCATTAGTGTCTTTAATTGAAGCTACAGGATAGATAACTGGAGTTTTTAAAGCATCTTCAGGAGCTTCACAAATCACTTTAACGTCATCAGTGGATTTAGCGTCAGTTGCATATACAATACCACATTCAGCAGATCCTTGAGCTACTTGATTTAATACTGCGGTTACATCAGTACCTAATGATAATTTGGATTCCACATCATCCCAGATGCCAGTGTTGTTTAACACTTCTTTAGCGTATTGTCCAGCAGGTACGGATTCAGGATCACCGATAGCGATGTTTCCTTCAACATTTTTCAAGTCATCGAATGATGAGATGTTGGAGTTGGAATCAGCAGGTACGATTAAAACTACTTTGTTTTCCAAGAATTGAAGGTTGGTAGAGTTATCAATAATGCCTTTGTCAACTAAAGCGTTCATCTGTTTGTTAGCAGCAGACATGAATACGTCTGTTTCTAAACCGTTTTCAATTTGGGTTTGTAAGTCCCCACTTGAAGCGTAAGTTGGAGTTACTTTTACACCAGGATATTGTTTTTCAAACATTGGGATTAACTTATCGTCAAAAACATTTTTCAAACTAGCTGCTGCAGCCAAATTAACTTCTTGTCCATCTAAACTGGTGTCAGTTGAGTTTCCTCCACTCAAAAAGTCAAAAAAACCAGCGGAACATGAACCTATGCTAACAACAACTACTGCCAATACAATAGCAACGAGTAATAATTTTTTCATAGATTTCATAACCATTCTCCTATAAATAAGTCACACTATCAGACAATTAAATGCAGAAATTAAGATAGAAACAAAATGAATTTATTTTCTATTCGGTGTAATAAATTTTTATCATATCATTCATTGAAAATCTCTAATTTCAATTTAATCGGCTTAAATGCAATTAATATTTATATAACAAATGATATATAAATTTTTTCATATCGAAGTAAAGGCATTCATATCGATTAAATATTACTTTTAAAAGATTAATGAAAAATCATATAAAATGTTTAAATATAACAACGATTAAATAAGAATTTAGAGGTATTATCATGTCAGATATAGAAAAAGTAAACGATATAATCACAAAAGCTGAAACATTCTATCTTGCAACCGTTGACGGCGACAAACCAAAAGTAAGACCATTAGGTTTCCATCTGTTGGATGGCGACAAAATCTACTTTGGAGTGGGCACATACAAGGATGTCTACAAACAGATGGAAGCAAACCCAAATGTTGAAATTGCAGCATGGGACGGAGAACACTTCCTAAGATACTATGGAGTTGCAGACTTAAGCAAAAATGAGGAAATAGTTGAAAAGGCATTCGAACTCATGCCAGACATTGCGGAAGCATACAAGGAAAACGGCTGGGAAATGGGAATCTTTTTCCTCGACAAGGCAACAGCTGAAATCAGAAACATGATGGAAGTTGAAGAAACTTACGAATTTGAATACTAATTAAACATTAAATTAGACCCAACCAATCATCACCAATTTAAATAACCAATACAACTCATTTTAAATAGATTAAGAATAACAAAAAAGAGAGAAATCCCAATTAAGGAATCTCAATTAAATATTTAAAACTCATTTACAATAGCCAATGCATTTAATGACCTTGGAAAACCGATATACGGCAAGATGACTGTAATTGCTGAAACCAGTTTTTCCTTATCATTGCCAACATTCAAATTGGCCTGAGTGTGGCCCCTCAACTGATTTTCACATCCCCCAAGTGTTGCGATGAATGTGAATGTTATCAGTTCCCTTTGCTGGTCATTCAATCCGTCACGGGTGTAAAAATCACCGAAACAGTATCCTTCAAGGAATGTATTGAAGTGCTTTTGGCCTTCTGGGGCATTGTCGTACAATGCATCAATCATTTCAACACCAAAATATCTGTCCTGGATTTCACGGCCTTTCTGGCGTCTGTTTTCAGGAGTGGTGTTTGATCTCTCTTCCAAAGGTAAATCTATACCTTTTTTATCAAATACCTTAATTACAACTCCAAAGAAGTTGTGTGCACGGCCAAAGCCGACATAAGGCACTGACTGGTAGAGAAGTTCCTTTACCTCTTCCGGAGTTATGTATTTATTGATTGAAGAAAGCAAAATCTTCTTGAAGGCCTTCGGTGACTGGCAAGCTATCAATGATGCCAATGTCACCAAAACGGTTTCCTTTTCATCCAAATTAGAGTATTCAAGCACCTCATCATATGCGAAGTTTTCAAATATCTCATGAAATTCAGGATCGTTCTTTTCAATTCTTTCAAAATTGTCAAATAAATCTTTCATAATAATCACTTTGGTTAATTAAATAATAATAATTATCATTCAGGTCTTAACTTGCCGTAGAAGAATGATGCTGTTGCACCCCCATCTGCCAAGAAGTCACTTCCTGTGATGAATGCTCCCTTATCGGACATCAATAATTCTGCAACGTTTGCAACCTCATCGGCTGTTCCGGGCCTTCCTGATGGACAGTTTGCAAACATATTCTTGTAGAAGTTTCCCCTGGGGCCGTTGAACTCGTCAATGGCCAATGGAGTCACTATGATTCCTGGAGAAATTGAGTTGATTCTTGCACCCTTTTCTCCCCATCTGCATGCCTCATACATCACCCTTTTAACGTTGCATCTTTTGGCCAGCTGGTATGCATGCAATGTATCATCAATGTTTTCCGGCTGCAAAACTTCCAAATCCAACAATTCTTCGGTTGGTGTTGTTGCAAGCTGCTCGTCGATTTCAGCACCCAGTTGCTTCATCCTGTGACCTGACTGTGAGGATATTGTCACTCCAACGCCGCCTTCTTTTATGACTTTTCCAACCTCTTCAAGAAGCACTGCAGTTCCGTACAAATCCACTTTTAAGATTGTTTCTATTGGTGCCTGTGATGGTGAAACGCCTGCAGCATTTATGAAATATGCGATTTCACCGAATTTTTGAGCAAAATCTATTAAGCTTTTAATTGAATCCCTTGATGAAATGTCACATTCCTTGATTTCTGTGTCAAATCCCGCTTCAGTCATGATTTTAGAAATGTTTTCAGCATTTTGAATGTTTTTATCGCCAATGACAATTTTTTTACCATGACCGATTCTTCTTGCGATTGCCATGCCTATCTGGCCCGCTCCGGTTAAAAGTACAACATCATTCATAAAAATCACTTATGTAAAAATAGTATTTCAAAATATAAAAATGTTGTTATATGCAACAATTATTTATTTAAATGTCAAATATTTTAGATAAGCAATCCATTCACCAAAAATATGTTTAAAAAAAAAAAAGCAAATACCGGAAATTCAATCCTTAAAAATTAGCATTATAGTTTAAAAATAAGTTAAAATTCAATGTCTACAACATGTTTAATACATGTTGGAACAGTTAGACATCAAATAAATTCATTCATTTAAACTTTAGAATTTAAGTACCCTGAAAATGGACTTTAAACTCTAATGAATATTATGAAATAGAATATATATATATATAAACTTTATTGTTTTTTAATTTATAAATTGCAGGAAGTGTTCCTTACAAATAAACAAACCCAAACATGACCGGTTAAGGTCATCGATAAACAATCATCATAATATTGAAGATTCCTGCAATTTAAAGGAGAAATCAATTATAAGATAGGATTAATAATAAATAATCCACATGATGACAAATGCCAAACACCACGTTATAATGGTGTATATGAGCATTGCGGTCCAAAGCTTCCTTTGGATACTCATAAAGATTCATCCATTTAAATGAATGAAACTGCCAAGAGGAGAGTTCATTAAAACAGATGTCTCAAATCCCTTCATCAGCAATATTATCCTGTTCAAAATAATACCACCTCCCTTTGGTCAAGAGTTTGATTAATTATAATACTAGATTTAAGAGTATTTAAGATTTCTATTAAGTAAATAAAGACCTAAAAATTGTTTTTAACGTGAAATATTGATTTATATTCAAAAAATTTACTTCACAATATAACGCCAAATTGCTTCATAATCCTAACATGAAAAAATTAGAAAAAATGCAAATCATTAACGTATGATTTGTATCCAAATATACGTTTCATTTATATATTAAAAATTTAATGAATTGTCCTTAGTTTATAAAATTGATGCCATTTTGTAAAATTTACTTCAAAAAAACATCATATATAAGTTTATATGATTTAAATCAAATATACAATGCTTTAAATATTAAAATACATAATTTAATATCGAAAATAACGAGAATGTGTTAATATGACAAGTTTCTCCGAAGATAAGATATTTAAAAACATTAATAATGAAGATGCAAAGATATTGCTGGACATACTTGATGTTGATACTGTCAAGGTAAAGATTTGGACTAAAGAATTACGATTACTGATCCAAAGGATTACATACCAGACATAATACTAGAATTGGATTTTGAAAATCTAATTATTGAAATTCAAAGCACACCAACAGACAATGAGTTTTCAAAAAGAGGATTAACTTATGTTGCTGTAGCTAATAGAGATAAAGAAAATGACAAGGAAGTCAATTTGATTGTTTTAAGCACTGCTGAAGAATCAAAAACAATTAAATATAAATTCAACAAGGATAGCGTGTTTACATATCGCATTGTTAGTCTCAATGATTTGAATGCAGATGACATAATGACAACTGTCGAATCAAAAATAAAAGAAGGATTAAAAATTGAAACAAAAGAATTAATATTGTATGCTTTAATTCCCATTATAGTTAGCAAAGACATTGAAAAATATATTAAAAGAATAGTCCATAACTTATTACAAGTAAAAAATGTAACGGACTCTATTAAAAATCTATCATATGGGATTGAATGGTTAATTGTAGACAAATTCATAGAAAATAATGAAGATAGACAAATATTATGCGATTTATTATAGGTGATAGAATGAGTTTAATATACGAATATGCAGAAAGAAAAGAAAAAAAAGCTTTAAAAGAATTCATATTAAGTTTTCTTAATTCCGGAACACCATTGAGTGAAATCTCCCAAAAAACCGGAAAATCCATTAAAGAACTTGAAGAAATATTGGATAGTTAAATTATCCAATAATAATTCTTATTTTAAAAAGTAAAAATAAGAGAGTTTAATCTCCCTTATTCCAGTTCACAATTCCATAAACAATACATAAAAGTGTTGACAGGATAATTCCAACATATACTCCCCAGATCAGTGGGTCTTCAATACCTAAAATTGCCATTATGCATCACTTCCTTTTTTGTCTATGTTTTCAAATGCCTTATCAATTACCTCATCAGCAGGAGGTTTTGTGAGTAAGCTTACAACAATAGTGAATATTGCTGAAACCGGAACTGCTATCAACATTACATCAATGAACGGCCATGGAGCCGCAGGCAGGATTGTCTCCACACCAAGAATGAACTTACATAATCCAAGACCGACTGCAGTCTTTTTGAACACGAATATAAGCCAGAATAAACTGACAAATGTTCCGGACAAAATTCCTGCAATTGCACCAAGTCTTGTGATTCCTTTCCAGTATAGAGCTCCCAAGAACACTGGCAAGAACGCTGCTGCACAGATTTCAAAGAACAGACTTGTTCCGAGTGCAACCACACTTCCAGGAAGTGAGAATGCCATTACCAATGCGAGGATGATAGCGATTAGAATACCAACTCTTGAAATACTTACCTGATCGAGCTTTTGTTTGGATTTGTCTCTTATTGTACCGTAGATGTCCACACCGAATGCAGTACCTTGGGTGTGCAATTGTGAGGAGATTGTTGACATTGCTGCCGCAATCAGGGACAATAGGAAGATGTACACGAACCATTCAGGCAGTGCCATTGTGATGAATGTCGGAATAATCTTGTCGATGTTTCCTCCGACCACATCAACCGCAATCTTTCCTAGCTTGTCGAAGAAGTATACATTGGAAAGTGATCCAACGATATAGGCGGTTGTTGGCATGATTGCAATGAATATACCTCCGATTAAAACTGATCTGTTCAATTCCTTATCGGATTTTACGGTCATGAATCTTACAATCAATGAAGGTTGTGCGAGAACCCCGATACCTACACCGATTAATGTGGATGACACAAGTGACCACCAGAACGGTGTTCCAAATTCCGGAAACGAAGTCCAACCCGTTCCGCCCGTTGCCATGGCATCTGCAGGGTATAAGTGACCCATATTGGTAAGTGCTGTGTTTGCTGTGTCAACTCCACCGAGCAACCAGTATACGAATACTAAAAGGAACAGCATAGCAACAACCATGATGGTTCCCTGAAGTGCATCGGTATACATTACTCCACGTATTCCACCGAAAAGCACATAGAATGTGATAATGATGGATAAGATTAACAGTGCAATACTGAAATCGATTAATAATGAAGATTCCAGGAATCTTGCAGCACCAATCAATACAACCGCCGCATAAAGTGGCATTGCGCAGAAAATGATCAATCCGGATACATAATGGATGAACTTGGAGTCAAAACGTTTTCCCAAGAATTCAGGAAATGTCAAGGATTCCAAAGCGTGTCCCATACGACGAGTTCTTTTTCCTAAAAATACGAATGCAATAAATACACCAATAATAATATTTAAAAATGCAAGCCATAATACACTCATCCCATATTGCCCTGCAACTCCACCAAAACCTACGATTGCTGCCGTTGAAATGAATGTTGCACCATAACTCATTGCCATGATGAAAGGATGCGTATCCTTACCTGCAATCATAAAGTCTTCAGAGGAATTGGTTTTTTTGTATGCATAGTATCCTACGAATACTAAAGCAAATATGTAAACAATAAATATTATTGCCAAGATCATAACGTCCATAAATAATTACCTCTAAACTAAAGAATTTTTATTCTTACGTATATTATTTCTAATTAGGATACTTAATAAATATTACTATTGTATACATTGAGGTACATTTTTGTACATTATATGATATAGTATTGGACACCATTGATTTTGCCGTTGTCAGTTTTATTCTCAACAAAATCAATCATTGCATCCAATGCATCATCCAAAGGAAAGTCCTCAGAATTGACAACCAACAGGTTAACGCACAAATCCTCACATATCTGCTGATAGACCATTGCCTTAAACATCATCATATAATCGTTATCAAACTTATCCCCCTCCAAACCATTAATCAAATCGATACAAGCAGAATAATTTTTAGAAAACAGCTTTAGTATGAAAACTGACATGAAACCCAACGGTCCACCATCCGAAAGCTCCAAGAGCCTATCCGAAACGTCATTTATGAGTTCATCATCATCCAATCTCATGGCAACCAATGACTTTTCATACAATGCATCCTTAAAGTTTTCATCAATTTCTAAAGCCAAGTCACAGAATTTCAAAGCCTCATCATAGATGTTCAATAGCTTATATAATTTGGCCACAAAAACCAAGTCATATTTGCTCCTTAAATCAATGAGACGAATAATTTCACCGATTGTAGCTAATGCTTTTTCCTCATCTTTTAGAAAAATTTGACACAATGCTCTGTTGAACCATGCCAATTTATTGTAAGGATTTAGTGAAATTAACTTGTCTACAACATCCAACGAGTCATCATACCTTTTCAATTCCATCAGGCAATTTGCTACAAACAATTGAGCATACTCATAATGTTCATTATTGGAATTCACCAGTTTAAAGTGATCTAATGCTTTTTCATAATTTCCATTATCAAATTCATTTTTACCATTTTCAATATGATTATTCAATTTATCACCAATTAAATTAAAATTAAAAATCATATAAATAGTTTTATCAATTTTAAAGTAATTATTGATGTTAATTTATAATTTAACACGTTTTTAGTAATATTTATTTCAAGATGAATGTAAATTAAACAGTATAACAAAGTTTTTTATTGATAAGCAACAATATTTAAACATAATAAAAAAAATTTAGATTAAAATAGGGATACTATGTTTTGGAATGAGAAAGCAGAATGTATGAATAAAGAAGAAAAAGAAGAACTTCAACTAAAAAGACTACAAGAAACTGTAAAATTAGCATATGAAAATGTTGAATTTTACAAAAAACGATTCGACGAAGCCGGACTAAAACCGGAAGACATCAAGACCTTGAAAGACATTGAAAAAATTCCATTCACAACAAAAAGTGACCTAAGAGAAGCATATCCATTAGGATTACTTGCGGTTCCTCGTGAAGAGATTGTGGAAGTGCATGCATCCTCCGGAACAACCGGAAAACCAACAGTTACAGCATACACACAAAACGACTTGGACATTTGGGGAGAATGTATTGCTCGTGGGCTTAAGATGGCTGGTGCAGAACAAGACTACATCATCCAAAATGCTTACGGATACGGATTATTCACTGGAGGATTTGGTATTCACCACGGTGGGAACAAAATGGGAGCAATTACAATTCCAATTTCAGCTGGAAATACCCAAAGACAGCTTGACACCATGGTAGATTTCCAAAGTGACATTTTAACCTGTACCCCATCCTATGCAATGTATCTCGGAGAATCCAGGGAAAAAGCTGGAATCTCACTTGAAGACATTAACTTGAAGGCAGGAATCCACGGTGCAGAAATGTGGACCAGTGAAATGAGAAAAAGAATTGAAAAATCCCTTGGAATCAAAACCCATAACATTTATGGATTGACCGAGGTAATGGGACCTGGAGTGGCTCAGGAATGTGACTGTCAAAACGGAATGCACATACAGGATGACCATTTCTATCCTGAAATCATCAACTCCGAAACCGGCGAAACCCTTGATTACGGTGAAAAAGGAGAACTTGTATTGACCTCATTGACCAAAACTGGAATGCCTATTTTAAGATTCAGAACCAAAGACTTGACTTCCCTCATTGATGAGAAATGTGAATGTGGAAGGACCACCGTTAGAATGACAAGAATCACCGGTAGAAGCGATGACATGCTTAAAATCAAAGGAGTAATGGTTTTCCCATCTCAAATTGAAAAAGCATTGTTAAAAGTTGCAAAAGCAACACCTAACTACTTGATTCATGTAACAAGACCTGACCTTTTAGATGAAGTAGAAGTTAAAGTGGAAGCTTCCAAAGAACTCTTCTCCGATGAAATGAAAGAAATGGAAAAAGTTGAAAAGCAAATCCAAGCATCAATCAGATCAGAAATAGGAATTAGAGTTGACGTGACAATCTGTGAACCTGAATCACTTCCAAGAAGTGAAGGTAAAGCTGTTCGTGTAATCGATGAAAGGAACTTTGAATAAGGTGGTAGTATGGTAGTTAAACAAATTTCAATTTTTGTAGAAAACAAAGAAGGAAGAATTAAAAAAGCAATTGACACATTGGCAAAAGCTGACATCAATATCCGTGCATTATCCATAGCAGACACAACAAAATACGGAATTTTAAGATTGATTGTTTCAAACAATGAAAAGGCTATAGAAGCTCTTGAAAATGATGGATTCATTGTAAAGGAAAATGAAGTAATCGTTTTAGCAGTTCCTGATGAACCTAACGGATTAAACTCAACATTAGCAATTTTCGATGAAAAAGACATCAACTTAGAATACTTATACGCATTCGTAAGTAGTAAAAGTGATGAGGCAATCGTTGCTATGAGATTAGAAAACATGGACAAGGCTATCGAAGCTCTTGAAAACAGCAATGTTAAAATCTTAGAAGAATCAGACATCAAAGAATTATAGAAAAGATTAACCTCTTTTCTAAACTTTTTTTTAAAAAATAGACTAAATAGATTAAATTATAAAAAAATAGTAAAAAAAGATAGCTAGAATTCTTTTAATAATTTAGCTATATCTTCTTTTGAATATCCTAAACGTACAAAAAGGCTTTTTAGTGGTTCATTTTCAGGAATAACACCTAATTCTCTCCAACTTTTAAAATCATTTTTAAGAATACCATTGATTAAAAGTTGAATTGTAATTAAATCATCACTTTTAATAGCAATAAATGCATCTTCATCTTTAAAAACGTTTTCTGGGTCAATTAGTGTTACTTTACCAGTACTATCCTTTTTTACAATAGCATTGTCAATTCTATAAGCCATAATACCACAACTCTTTTATATACATTAAATTTTAGTTTAAATACTATTTAAATATTAACCTTTAATGGATTTATACCCACTTTCAATAGCCTTTAAATTCATTTCATGGAATTTAGGTTTTAAATTATTTTTCATTGCATCAATAACAGATTCCTTGGTTAAAGGGAACTTATCATCTGCAGTCACAGCACCTAAAAGAACCATGTTCAAGGACAAGACACTTCCAGCTTCAATAGCCAATTGTGTTCCATCAATAGGAAGAACATGTTTGAAATTTTCCTTTAAGGTTTTTGTAATGCTGTCAACACTTGGATAAGCTTTATCTGTTGATGAAGGAACTATCGGATGAGTATTGTAAACAATTTTGGTTTCTGAGTTTACTTTATCCAAACCTCTGATTGTTTCAATAGGTTCAAAGGAAAGCAGCATGTCTGCCCCTTGTTTTGGAATGATTGATGAATTGTATCCTCCAATCTTCAATTCGGTAGAAACAGATCCTCCTCTTTGAGACATTCCGTGAATTTCACTCATCACAACATCCAAACCTTGATTCATTGCAGCTTCACCGATGATTGTGGAGGTCTTGATGATTCCTTGACCGCCCACGCCGCAAATATAAATACTATAATGATTATCCATTTTCTCACCTACCTGCCTCTAAAGCGCCATATTTACATACCTGTATACATACATTACATCCGTCACATTGAGCAGTGTCGATTGTAATTTTACCATTGATTTTTGAAATGGCAGGACATGCAAGTTCACTTACACATTTGTCACAGTTATTACAGTTTTTCTCAACAAAACTTACAGGAGGTTTTTTGGTTAAACCTTTAATTAATGTACATGGAGCTTTTGAAATGATAACTGCAGTATCGTTTCTTTCTAGTGCTTCTTTATAAGTTTTAATTACTTGTTCCAAGTTGAACGGATTGATTACACGCACATAGTCACATCCGCAAGCAAGAGCCAATTTACGAATGGAAACTTCAGGAGCCTCATCCCCCATTCCATCGATTGGAATTCCAGGGTTTGGCTGACCACCAGTCATTGCGGTGATTCTGTTGTCTAGAACAGTCAATACAAAGTTGTGCTTGTTGTGAACCGCATTGATTAATGGTGAAACACCACTGTGGAAGAATGTTGAGTCCCCAATGAAGCTCACGACCTTTTGGTCGGTAGCAACTGAGAATCCGCATCCGTCCCCTACGCTGGAACCCATTGACAATAGGTAATCAGCAGCATTGTAAGGAGGGTTTATTCCTAATGTGTAACATCCAATATCTGATGCAAATACAACATCTGATGGTTTTAATCCTAATTCCTCAATTGCGAGATTTACACCGTAATACATTGCCCTATGAGGACATCCTGCACATAATACCGGTGCACGGGAAGGAATGTCCTCCTGTAATTTTTCCAAGCTTGAGGAGTAGTTGACTTCACTGTCCTGTTTGAAGTTCAATAATTTGTTCAATCCATCAGCCACAACATCAGAGTTGAATTCATGATACAATGGGAAAGTGCCATCCAATTTACCGTGAACGGTGACATCAAGCTTTTCAGCTCCCACAACAGCCAAGGTGTCCCTTTCTATGATTGGATCGACTTCCTCAACTATGAAAACCTCATCCAAGTCAGACAAGAATTCAGCGACCTTATCTTTAGGGAAGGGATATGAGAATCCCAGTTTTAGGATGTTAATGTCCAAGTTGTTGAACTTGCAGACATCGTGGGCATAATTGTAAGCGCTGCTTGAAGAGATTATACCGTATTTCTTTTCGTCAGATAAACTAATTACTTGGTTAAATTCGGTTTTGTTGGTGATTTCTTCAATCTTGTGAATCTTATCCCATAATCTTACGTGCATTTCTCCTGCAAATGCTGGAACAGGAACATATTTTGACGGATCCTTGTTGAAGTGACCTCTTTTCCAGTGATCGTCACAATTTGATGAGTTGTCCTTGACTTCACCGAACTCAACTATTCCCCTCATGTGTGAAACACGGGTTGTGGTTCTGACGATTACAGGTATCTTGAATTGTTCTGACAAGTCGAATGCATATTTTACCATGTCCTTAACTTCCTGACAGTTGGACGGTTCTAAAATAGGCATGTTTGCCAATTTAGCATAATTACGAGTATCCTGTTCGTTCTGGGATGAAAAAAGTGAAGGGTCGTCAGCGGACAAGATAACCATTCCACCGTTTACGCCTGAATACGCAGTTGTCATGAAAGAGTCTGCAGATGCATTCAAACCTACATGCTTCATGAATGTGAATGATCTTAATCCTGAAACAGCACCTGTTGCTGCAACCTCCATAGCAACTTTCTCATTAGTTGAAAACTCAAAATAGATATTGGCATCCTTAGCCAATACAGATAAAATATTTCCAATTTCTGATGAAGGAGTTCCTGGATATGTAGCTGCAATAGAAACACCTGCCTCTATAACGCCTCTTACAGCAGCCTCATTACCTAGCAAAAACTGTTTTTCGCCAGAATCTCCTGTGACTAATTCTTTTAAATTCATTATTTTCTCCTCAAAATCTAGTTAATACATATATAATATAATTATTTTAAACTTATTAAAATTATGTATTTATCCAATTTTAGTGAAAATTAACATGAAAAAATATAAAAACATTTGATTCAAGTTCCCATAAAACTTGAAAATATTTTCCAATAAATCATGAAAATTCTATTTTTGACTATATTAATAGTAAGTATAATATATTTGTTAGGATACAAATATTATATTATAATGTTTTACAAGCTAATAAAATTGGAGAGGAGAAAATGATTAAGGTTTATGTGTCTAGATTTAATAGTGAAACAGACAGCGAACCTCATTTAGAGTGTTATGAAATTGAAAAAACCCCTCAAATGAAGGTTCTTGACGCACTTCAAGCTATTAATGACAAATATGATGCTGACATTAGCTTTAGAAGCTCATGTAGAGCAGGACAATGTGGTTCTTGCGGAATTTTATTTAAAGGAAATGGAGCTCTTGCATGTCAAAAAGAAATTAAGGATGGAGCGATTATTGAGCCTCTTAATTTCCCAGTGATTAAAGATTTGATAGTGGACAAATCTAGCATTGAGGCCAAGGTCAAAGACTTAGAGCTATCTCTTCAATGTGACCATAAATGCGAAGGCATTGATGAAAGCATAACCAAAGATGATACAGTCGATACCAAAAAGGTGAGAAGCTGTATCGAATGTTATTCATGTCTTTCAACCTGTCCTGTTGTAAACATTGCAACAGAAGAGTTTGGAGGACCTTACCTAATGAGATACATCAGGAAATTTGAAACTGACCCTAGAGACAACTTTGACAGACTCAAGGAAGCATTGGATGATGGACTTTACAACTGCACCAGCTGTGGAAAATGTCTGGCGGTTTGTCCTAAAAACATCAACACATTCGGTGATGCAATAGAAAAAATGAGAGCTATTGCAGTTGCAAACGGTTCAGGACCTCTCCCAGAACACGTTGCATTCAGAGAAAACATCGAAAAGAGTGGAAGATCTGTTAAAACCAACAAAACTCCATTCATTGATGAGGCAGTCAATGAAACAGGTTCCAAAATTGCATTCTTCACAGGATGTATGGTTGACTACAAGTTCCCTGAAATCGGACACACATTGGTTAAAGTACTTAAAGAGAACGGAATTGATATTGACGTACCTGAAGGACAGGTTTGTTGCGGTTCCCCATTATTAAGAACAGGTCAGACTGACATCGTCCAAAAGCTTGTTGATACAAATAAGGAAGTCTTCAAGGATTATGACACTGTCATTACAATCTGTTCAGGTTGCGGATCCACACTGAAAAACAATCATCCAGAATATGGTTCCAAATTGAATGTTATGGACATCAGCGAGTTTCTAGAAGACAAGCTCGATACCGACAAGCTAAAAGAAGTTAAAATGAAAGTCACATATCACGACCCATGCCACTTAGGAAGAGGACAAGGAATTAAGGATGCGCCTAGAAACATAATTGAAAAGATTCCAGGTGTTGAATTTGAAGAGATGAAATATCCTTGTCAATGCTGCGGTGCAGGAGGAGGAATCAAATCCGGAAAGCCTGAAATCGCTATGGACTTGTCAAAATCAAAAGCAGAAATGATTAAAGACACAGGCGCAGATGCTGTGGTTACAATCTGCCCATTCTGTGAATTGAACTTACAAGACGGATTAGATGCAATTGGTTGTGAAGATGTAAAATCAATGCACATTCTTGAATTATTGAATAAAGCTTATGAATAAATTAAGGAGTTGATTAAAATAGGAGGAGATGCTGCAGTAAGTGAACAGAAAGTGGTTGAGACAACCGCTATGAATTCACCTGAAAAAAAGGAAGAAAGTGAAAAGAAAGCAACTTCAACAAAAAAAGCAGCATCCAAAAAGCAATCCCGAGGAACTGCTAGAGCAAAACTTGTAAGAGAGCAAGAGGAAAAAGAGATTCTTCTCTTTAAGGAAAACATTTATGTTGTTTTTGTGGAATGTGAAACCCCTGGAAATGTAGGTTTTCTTGCAAGAACAATGGCAAACTTCGGGCTTAAGAATTTAGTTTTAATCAATCCTCCAAAATTAACAAATGACGCTTATTATCAAGCCACACATGGGAAATACATCGTGGAAAACGCTATGATATACAAGACATTGGATGAATTCTACCAATCCCAAAGAATTGACTTCAAGGTCGCTTCAACAGGAACTGTTGGCGGAAGCTACAACCTAGCTAGAATTCCAATAAAACCCGAAGAACTTGGAAAATCTTTGAACGTTTCCAACAAAATAGCCATATTGTTCGGAAGGGAAGGTGATGGGCTTTCAAACAAGGAAATAGGAGACTGCGACATTTGCGTATCCATTCCAACCGACCCAACTTACCCAATCATGAACATCTCTCATGCTGCGGCAATAATATTCTATGAACTATTCAAAAACAAGCATGAATTTGGTGCTGAAGGTTTAAATGAAAGTACCTCATTGGAAAAAGACTATCTGCTTAAGGACATGAAAGATCTGATAGATAGTTTAGACATTCCGGACCATAAAAAAAGAAACGGAATGAAAACTTTCAACAATATCATCTCACGTGCATTCATAACAGGCAGAGAAGCACATACCCTTAAAGGAATATTAAGAAGATTAAAAAATAAACTTGGTGAACAATGAGACGTATTAGCTTCGCAGACATTAGTATTTTTGTCCTAAAATATATTTTCAATTGGAGATTTTGGATAGCAGAAATCACTAAAAAATCAAAAGCATATAAAAAAATCGTTGATAAAATGCTATTTGAAGACGATGAAATCATTGTTATTCCAAATACAATAAATGTCAACAAAAAGATTGAATCAGAAGGATCTGAATTCCTGCCTACCCAAGTAATTAAGGACGTAATCAAACGTTGCGACGACATTGTTATCATGAATTCATGTTTATGCAGAACCTCAAACAATTGTGAAGACTATCCTAAAGACATCGGATGCATATTCCTTGGGCCCACTGCCAGAAAAATTCCAAAAAATATTGGTCATCTTGCAACTGTGGAAGAAGCATTGGAACAGGTTGACAGAGCCGATGCAGCAGGATTAAGCCATATTATTGGAAGAAATAAAATCGATACAGTTTGGATGAATATCAGGCCTGGAAAAGGATTGTTAACCATTTGCCACTGCTGCCCATGCTGCTGTTTGTGGAAAGTGTACCCTAATCTTGATGATTCTATTAGCGACAAACTGGAAAAGCTTGACGGAATCAGTGTAAAGCTTAATGAAGACAATTGTAAAATGTGCAAAAAATGTTTAAATGAAGTTTGCATGTTCCAGGCAATCGAATTGAAGGACAATAAGATTTCTATTGATTATGACAACTGTAAAGGCTGCGGCCTTTGTGTTAACGCATGCAAGTTTGATGCAATTACAATTGACTATACTGATGAAACCATTGACAATGTTGTCAATAGAATGGATAACTTACTAGAAATTAGAGAATTATAACGTTTATTAATTTATTTGTGTGAAAAAATGGCAATATTAAGTGATAAAACTATAAGAGAATATTTAGAAGAAGGCAAAATTACTATTGACCCTCTTTTAGACGAAAAACAAATTCAACCATCCTCAGTGGATATGAGACTGGGAGATGAGTTTAAAGTATTTAAAGTGATTAGGAAACCATATATCGACCCTAAAGATGAAGATGAAATAGCATCATACATGGAATCGACAACAGTTGAAGAAGGCGAAGCATTCATCATACATCCAAACGAATTTGCCCTTGCTACCACATTGGAGTATGTTAAATTGCCTGATGATCTTGTTGCAAGAGTGGAAGGTCGTTCAAGTATGGGTCGTTTAGGTGTTACAATGCACGTTACTGCAGGTTTCATCGATCCAGGTTTTGAAGGAAGAATCACTTTGGAAATTTCCAACATAGGCGCAATGCCAGTTGCATTATATCCAGGTCAAAGAGTATGTCAAATCGTTTTTGAAACCATGACAACCCCTTCTGAATTGCCATATGGACACCCAGATAGAAATAGTAAATATATGGGACAAACTAGCCCAGAAAGTAGTAGAGTTAAATTAGATTACGAATTAAAAGAATAATAGGAGTTAATTTTTATGAATCATGATAAAATGAGCAATATCAGTGCTAAAAGAGGATTCTTATGGCCTTCATTTGAAATCTACTCAGGAGTATCCGGATTTACAGATTACGGACCTCTTGGAGCAAGCCTTAAAAATAACATCATGCAAAAATGGAGAAAACAATATGTCTCCGGTGAAGGATTTTATGAAATTGAAGGCCCAACTGTAATGCCAAAAGAAGTCCTTAAAGCATCAGGACACGTTGACAACTTTACCGACCCAATGTGCAAATGTGAAGAATGTGGAGAAGTTTTCAGAGCAGACCACATCATTGAAGAAGTAATCGGCGAAGATGTGGAAAGCCTAGAAAATGAAGAGCTTGACCAAATAGTAATCGACAACAACATAGTATGTCCCGAATGTGGAGGCAAATTATCCAACATTTGGAATTACAACCTGATGTTTAAAACCGAAATAGGTGCTAAAGGGGATAAAGTGGGGTACATGAGACCTGAAACAGCTCAAGGAATATTCATCTTATTCAAAAGATTAGAAAGATTCTTTAGAGGAAAATTGCCATTTGGAGCTGTTCAACTTGGAAAAGCATACAGAAATGAGATTTCCCCAAGACAAGGTGTAATCAGACTTCGTGAATTCACACAAGCAGAAGCTGAAATCTTCTTAAACCCTAAAGACAAAACCCATCCTAAATTCGCACAAATCGAAAATGTGATGTTACGCTTAAACTCACAGGAAGTTCAAGAAAACGACTTAGAACCTTTAGAAATCACTGCACGTGAAGCGCTAGACAAAGGCATTGTCGCTAATGAAATGTTAATTTACCAATTATACCTAGCACGTAAATTCTTGACTGAAATTGGAATTCCTGAAGATGTTTTAAGATTCAGACAACACTTGAAAGGAGAAATGGCACACTACGCTCTTGATTGTTGGGACGTTGAAGTTAAAACAGACAAATACGGTTGGGTGGAAATCATCGGTATTGCAGACAGAGGAGATTACGACTTATCTTCACACTCAAAATTCAGTAATGATGAATTAACTGTATTTATGGAATATGATGAACCTAAAAAAGTTCAAAAAATTGTAGTTAAACCTAACTTATCTAAATTCGGACCTATATTCAAAGGAGATTCACCTAAAGTCAAACAGGCTATTGAGGATGCTGATGTTGATGAAATCAAATCCGCAATTGAAGCTGATGGCAAATTCACTGTTGAATTGGATAAAGTTTACGAAGTAACTGAAGATTTACTCATCTTTGAAGATGTTGAAGAAGAAATAACCGGTGAAAAAATTATTCCTCACGTTATTGAACCATCATTCGGTATCGATCGTATAACCTATTCAGTATTGCTACACTCATTTACTGAAACCGAAGAAAAAGATTACTTCAAATTCAACAAATCCGTAGCGCCAGTGCAACTTGGAATTTTCCCTCTTGTCAACAAGGAAGGTCCACGTGAAATAGCTCAAGAATTAACCGAAACATTAAGAATGGCAGGTTTCACTGTTGAGTATGATGCTACAGGAACCATTGGTAAAAGATATGCTAGAGCAGATGAAATTGGTATTCCTCTTGCAATTACAGTAGATTTTGATACATTAGAAGACAATCAGGTCACTGTTAGAGACAGAGATACAGAAGAACAGGAAAGAATTCCTATTTCTGATTTAAATGAATACCTTGAAAAATATTATAAATGAGTATTAAACTCATTTATTTAACTTTTTAAAATTTTTAACCAAATTATTGGCCCAATCAAGTGCATCTGGACTTGAGGACACCAATATCCTATTTTTATCAAAACTATTATCATTTTTAAAGAATCCTAAAATCATTATTTCATGAGTCAACACCAATAAAAAGTTATTTTCGCCTAAAAATGAAGAAATGTATTTGACATCGGAGTTCTCTTCATAAATATCAAGGATATTTCTGGAAACAATCATTTCAACAAATTTATCTCTGTCCATCAATTCATTTAGTTTCTGATTGAATCCCTCATAATAAACCGGCAGGACACAAACCACACAATCTGCTTCAGCAATTTTCTCCTCAATGAAATTGATAACCAAATCAACATTTACAGCAGTGGATTCCAATAATTCAGCACCATGAAGCAAATGGAACTCCAATACTGATTCAATGGGAATGTTATCAACTACATGCCCCTCAATAATGTTGAAAATATCCTCCAATAAATTTACGACAACTGAAAGATTCAATACATTATTCATTTGCAATTTAATATAGTTGTCTAGGCAATACCTGTTAGATTTACGGTATACCATTCCCCTAAGTTCCAAGCTATGAAGTGTACTGGACACAGTACTGTAATTCATTTTAGCTTCCACAGTCAATTCTTTCATAGTTTTTGGATTTTCATATAACATATTTAGAATTTTTAACCTAACTATTGAATTAGATATGAATTTAACGTCTTCTGAGACTTGATCATATTGCATTACATACTCTTTAGTTTTCAAATAACCACCTATGTAGTATTACTTAGATAGTATTTCTTATTACTAAAAATATAAAATCTCTTGAAGTGAGAAAATGTGTCCAGTAGCACTTGCAAAATATTTAATAGAGATGACAACATGAGGTATTTTTTTAAAATATGAGGAACATAATAACTTTAACTAAAAAAAAACAGCGTGAATGAAATGATTGACACACATATGCATGCAGATGCCAGAAGTGGAGAAGACTTCGAAAAAATGTTTTTAGCAGGAATCGATACTGCAATAACCTGCAGCTATTACCCATACAAAATTCCTGATGAAATCATACTTAGAAACCACTTAAACCGCATTTTAGAGTTAGACACATCAAGAGCCAAGGAACATGGCCTTGATTTGAAGGTAGCCCTTGGAATACATCCGACAAATTCAAATATCAACCCTGAAATGATTTTTGAAGAGTTGTACAAATGGATAGAATCAAAACAGATTGTGGCCATTGGTGAAATAGGTCTTGAAGACCTGACAGATTCAGAAATTGAAATCTTCAAAAGGCAATTGGACATAGCTGATGAAACAAGGTCAAAAGTGATAATTCACACCCCAAGGAAAAATAAAAAGGAAGTTCTAAAAGTAATTCTAGACATATTGCCTCAGCATTTAAGTGAAAATCAAGCAGTCATCGACCACATCAATACATCTGTTGTGAATGAGGTTATTGACAGAGAATGCATGCTTGGCCTCACCGTCCAACCTCAAAAGATGGATAAGTTTGAAGCCATATCCATTTTAGACGAATATGGATTCGACAAATTCCTATTGAACAGTGACATAAGCAATAAGCCATCCGATCCCCTTTCAGTTCCCAAAACTGTTCGTGAACTTGAAAAACAAGGATATCAGGATAATGAAATTAAAAGAGTAGCTAGTCTAAACGCTGAAAAGTTCTTTAATTTATAGATAACATGAATTTCATTGAAAAACTCCCAATACCTGTTTCAGGGTTGATACTTGCACTGTTTTCTCTTGGAAATTTGGTCCAGGACATTCACCCTAGCTTAAGATATTTATTCGGAGGCATTGGAGGAATATTTCTAATTTTAATGCTTTTGAAGATTATCTTATATTCTGAAACCATAAAAAATGACTTTAAAAATCCAGTCATTGTAAGCAGTTCAGGTACTTTTTCAATGGCTTTGATGCTTTTATCTACATACCTAACATCATTTACACCAAGTATTGCATATACCATATGGATTATTGGAATTGCATTGCATATTTTGCTAATGATTTACTTCACATATAATTTCGTCATGCGTACTTTTGATATAAATACAGTCTATCCAAGTTGGTGGATCGTGTATGTTGGGATAACCATGGGCGCAATCACTGCCAATGCCCATGGAATCAATGAAATAGATTACCTGTTTTTCATACTAGGATTCATTTCAATGATAATCACAACACCATTGATTTTTTACAGATACATCAAACATCCAAACAAAATGGACATGAATAAACCCCTGATATGTATTTTTACCGCATTATTCAGTATTTTAATAGTGGGCTATCTGAATTCCGCACAGACAATATCAAACGAATTCCTTATCACATTATATGTCCTTGCATGCATATTCTACATATTTGCATTCTATAAGCTAATGGACTATAGAAACCTTGATTTTTACCCAAGCTTTTCAGCATTTACATTTCCATTTGTGATAAGTGCCCTTGCAACAAAGGCAATTGTAACAAAAATAAGTTCAAATGTTATATTAAATGGAATCTTAACAATAGAAACAGCAATAGCATTAATACTGGTAATTTACGTATTAATTAGATATATGATATTCTTAAAAAAAGAGTAAAGAAGTAGAAATTAATCTACTCATCCTTTATTAACAACTTTCACCTTTTTAGGAGAAATAATTATAAGATTTTTTTCTTCAGTACGGGAAAGCAATAATGCTTGAGCACCATAGTTTGTTCTCATTTGATTAATTTTATCTCCTGCCAATTTGAAATTAAGAGGACTTTCCTTTTCTAGAAAAGACAAGTCTAAAATAACAGGATTTTTCTCTTCAAGAACTTGATCAACCACATAATTAATGTCATCAATTGTTTTTGGTCTGATTAAAACTATTTCATAAAAGGATTGTTCCGGAATAATTACATAATCATCAAAATCGTCATAGGTTTCAGCTTTTGGTGTAGGCCTTGGATTTGGAACAGTTCTAGGAGCTTGCCTAGGTTGTTGAGGGTTTGGCTTATACTGTTGTTGATTGCTTTTATGTTCACGATTGTTCAATTGAGAGTTTACAGTATTACGAATCATTTCAGTAATACTTGGACCTTCTCTTTGCTTGTTATTGTCTTCAGTTTCTTCAAAACCCAAACTTCTTTTTAAATCATCTGTAAAACTCATTTAAATTACTCCTTTAAATAGTCCAATATCGCATCTAATAATTTAGAAGCTCCATTATTATAAACATCTTCAACTGGTAAATCAAATTGAGATTCAAAGTAAGGAATATCTTCACCCTCATTTGCATTCTTAAGGTTGATTGAAATACCAACGACTTTTGTTGGTTCAACAGCTTCAATAGCTTTGATTTCTTCTGCAATTCCTCTAGGTTCTCTGTAAGGGTGATTTGGTCTGTGTCCAACAATAACTGCATCAGGATTAGCTCCAATTAAAATAGCAGCAGATAAACCTCTTGGATGAGGATTTCCTTTTTCAGTTAAGCTAGATTGACCTTCAATGAAAATGATATCAGGCTGTTTGGTTTCCTCAACATATTTGATTGAAGACAACACTGCTGATGGAACATCCATAGCAGATAAACTTCCAGCTCTAAAGTTAAAATCAGTCGGCTCTTCAAGACCCATTTCATCAGTAGAAATAATTGCCGGAGTCATTCCTCTTTCAGCACTTGCTAAACCAAGCATTTTTGTAGTTGTTCTTTTTCCACACTCTTGAGATGATCCTCCAACAAATATAACTGGTGCTTTTGGTTCATAAGATATTTTAGGTAAAACTTCACAAGATTTTTCAGGGGCAATACCAGCTACCATCTCAACAACATCAAGTCTAGGACTAATCTCTTTAATAACAACATTTTTGGAATCAGCAAATTTCTTTAAAGATAAGTTTTCTTCAATGGACAATGATCTAAATGATGTGACAACGTTTAATCCAGCATCGATAGCCTGAACAGCATATTTCAATGCTGATCCTTCTGCACCTATTGGCAACATTATAACCAAAGATTTAGCTTCAGGCGCATCTTCTAAACATTTTTCAAGACTTCCTGAAACGATTTGACCACAATATGGTTTTCCTTGCTTTTTAACATCATCATCTATAAATCCTACAGTTTCAATTCCATCAAGATTGGAGAACTTTTCTCCTCCACCTCCACAACCCACTACAATGAATGGATTTAAATCCTGAATATCTTTAACTGATTTTACTGAATACAAAAATTTCACCCCTATCCTAATAATTTATAACTTATAACTTAATCACGAAATTAAATTGAATTTTTCAAAAAATAAATTTTCAAAAAAATGTTATATTATTAATTATTGTTTTTCACATTTATAAAGTATAATGTTTTATAATAAAAAATCACATATATTAAAAATAATTAAAAAAATATTTTAGGAGAAAATTAGCATGAGAAAACCTTATGTTATACTGATTGGAAGTGCATCAGGGATTGGAAAATCCACAATTGCTGCTGAACTTGCAAAATCACTGAACATCAAGCATTTAATTGAAACTGATTTCATTAGAGCAGTTATAAGAGGTATTATCGGCAAGGAATATGCTCCAGAACTGCACAGCTCATCTTATGATGCATACAAACACATCAGAAACAAGAATAGATTCAAAAGTTATGACGAATTGGTGTCTGCAGGATTTGATGACCATGCATCCTATGTCATACCTGGGCTTGAAAAGATCATCCAAAGGGCAGTCACAGATTATGACGACATCATAATTGAGGGGGTCCATCTGGTTCCGGGATTGGTCAATATTGAGCAGTTCGAAGATGATGCTGAGATTTACTTCTTTATTTTGGCTTCGGATGAGGAATCCCATAAGGAACGTTTTGTAAAAAGGGCAGTTGAAATTCACCGGGGAGGAAAACAGCTGGACTTCTTTAGGGAAAACAGGATAATCCACGATCACCTATTGTCCCAGGCTGAAGCTAACGACGTGAATGTGATTTATTCCGAATCAATTGAAAAGACCTTGGACAAGATATTGTCAATAATAAATAAATCATGCACAACCCTAAAATTGAAAAATACAGTTGATGAACTTGAAGATGTCATCAACATCATTATTAACGAGAATAACGGAAGCCTAGAAAAGGTTACATACAACATCAAGGGATTTAAGGAACCTTTGGTGAGAAACATCAATGTTGGAGACAACGAATCCGCATTGAAATTCATTGAAAAACTTAATGAAGATGAAAACAAAAAGGAGTATTTAGATAAATTATATAACCTATCAGAATATAGGGAAACCACAATCTGCGCTTCCAACCAAGAAAAACTAGATAAAATTATTAAAGAATTGAACGATAAAGGATATGTTTTAAATGAATGATGAAACCATTAATGAAATGATTATTAAGTGTCCGGTGTGCGGAATTGAAGGGGTTGCAAAGTCCATCATGAAAGAATTGGAAATCCCTCATTTCGGCCAAGTGATGGAAACAACAATCCAATGTCCGTCATGCGGATTCAGACACTCAGACGTTATAGCATTGGAACAGAATGACCCTGCAAAGTATGTTCTTGAAATAAACAAAAACACAATGTCAGTGAGGGTTGTAAGGTCACAATCTGCAACAGTAATCATTCCCGAAGCGGGCGTTAAAGTGGAACCTGGTCCAAAATCAGAAGGTTATGTGACCAATGTGGAGGGAGTTCTCACACGTTTCGAGGATGCAGTGATAAAGGCATTGAACTTGTTTGAGGACGAGGAATCTCAAAAAAATGCAAAAGCTACCCTTGAATACATAAGAGAACTTAAAAAAGGAAATGAAACTGCCACATTAATCATTTTAGATCCGTTTGGACAAAGTAATGTAGTTAGTGACAGTGTTGAAACATTTGATATTCCTGAAGAGGAATTAAGAGAGTTAAAAACAGGTTTTGCTCATATTGAAGACAATTAAGAAGAGTTATTCTTCTTCATCTTCATCATCATTCGCTGAGAAGTTCGCGAAAGTGTCTTCCTCGATTACGTCTTTCAATTTCATGGTTTTTTGAACATCCATTGACAATGCGTCACAGTCTGCTTTAATAGCTTCCAAATGCAATAAAATTCTTTCTTTTTCTTGATTTATTCTTTCAATGTTGGTATATGGATAGATACATTCCTTAAGCATTTCATAATCAACAGTAGTGTATGGATATTCGTTTAATTGTGCACATACGTTTTCTAAAATTCTACCTAAAAACTTATTCATCTCGACTTTAACTTGTTCCCTAATCATCTTGTCATCGTCAAGATTTCTTTTCATCAATTTTACGACTTCCGCTTTTGCAAAAGGCAATTTTTCTTTTTGTTCTTCTAAAACTGGTTCGGTTGCATTTTCAAATTTTTCATTTTCAGACATAACTAATACCTCAGACAATTTATTTACGCACAATATGATTACATCATACTCATATTAATATATGCCTGAGACCATATATAAAGGTATTGATTATTTTAAATAACAGATTAATTATTTTAATACTTGAACTATAAAACTATCAAATAATTAATAGGAACATTTATAATTCTGATACCTAGAAAATTTTAAAGGACGTGTAATTAAAATATGGAAACATAAAATTTAAAATTAAATCTATTGAAAATTCATGCCTGTAAAAATAGTGAAAAACAGCACTCAAAATAAATGCAAACTTAAAAATGAAATTATTAGAATAGGCCAATTATAAAAAAAGTTAAAAAAAATAGTTTAAGGAAGAATATTATTCTTCTTCCTCTTCTTCATCATCGTTTGCAGAGAAGTTCACGAATGAATCTTCTTCAACGACATCTTTTAATTTTAAAGTTTTTTGAACATCCATAGCTAATGCATTACAATCAGCTTTAATAGCTTCTAAATGCAATAAGATTCTTTCTTTTTCTTGATTAATTCTTTCAATGTTTGTGTATGGATAAGTAGACTCTTTAAGCATTTCATACTCAATAGTAGTATATGGGTAATCATTTAATTGCTTACATACGTTTTTCAAAACATCTCCTAAGAATTTGTTCATTTCTACTTTTACTCTTTCCCTGATCATTTTGTCGTCGTCGAGATTTTCTTTCATGAGACGAACAACTTCAGCTTTAGCGAAAGGTAATTTTTCTTCATCTTCATCAAATTCTTCAGAAGTTTCAATAATTTCTTCTTCAGACATAATTACACCTCTTTTGAGTTTTTAAAATATTGAGTCAATCTGTAATTTTTCCTAAAAAATTATAATTACATCAATATCTATTTTATAATTTATTTAAAGTTTTATATAAAGGTTTTGATTATTTTACAGAAATGGAGCAGTATTTGGCCAGTTATTGGCATAACATATAAAATTATCAATCGTGAAATTAAGAATTCGCATACTTGAAAAATTTTGAAAAATCGTTTGAAAAAAAATAAGAAAAGTAGCATTGCTGCTACTTTAATTTATCTTCTTTTTGAAATATTGCCCTCAAAAAATATTAAGGCAAAGACAAGTGCAAGCACTAATGTAAAAAATGGATTACCTGTAACATGTTTTTTCAAAATACCATCTGAATTTTTACTTAAATGCTTGTTAATGACCCCAATATCTTTTATAGGTTTATCAAATACATTTTTAGATACATTGACAATGGCATAATCATTGTTATTGTCCAAGTCATAATCAAATGTGTCACTGGTTACAACAACAGAATTTTTTAAAATTCCTTCACCCATTGCAATGGCTTTGACATACAACCTTGCATATTCACCATATCCAAGACTTTCAATTGTCCAAGTAAATGAATTCCTATTGAATTTACCCATAGTGACCTTATATGATTTCAATTTTAGCAAATCATCCAAAATTTCACTAACTTTAATGTTGTGAGCAGTATCTGGACCATTATTGACTATCTCAATGACATATTCAACCACGTCACCAACACCATACTTGTATTTAGACGCAATTTTAGTAATTGACAAATCGCTAGCTGGAGGAGAACTAATGGATTCATCATCAAAATTGTCATCCAAATTAGGATCCAACTCATCACTTGAGACATTAACAGTATTGACAATATTTCCTGTTGAAGACACTTTACAGATAATTTCCAATGTTTTAGATTGTCCAACATCAATGTTTCCAACATTCCAAACACCATTGGAATACTTTCCATTGGATCTTACAAAAGTCATCCCCTCAGGCAATACATCATGGACAATAACATTAGTTGCAACATTCGGACCATGATTTGAAACCAAAATCGTCCATTTTACCATTTCACCATATTTAGGTTTTGCATTATCAACGGATTTTTCAACTGACAAATCTGCAACTGGTTTGACATTAACGTAGGAAACATCCTTATTATTGAACTTATTCCAATCATATTGTTCTGATTCAACATCAACAGGGTTTATTATTTCGCCCAAATCATCGGTTATTGTTGAAATATTCAGATATTGGGTTTCCCCAACATTCAGGGATCCTATTTTCCATTCATCATCAGAATAGACTCCCTTAGTGGAATTATAATCTACAAACACCAATCCATGAGGTAAAACTTCATGTAAAACCACATCTGTTGCGTTATCTGGACCATTATTTACAACCTTAATCTGCCATACAACACTCTCGCCAAATGACGGCTGAGAATTATCAACTTCAATCATAACCCCCACATCAACTGCCAATGGAACATCAATGGATTCATTATCCTGATTATTGGTAGTGTTTGAATCATACTCATCAGCATGGATTGTCGCAAGATTGGCTATTTCACCTGTTGCATTAACTCTTGTGATTATGTCCAACCTTTGCACCTCTCCGTTTTCCAAGCAGCACATAACCCATAGTCCATTATCGTAAAATCCTTTTGTTGCAACATAGTCAACTAAAATCAATCCTTCAGGAAGAGAATCCCCAACATATATGTTTGTTGCCTTATCAGGACCCTTATTTGAAATGATCAATGTCCATGTAATCAAATCACCATAATTAGGATTGGTCTGGTTAACAATCTTATTAATCCAAACATCAGCGGATTTTTCCACATCGATTGTTTCATTATCCTGATTGTTGGTTAAATTGTAATCATGCTCACTGCAGTTGACAGAGACATTATTCCCAATCAAACCTGTGCCTTTTACCAAACATTCAATATTCAATTCAAACTCCTCACCAACTTCCAGACAATCAATAGACAATACTCCAGTAGAGTGATTATATCTTCCGGAACTGTCATCACCAACCCATATTAATGACTTTGAAAGCACATCATTAACTGTGACATTGTGTGCAGCGTCAGGACCATCGTTTCTGACTGTTATTGTCCAAACGATTTCATCATCAAAATTCGGATTTGACTCTGAAACCTCCTTTACAACAGACAAGTCACACGCAGGATTCACCACAATTGGTTCATCATCTTCATTATTTGTTAAATTAAAGTCATAGCAATCACTGGTTACATTTGCAACATTTACAAATTCACCTGTGGCATTCACATATGACAATATTTCAATTTCAATGACATCCCCCACATTGACTGAATCGATGCTGAATGAATTGTTGGTATATTCAAGAGTCGAACTTATATAAATGAAACCCTCAGGCAACACATCAACTATTTTAACATTATTAGCATCGTCAGGACCGTCATTTGTGACAACCAATGTCCATTTTACAGTATCCCTATAATTTACATTGCTTGTGTTTACAGTCTTTTCGATAGCCAAGTCACTTGCAGGATTTACAAAAATCAATTCCTCATCCTGATTATTAGTAATGTCATAATCGAAATCTGAGCCATTTACAGTAACATTGTTTTGAGTTAAACCTGTTTTATTGACTAAACACTGAATGATTAGCTTGACTGATTCGCCATTTTCCAATGTCCCTATATTCCACATTCCTGTTTCAGCATCGTAATCTCCGTCACATTCAAGATAAATTAATGAATCTGGAAGCAAATCAACAACATAAACGTCATGTGCAGTATCAGGACCATTGTTGGAAACTGTTATTGTCCAATTCAGATGGTCTTTATAATTGGGAGCGATATTTGATGCGGTTTTCATTACAGACAAGTCGCATGCAGATGGAATGTTGATAATTTTTCCATCAAAGTTATTGGACAAATCAATATCTGTCTCATTAGAGGTTATGTTTACATGATTTGCAATATTGCCTGTTTTATTGACAACTGTCATTACTGTATACACAAGATTTTCACCAACATTCAACTCACCAATATCCAATTTTCCGGTTTTTGGATCATATTTATCCCCAAATGTATGGTTTAATAAAATCAAACCTTCAGGGACAATATTGTATGCAATGACACCGGTAGAATTGTTAGGACCCAAGTTTGTAAGGTTAACAGTCCAAATGACAACATCTTCAAAGTTGAATGATGAGTTTGTAGTGGATATTGTAATTTTATTATCGACTTTTGGATAAACATTGAAAGAAGAAACATTGGTTATTCCCTTATAATAAGTATCCTCGAAATGTTTTGCAGAAACAAAATACTTTCCAGGCTTTAAGTTAGTCAAATCAACATTTATTTCACCCAAATAGTTAGAATTGGATGAATCATTATAAACAACCGTTCCGTCTTCATGAGAAACTGTCAGCAATATAACCATATTATATTCACGACTGTCCTGATATAATCTGCCGTCATCAGTAGCACCAGATATTGGAGTTTCGGAATCTATCTCAATTTTATCAACCCCCGCAGCATTATAAATCGCATTTGACACTGCCAGATTATTGAATTTTCCAATATTGTTTCCACCATATAGAATTACTTTAATTTCCTCAGTTTCGCCGTAGTAAATGTCTTTGGAAAAAATAGGCAAATGATATACCCATGCCTGGTTTTCAAATAAAACATTATCCGCCAATGTTAGGTTTTCACCCATTTTACCATAATATATTGCACTTCCATTTCTTGCGGTGTTAAATTTAAAGTTGTTCTGTAAAATTAATGTTTGGGTACTATTCACATAAATGGCTCCTCCCAAACCATCCTCCAATTTATCCTCATCGGGAAATGCGTGATTTGAAATAAATGAAGATTTCATTATTTGAGTGTTTTCACCATTTACGTATATCGCACCTCCATCAACATCCGCTGAATTGTTATAGAAATTAGAGTTATCCACATTAACATCCTTAGCAACAATATTGACCGCACCGCCACAATTGGTTGCATAATTGTCATTAAATGTTGAATTCAATAAATGAACATTCCAACCAATAGCTTGAACTGCACCGCCATCAGGAGCATTGTTGCCTTCAAAAATACAATCCATAATTTCTAATATCATTGTTTCATACAGGTCACTTGATGAAATTGCACCTCCAAATATTTCTGCAGTGTTGTTTATAAAGGTACAGTTAGCTATTTTCCCTGATGCATGAAATGTCAATGCACCACCTTGACCTGCAGTATTATTGACAAACAAGCAATTTGTATAACTTACCCCATTTCTAACACAGCCAGCTCCACCATGGGAGTTTCCATCAGGGACAATTACACGATTGTTTTTAAATATGCACTGATCAACCAAACAATAATTATCTGGTTCATTCAAACCAATTTGTAATGCTCCACCATAACTTTCAAGTTCTCCTTTAATCCAATTGGAATCAAAAATACAGTTTATAATTTGAGTGCCTTTTGAATAGGCAGCAACAGCTCCCGCCGCTGAATAATTTGAAAAATCATCATGATTTCCATGATTATTTGTAAAATTACAATTCAATATTTTTAAATTTTCACAACTTGTACTATTATAATCCGTCGCAATAGCTCCTCCTCCCCACAGGTAAGCATGATTATCCTCAAACTCACAGTCAGATATGGTAACATTAACTGCTGAAATGCGAATAGCTCCTCCAGTAGTAATTTTACCATTGATAAATTTTAGATTGCTTATTACAACCCCATCACTTTTCACATTAAAAATTCCACAAAGTCCTTTTCCATCAAGTGTTGCAGTGGACGAGGATGTTATTGTTACTTTTTTATTTATTGTCACTCTTGAAGAGTTATCACTGGCAGAATAATTACCTGACAATCTAATTACATCCCCAGGATTTGCGCCATTAATGCAATTTTGAATATCCCTAAATGTATTTCCAACAGGGGCACGTTCAGTTGCTGTTAAAACATCATCTTGAGAATCCACCTCCAGAATTTCGTTATTTTGAGAATTTACTAGTTTATTATCAATATCATATTCTACTCCTAATTCATAAGTATCATTGTTTATGTCACTTGCAAATGAGTCCTCCAGACCCAATCCGATTGATGTAAACATTAAACAGATGACAAATATGAATAACAGGAATCTTTTGTTAATATGCAACATCAAATTATTTTTTAACATTTAATCACCTTTTGAGGACGATTATTAAAATTAATTAACAAAAAGTTATTAACTAGCAATTAACTTTTTATTTTAGTTTCTGATTTGAAAATTCTAATCACATAATCCAAATTTAACAATAATCTCCAAATTTATAGAGTAATCATCATTAAATAATTATCTAACACAGAATATTTTCATAAATAAACTGACAAAATTTATTGATCACATCAATTTAGAGATAAATTAAAATTTATCAAACCATTACAAAATTTACCCTAAAATAAAAGATAATCATTCTAAATCCTCAAAAAAATTATTAAATTGGTTAATATTTAAAATTATGTACGTATATATTTCAAAATTAAGAATAAGTTATTTTAATTCATTTTTAAATAACAATTGCAATTGGTGTAAAAAAATATTTTATTAATAAAAACAAAAGTAAAATATAACAAAAGTTAAGGTTAGAGATATGAAAAGACAAATTGCAATACTGATTATGGTCTTATTAATAGTTGCCCCAGTTATTCAAGATGTAAGTGCTGCAAAAACTGTTTTCATTACATCAGACAATATTGTAGACCATGATACAGATTTAAAAGTATTAAATTCAATTAAAAGTTACATAGAGGAAATTAGCGGTGGAGAACTTCAAGTAATTGTAGACAACCAGGCTCCAGCAGCAGGAGAGGGATGGCGAGCAATCGAAGTTACTAGTGATGTGAGTATTACTTTGGCAGCATCAGATGCTGGAAACTACTTGCAACTAGCTTCATCTACAGTAAATTCAAACAAACAGATTGTTTTTGTAAATATTGGCGATTATGATTTAGACAACCATACTAACTTTTTAAGAAGAGCATGGGATGACAATTATTCTAATGAAAGCCTTGCAGGATTGAAAGATCCAGGTACATTCTTGAAAAATGCTGGAATTTATTATGTGCAACCGACTAAAGAGTTCCCAGGCAATACTGATAACGGCATTTTAGACAGATATGATGAAGACATGAATAAGCAAATCGCTCAAGAGATTGTTGACATCATTAACACCCATGGAAACGACACAAAAGTATTAAGTGACAATCTAGTCTCACAAAATACCCTAAAACCAGGAGTTGTGGCAAATGCAAGTAAAGAATTGATAAACAGTGGCGATAAAGAAATGACCGGAACATATGGCAATTACACTGCACCACAACTATTATATCAAACAAGTTCATATTTAAATGGAAATGGATTAGATTTTCCTAAATCATACGAAGAACCATCAAACCCTATGGGAATTTCATTTTTAGTAAAAGACACTTACTCCATTTACGATTATTTCAAAATGGCGGGAATTGTTAGGGAATATATGGATCAGAACGGTAGAGCACCAGATTCCATAGAATATGAAGGCGCACACATCGGATATTATGACTTATTGTATAATTTTGCAAAAATTACACAAAACCATACTGACGTTAAGCACATGGGTTTTGAAAGTGAATATCACTTCGATAAAGTAAACGATTCAATATTACTACACGTCTTCCCATTTGTAGCAATATTATTCGTATTATTCCTTGCATATCTATTATATAAAAGAATAAGAAGATTTTAATAGAAAGACAAATTAAGATTACATCTGAGGGAAATTTATGAAAAAGTATATATCAGAATTAATAGGAACAATGGTTCTTGTGCTATTTGGTTGTGGAAGTGCAGCCATAGCAGGTTCCGTTTTAGGCAATCTTGGAATTGCAATGGCATTCGGTTTATCTATAGTTGCTATGGCTTATGTAATTGGCGACATTTCCGGATGTCATGTCAATCCAGCTGTTTCAATCGGTATGTGGATTGATGGAAGATTAGAAACAAAAGACTTAATCATGTACATTGTATTCCAATGTATTGGTGCAATTATTGGTATTGCTCTTTTAGCTTTAATCATTAACTCTGCTCCAAGTCTCGGAGGATATGCTGCTACCGGACTCGGTCAAAACGGATTCGGATCCGCATCCAGCGTAGGACTTGGCGTTACAGGAGCAATCATTGTAGAAATTACCTTAACCTTTGTATTTGTATTCACCGTTCTTGGTGTAACTAAAAAAGCAGAAAATGGGGCTGTTGCAGGTATTGTAATTGGTTTAACCCTTGCATTCGTACACATCTTAGGTATTCCATTAACCGGAACCTCCGTTAACCCTGCACGTAGTTTAGCACCTGCATTATTCCTTGGTGGCCAAGCTTTACAACAAGTTTGGGTATTCATTTTAGCACCTATCGTTGGTGCAGTTATTGCAGGTTTATTATTCAAAGGTTTAAACACAGAGGATGCTTAAATCCTCTTTTTTTATTTTTTTAAAATTCAATACTTCCAGTATAAGTATATCCCTTAATATCTTCAAAACTAGTTTTTTTAATGAAATTAAAAGTATCTTCATTAGAGACATACAAATGAGCCAATGCAATTCCAACATCAATTGGATTCCATCTTTTAAGGACTTGGCGTTTTAAAATATTTTGTTTCACCTGATAAACATCAAATCCCTCATCAGCGTGTTTGAAATACCATGGTTGAGAGTTTATCGCCGATGGAGCGAGCTGTGCTGGAATCAGTTTATCATCTGCAAAATCAGATATTTTATTCAAATCCTTACGTTTAAATGAAGAGATGTCCCTAGTCATCTTATCGGACTTACCGAATGAGATAGTAATTACAAAATCATCCGTATTTTTCTTAGGTGAAGCCATTCCAACCCAACAGTTTCCAATGCCTACACTTTGAAGATATAATGAAAGTTGTTGGAATATAAAACCTATGTTTTCCAGGTAATGTTCTTTTTTCTCACTATACAATGCCAAGTAATATGGTGCAGTCCAACGGGTGCGGACGTTAACTTCACTTGCAGGCAAGATTGTGTATGAGTAATCAATAGCCTCGACTAAAGGTTTGACATCTGACATGAAATCATGAATTAAATCCATGTCAACTTCATCATCTAAATAATTCCTGCAGGATTTTCTAACATAAATTTGTTCTTTTAAATTCATCAAAAATAGTTATTTACTTCATTACTATTAAAATTTAAATAATATCTAAAAGATACATTATATATAAGGTGAATATATGAAAATTGTTGTTGCAATTGGAGGATCAATTTTACTTAAAGAATATAATTGTAAAAAATTCCAAGAATACAGTGCCATTTTAAAAGATTTGGCAAAAGAACATGAATTATTCGTTGTCGTAGGTGGTGGAAAACCGGCTAGAGAATATATTGGAGTAGTTCGTGACTTAGGTGCTGGAGAAGCACAATGTGATGATATTGGAATTGAAGTTACAAGAATTAATGCAAAATTAATGTTATCTGCACTCGGCGATGCAGCATACCAAAGAGTACCACATAACTTCCAAGAAGCATTAGAATTCTCTGCTACTGGAAAGATAATTGTTATGGGCGGAACTGAACCTGCACACAGTACAGATGCAGTTTCTGCAATTCTTGCAGAATACATTCAAGCAGACAAACTAATCAACTTAACCTCTGTTGATGGAATGTACACAAAAGACCCTAACAAATTTGATGATGCAGAACTTGTTCCTGAAATCACCGCAACTGACTTACTTGAATTTTTAAGCGGTAAAGAGGTTAAAGCTGGAACTTATGAATTCTTTGACAAAACTGCGGTTGAAATGATTAAAAGATCTGACCTGGAAACCATTATTACAAACGGTTTTGAACCTGAAAACTTAATCAAAGCAGTCAATGGAGAAAATGTTGGAACCAGAGTTCTTAGCGAATAGGTGATGCAGTGGATAATCTTATAGATATTGGCTTAAACTTAATGCACTCTTCATTCAAAAAGGATAAAGTTGAAATAATTGAAGAGGCAAATAAAGTTGGAGTGAATCAATTTATCATTACAGGAACCAACATTCATTCAAGCCAGATGGCTGCAGAATATGCTTCAAAATATCCTGGAGTATTGTTTTCCACATCAGGAGTTCATCCACACGATGCAAAAACCTGCAATGGACACAGCATGTTTGAACTTGAAAAAATAGCTAGCAATGAAAGTGTTGTAGCTATTGGAGAATGTGGTCTTGACTACAATAGAAACTTCTCACCACAAGACCTGCAAAGGAAATGGTTTGAGGCTCAGGTTGAACTAGCTGAAAGACTTGACATGCCGTTATTCCTACATGAGAGAGAAGCTCATAAAGATTTGTACTCCATTTTGGAAAGACATGACAGCGTTATTGAAAAATCTGTCGTTCACTGTTTTACCGGAACCAAAGCAGAAGCGCAAAATTACATCGATTTGGGTTGCTTTATTGGAGTGACCGGATGGATCTGTGATATGAAAAGAGGAAGAGACCTCCAGGAAGCTGTAAGCGTGATACCTCCTGAAAGGTTAATGATTGAAACGGATGCACCGTTCTTGATTCCAAAAAATTTTGACAAAAAACCTAAAAAAAATAGAAATGAACCTAAATATTTACCTCACATCCTCGAGACAATTGCATTATGCATGGGAATTGATGCTGAAGAGTTAGCAATTCAAGTTACTAAAAATACTAAAGAATTTTTTAAAATATAAGGAGATGATAAGATGGCAGTAGAACCACATAAACATTGCCCAATCTGTGGAACCCCAATTCCACTAAATGAACTTGTATGCTCACCAGACTGTCAAAAAGTTTGGGACGCTAGATTAAAACAAAGAAAAAGATCTCAAATAATCTTATATGTCGTAATAGCAATATTTTTAATAATTTGGGCTATAATGACATTCATGAAATAGGGATACCATGATTTTAACTTCATCAAACACATTGGAAAATAAAGAAATTATAGAATATAAGGGACTAGTTACTGGAGAGTCCCTAATTGGTGCTAATATCTATAAGGATTTATTTTCAGGTGTTCGTGATGTCGTAGGTGGAAGAACATCCAGATATGAAGAGGAAATTCAAAAAGCTCGTGACATTTCATTAAATAGTATGATTGAAAAGGCGGAAAAACTAGATGCAAATGCAATTATCGGGCTTAAGATTTCTTATGATAATCTTGGAGGTACTATGGGAAATACTATATTAGTTACAGCTTATGGTACCGCAATTAAATTTGAATAGAACATGAAACTTAAATTTAAAGAACATAGTTCCCAATATAACAGAAGGGCGATCCTTTCTATTGCAATAGGTACCGGTGTGGGACTTATTGTATACTTAATATTTCTTTATTTCCATATAGACATATATGGATGGAATTTAGGTTTGATTTTTGCACCATTGGCTGCGGGATATGTTGAAACAATAGCTGCAGAGAGGCTAATTGGAGAAGATATCGGAGCTATAAGTGCATTTATCCTATTCATTGACACTACTTTTTACAGTTTTATTTTGAAAAATCCCACATTAGGATTCAATATCATTACCGCCGGGTCAATTATTGTAATCTTGCAGGCAGCATTTCCGACCTTAATCAATTACATTCTTTTAGTTTTAATTGGAGGATTCCTAAGTGGTTTTGCAAAGTCCATTAAAAGCTTTGAACGAAAATTAAAAACCCGTGTTGAAAATCAGCAGACATTTGCATGGGAAACAAAAGATGAAAGAATGAATGATGGTCAAATTCATTACTTTGATGAGGATGAAAGCAATGCCAAACTGAACAACCTGGGATTCTATTTTCTGACAAGCACAGACATGAAAGACAGAGCCCACAACACTCTCGGAATTTTTCAAAGCGAAGTGATAATTGAAAAAGATGCAAGATTAATAGCAATGGATGCTGAAATAGCTGAACAGGAAAAGCTTAATATGATTAAGACAGGAAAGGATGAATGTCTAATCAAACTTGCAGACAAGATTCAAGATTATGGAGGAAATGGAATAATAGACCTGACCATGAACTACACCCTGATAGGAATGAGTGGAGAAATCCAAATAACTGCAATGGGCATGGGAATTTATATCAGATAATGATCATTAATAAGGAGGCTATAAATGAATAAGGAAGATTTTATTAGTGAATTAGTTAAACAAACAGGATTAACTAATGAACAAGGAGCTGCTGCAAATGACATTTTTGAAAATACATTTTTAGCTGGAAACAAAAATAAAGACTTGATTGTAAGTCAATTGACTGAAAAATTAGGAATTGACGAATCCAAAGCAGACATGATTTATACAGCAGCTATTGGAATACTTTCAAGTGGTGTATTAGACAAGGTAACTAGCATATTCAAATAGAGGTGAAAATATGGAAAATAAAGGAACAATCATCATTCCAATAATCGGATATATTATTGCATTAATATCTCCACTTCTTGGATTGATTTACGGAGCTATTTTAGTATTCTTTAAAAAAGACACTCCATTATACCAAAAGCACGGACGCTTCATAATCTACTTTGCAATTTTAGTATTCATTATAAGCTTGATTTTAGTGTTCGGTTTAGGAATTAGATTTATTTGAATGAATTAACATTCATTCATTTAATTTTTTTTAACCTATCTTTAAATTCCTGATTTTTACTGCAACCACTTATTGCTTTTTTTAATATTTCTTTTTCAGATTCAATGTCACCCTGTTTTTGATAGATATTGGCCAATGATTCATAAGCTTTTGAAGAATCTGGCAAAGCAAAAATAACCTGTTTGTATAACTCAATCGCTTCAGTCAAATTCCCCTTATCTTCTGCATATTTAGCCTCACTCATGATATTGGAAATGTTTTTTAATTGACTATCATCTTTTTTAGGTTTGATTTTTCCCTCAACGTTTCTCAATTTATCAAATATATCGTTTGCTTCATCTATATCAAAATTTTGACCAGTTTTCCTATTATCACTCATAATATCACCTTAAGGCAGGACTCCTAACATTTTTAATGACACATATAACACCAATACTGAAAAAATTATCTTTAACTTTTTTTGAGGCACTTTGTGTGCAAATTTGGCTCCAATTGATGCTAAAGGCACTGAAAAACATGCAATCAGTGCAAGATTGATTAAACTTACATATCCAATTGAGTATGGAAATGTGCTTACGCCCCAACCGGAGACAATATAAGACAAAAATCCTCCAATAGCAGTCAGACTAATGAAAATTGAAGATGTGCCTATTGCCTCAATCATTGAAAAGCCAAGAAGTGCAGTCAATATAGCGATCAAAAAGACTCCTCCACCAACCCCCAACAATCCTGATGAAAAACCAACCAGCAATCCAATTATTGCACTTGTTAAAAGATTGAATGGAATCTTAGCATCTTCCCTCTCTTTATTTATGTTTACAACATTATTTACAGTTATAAACAGCAACAAACATCCAAAGATTATTTCCAATACTCTTGAAGGCAACCCTGATGCTACAAATCCTCCAATTGCACCACCGATTATTCCAAAAATCCCCAAACGAATTCCTGGTTTTATAATGTCATCCATTTTTCTGGTGTGCCTATAAGCTCCACTGAGAGATGTTGGAATAATAATAGCCAAACTTGTACCTAATGAGATTAGCATTGCAAGGTCAGGCTCAACGCCAATATACTTCAATAAGAAGTATTGGAGAGGAACTATTAGAAATCCTCCACCTACACCCAAAAGCCCTGATGCAAATCCTGCACAGATACCTATCAAGATTAACCCTATGTAGTATTCAATTGGAAACATAACATCACTTATTTAAAGTATTAACAATTAAAGTATTGTTGATGAGGATTAATAAAACTATACTAATTGGAATGATATTTATCTTATTTGCAGGTTTGATTTTCCTAACCGATGCATTTACCCCAATCATAAGGCCAATTACATACCTGTTTTTAATGGGGTCATCCAAAGGCAAAGACATAATATTCTTTGGCCTTTTAGGTTTATTCCTAATATTGTCCCAATTAATCAAAAAAGATGTTGACATGAGTAAATATTTGAAGGTTTCAATTGTTTTAGGTACAGTTTTATTAATTTCAGGCATATTTTTAGAGGTATTGTTCAGGATGCAAATGGGCATTGGACTCAACACTGTTTTTTGCTCTATGACTAACGGCATGAGTTCCACAAGCATTTTACATACTCATCTGTTAAAGTCCATTTTAGGAGCAGTCCTATCCAAAATAATGGGACCATTTGTTCAAAGTGGAATCAACACTGGCGTTGGCCTATATGCATATCTTCCAAGTTTTGCATTTTTAGTGATTTTACTGATTCCAATACTTTTTGCAACAATTGTTCTCGCATCACAAAATCGCCCTTGGTTTACAAATTTCCTGATAGCATTCTTTTCAAGCTGCTTAATCATAGGGATAATAGATGGAGGAATGTTTGCAACACCTTCATACGTTGGAATATTCGGACTTTATTTAGTTTACAGAAATGGTTATTACCTAAATTACATTCTAGGCATATTGTTAAATGATAAAAAATTGCTTGAATGCAATGAGTTAAACCCTCCCATTTACCGCAAACAAGATTTAGGACACATAAGATACATATTCAACAGGCTCGGAATTTATATGCTAGTGGGTTTAGTCATACTGCTAAGGTTCACAATAGCATTTGCAGGTGCCGAACCTGATTATTACACTGTTGAAATAGTAGACATCTCTGATGACGTTGATTTTGGAGACATTCCAATTACTCATATCAACAACACAACTTACCATGTAGATTCAAGCTACAATGAGATGCAGCTGATTAATGACTTGAAAATTCCGTTAAACAACTCATGTGAGTATTATACGGTTTCATGGAACATCTATTCTTATTTAGAGTGATTATATGAAAAAAATCTATTTGATTTTGCCAATCCTAGCCGGATTCATGTTCGGATCAAGCGGAATTTTTGTTCGTACATTAACCCAAAACGGAATCGATCCAACCACATTGCTGTTCTTGAGGTTTTCAATAGCGATAATTCCATTGATGATTGCAATTCTTTTAACTGATAAGAAACTGCTGAAAATAAATCTAAAGGACATTCCATTAATTCTGATTTGTGCGATGTGCATCGTGGGGCTTAACTTATGTTACAATGAGTCAATGAACACTGTTCCACTATCCCTTGCGGCAGTATTGCTGTCCATAGCTCCAAGTTATGTGTTAATTCTCGCATACATTCTATTCAGAGAAAAGATAACCTCAAAAAAGATAATCTGCATGTTGCTTGCAATATTTGGATGCATCTTGATGACTGGCATTTTAGAAAACGACCTGTCCAACATACCATTGTTAGGAATCCTCTGCGGAATAGGTGCAGGGCTGTTTTGGGCGGTTTACCTCATGGCATCCAAAAAATCCATCGAAAATGGAAATCACACTTACACAATACTAATCTATTCAATAATTTTCATCTCAATCGCACTGTTGCCGTTTACCGATTTCGGACAAATCAACAATTTTGTCAACATCAACCCAACATTAACAGTGTTGTTTTTGATTGTGCACTCCACATTTTCATTTGCACTACCATATATCTTTTCAACTTTGAGTTTAAACTATATAGACTCAGGAACTTCATCAATATTCATGTCTGGCGCAGAGCCATTGGCAGCATTGATTTTCGGATTTTTGATATACTCCGAGGTTCCGACAATTTTTATGTTTTGTGGATTCATCCTAACAATAATTGCAATGATGAGGTTGAGCAGAACTGATAAAGTAAAAAATTAATTACATCTAAGAGAGGTGTATTTCAACTGTAAATGCTTTAAATTAAAAAATAAGAGAAAATAAATCTAATTTTAAAAATTAAAGTAATTTTAAGCCCAAAATTAAAAAGCAATATAAATAATCATGATATAATAAAATTGTGTTAAAAATATGGACTTACTCGGAAAAGATTTTCATACAGTAAATGGCCAAAATCTAGCCAAATTTAATATAAACATGAAAAAACTATTACTGATGGAATAAAAAATCATAAAAATGAAATTTGAGCAAATGAAAAAATTTAAGATTAGACCACGATGAAATAATAATTTTAAAAAAAATTGAATTTAACGTGAATTTTTTCATCTCCAGTAATAAAATAAAATTCAAGAAAATTATTTAAATCTAATCAATTTACACAAAAGTGCATAATTTACAAAAATTTATTTATTTTAAAAACAAACCTTTACATATGATTCTAAGCATTATTATACCCACCTACAATGAAGAAGAATACCTCCCAAAATTACTTGACAGTATTAAAAGCCAAAGCTTTGACGACTATGAAATAATTGTGGCCGATGCCAACTCAACAGATAAAACCAGAGAGATTGCTGAAAGCTATGGGTGCATTGTAGTTGATGGAGGGCTTCCAGGAGTGGGTAGGAATAATGGTGCTCGTGTTGCAAAAGGAGAATACTTATTATTCCTAGATTCCGATTTAGTGCTAACTGATGATTATTTGAGAAATGTCATATATGAATTTAGAATGGAACATCTGGGAATTGCAATAACTCAAATGTTGCCATTATCAGATAAAACTACAGACAAGTTATTCCATGACTTTGCAAATTATTTCATGATAGGAGTGGAAAAAATCAAGCCTCACGGTGCAGGATGCTACGGTATGATTGCCAAAAGATCACTGCATGAAGAATTAGGCGGTTTTGATGAATCCCTAACTTTCGGTGAAGATACAGATTATATTGAAAGATTAGCTCAAAAAGAACGCTTCAGAGTCATAAGAAACGCAAAGATTGGCGTTTCAACCAGAAGACTGGAAGAAGAGGGTCTTGTCACTTTAATCAGACAATACGGAAAAAGTACTGTGAATGACTTTTTAGGAAAAAGGACCAGTGCTGAAGATTTGAATTACACTTTTGACCATGGAGCAAACAAGATGACTCCTTCAAGATTGGATTCACTTATCAAAAGGGCTGAAAGCATCAATAAGATTAAGGAACAATACGATAAATCCATGAAGATAGTTAAAAGATCTCAAAACCAGCTCAAAAGCCCACAAATTAGAAGCAAAAAAGTTGTTTTTTACTGTGTATGTGGCGAAGGAATGGGACATTCAATCCGTACAGGAGTAATCGTCAACAAACTTCAGGAAATTTATGACGTGTACATTTTCACACATGGAAATGCATTTGACTACTTGAGTTCCAAATTTGACAATGTCTATGAAATCGGCGGATTCAATACTGTATATATCAACAACAAGGTTGACAACGTGAGAACTCTTGTCAGCGCATTGAAGAGAAACCCTCATAATCTAAAATCAAATTATGACGAATTATACAAGAAAGCTAGAGAGTTATCCCCTGACGTCATTGTAACTGATTTTGAAATGTACTCAACATATGTGTCCAAACTATTGAACATTCCTCTCATAAGCTTAGACAATATGCATATAATCACACAAGCTGAGATATCATACCCTCAAAATCAGAGACTTGAAATGCTTAAGGCAAAGGCAGTAATCAAAACATATGTCGTCAAGCCAAAAGTTCACATTATCACCAGTTTCTTTTATCCAAAAATTAGATCAAACAAAAATGCAGTCATATATCCTCCAATCATCCGTGAGGATATCTTGAATTTACAACCAACAACCAAAGACCACATTGTCGTTTACCAAACCAGTAAAGAAAGTGTAAAACTTATAAAACGCCTAAAAGAATTAAAAAATGAAAAATTTATCGTTTATGGTTTTAACAAAGATGAAATTGACGGTAACTTAACATATAAACAATTCAACGAGGACGAGTTCTATGATGACCTGGCCAGTGCCAAGGCGGTTATCTGTAACGGAGGATTCACATTCATTACAGAAGCCATAACCCTTAAAAAGCCTATATATTCCGTTCCAGCCAGAGGAAACTTTGAACAATTGCTTAACGGATATTATGTCCAAAAACTCGGATTTGGAGAATATCATGATAAAATGAGTGTCAACAGACTTGAAAAATTCTTGAATAGGCTCCCGAAATATCAAGAGAAATTATCCAAAGTTAAAAAGACAAGTAATGATGGAATAATAAAAGAATTGATTTATAGAATTGATAAATATTCTAAAAATTAATTTTTACTTATTTTAAAAAAAGATAAAAAATAAAGCATAACTATAAAGTTACGCCCATTTCTAATTGTTCAGTTAATTCTTTGTACCTGTTACGTATTGTAACTTCAGTTACACCAGCAATGTCTGCAACATCCCTTTGTGTTTTTCTCTCACCGAGTAAAACGGATGCAATGTATAATGCAGCTGCTGCCACACCAGTAGGTCCTCTTCCAGAAGTCAATCCTTTCTCCATTGCTTTTTCAATGATTTCAATAGCCTTGGATTGTGCTTCTCCAGATAAACCAAGTTCTGATGCGAATCTTGGCACATAGTCAACTGGGGAAGTTGGCGGCAATTTTATATTTAACTCACGAGTGAGGAACCTGTAAGTTCTTCCAACTTCTTTTTTGGTTACACGAGAAACTTCAGCAATTTCATCCAAAGTACGAGGCACGTTACAACGTCTGCATGCGGCATATAATGATGCGGCAACTACTCCTTCGATACTTCTTCCTCTAATTAATTTATTATCTACAGCACTTCTGTAAACAACACTTGCAGCTTCCCTTACGCTTCTTGGAAGACCTAACCTTGAAGAGTCACGGTCAAGTTCACTTAGTGCAAATGCAAGGTTTCTTTCAGTAGCACCTGAAATTCTGATTTTTCTTTGCCATTTTCTTAGTCTGTACCATTGAGCTCTATTCCTTGCTGGAATGTCACGACCATAGATGTCTTTATTTCTCCAGTCAATCATGGTACTTAGACCTTTATCGTGAATAGTATAAGTAATTGGAGCTCCAACCCTTGTACGTTTATCTCTTTGTTCGTGGTCAAATGCTCTCCATTCAGGACCCATATCCACTAGATTTTCATCAATAACTAATCCACAGCGAGCACATACTACTTCTGCTCTTTCATAGTCTCCAATTAATTCTTCAGAACCACATTCAGGACATACTGTTTGTTTTGAATCATCGTAAACGTCATTAGATCTTTTACTTTCGATTTCTGCTTTACGTCCTCTTCTAGGAACTTCTTCTATTTTTTCTGTCGTGGTTTCATCCTCCTTTTTCTATGTTTCTTGGATTTTGGTTTTGATACAAATAGTTTTTCGCCACTATTTTTATTTAATTCATCTCTATCGGCTGATTTGAAAAGACGAATTGAGATGTATGGTTGTTTGGTAGGTCCAAAAACATAGCTAACCTTACCTATCTTGTTCTTCTTACTATCAAAAACAATCCCACCTGGTGAAGGTGTTTTGGTAGATCTAGCTATTAATTTTCCAGAGTTTGCAACATGCAAACTATTTCCTAAAAATTTCATATAATCAAACTTAAAATCAAATCTGTATCACTTAAATAATTAGAAATAAGTTATATATAAATGTATCGCATAGATTTATATATAAATATTGATTTCTATTTAAATGTTTTTCTATTTTTTTGTGAAGCCAACTATCTCTGCAAGAGTCTTGCCATTTGAGATATCTTTGATGATATGTGATTCCTTGATTTTCACACCTAAACTTGCAATCATGGTTTTTGTGAATAGTTCTTTAGGAATCACAACAATACCACTTTCATCTCCAAAGAAGAAATCTCCAGGATTTACTGTAGTGCCTTCAACATCGATAGGTTCATTTAATGTGCCTAACCCTAAGGCTGAACCTGCATTAGGACAGAAATTACTTGCAAAAATTGGGTAGTCCATGTATAAAAGCGCATCCAAGTCACGGGCAGATCCGTAAATCACGGTTGCCTTGATGCCGTTATCCCTTGCACAAGTGGAAGCGAGCTCACCCCATATTGCCTTATCGTCATCATCTACTTTAAAAAATAAAATGTCTCCTTCACCAGCAGCATCTATGGCTAAAGCTGAAGTTCCCCAATCGTCACTAACGGTTTCGGCAGTGAATATGGTTCCCCAAACCTTCTGATTGTTGATTGGCTTGATTGATTGAATAACACCTGATCTTCTTGAAATGCCATTGTATGCATCTGAAATTTGACATGCAGTAATGTTATCAAGTAAAGACTGCAAATTAATATATTGACTGTAATTCTTTCCATTGAACTTCAAGTCCTCAATAGTAACATCATCTAATTTAATATCATTAACATCAACACGTTTGTTTAAATTTTTATTTTTATTTAAAACATCACTCGGACTAATTGACATAACTTATCACTTCAATACTTAATATATCCGACACTATTAAAATACATTTCACACACTTTATATATTAGTTTAACCAAAATATTATTTGTAGTATTGAAGAAATACTTGAAATTATTATATACTTATTGAGTTTATTTACATTATTCATTATTATAATTATTATTAATTAAACAAATCGAGGAGAAAAATTATTATTAGGACAAAATAAAGAAATATTATAAATTAAATTATCAAAAAAAAAATTAGTATAACTTAGTAATCCTTATAGTAAAACTCTCCAAATGTATTAACTCTTTTTAGTGTATAAAAGGTCGAAAGATCAAATTATCGTATAATTTATGCAAGTTACTCGCCTAAAAATAATTTATATTTTTAGTTTTATTACATAAATTATCCCGATTGAATTAAGCTTAGGAGGCTTAAAATATGGGAAAAGGTGAAGAATTAACAACAACAAAATATTTAATCCATGCCCAAATTACAGCTAATGGTATTGTTGAAAAACCAGATGTTGTTGGTGCTGTATTCGGGCAAACTGAAGGTTTACTTAGTAACGATTTAGATTTAAGAGAACTCCAAAGAACTGGAAGAATCGGAAGAATCCAAGTTAACATTCACTCAAACAGTGGAAGAGCAAAAGGAGAAATCGTGATTCCATCCAGTTTAGACAGAGTTGAAACCGCCATACTCGCTGCATCACTCGAAACCATCAATAGAGTTGGTCCTTGTGAAGCAGAAATTCAAACTTTAAAAGTTGAAGATGTAAGGGCTGTCAAAAGGGAACAAGTTGTTAACCGTGCAAAAGAAATCTACAAAAACATGGTTGAAAGCGTTGGCCCTACCAGCATGAAAATGATTGAAGAAGTAAGAGAAGCAATGAGAGTTCATGAAATCTCTGAATACGGTGACGATCGCCTTCCTGCTGGCCCAAGTATCCACACATCCGATGCAATTATTGTTGTCGAAGGACGTAGTGACGTTTTAAACTTACTTAAATACGGAATCAAAAATACCGTAGCAGTTGAAGGAGTAAGCGTACCTCGTTCCATTGGTGAATTAAGTAAAAAAAGAACAACAACTGCATTTGTTGATGGTGACAGAGGCGGAGAATTGATCTTAAAAGAATTATTACAAATAGGTGATGTGGACTACATTACCCGTGCTCCAAAAGGAAAAGAAGTGGAAGACTTGGAAAAAGACGAAGTATTAGTCGCTCTTAGAGACAAAGTCCCTACTGCACAGTTCTTAGCTACATCCAACATTTTAAATGATTCCAATAACAACAATAACAAAAAAAGAGAAAACAATAGAAATAACAGAAGAAATCAAAAATACAACCGCCATGAAAAACAACAAAAAGTTGTAAAAGAGCCGGAACCTGAAATTGAAGATGATGAAGTAAGCTTAATGAAAGACATGCTTAAAGAATTTGAAGGAACCGGATGCGGAGCTATCTTAGATGAAGCATTGAATATGACCAAAGAAGTGGAAGTTGAAAATATTTATGAAGAAATCAAAAATATTGAAGGCACCGCCGACACTGTAATATTCGATGGAGTCATCTCACAAAGATTATTGGACGTTGCTTCCGAAAAAGGAATCAACAAGTTAGTCGCTTTTAAATCAATGAACATTGTTAAAAAGCCACATGACGTCAAAATCATTACTATTGACTAAATGAGAATATTATATTCTCAACTTTTTTTATTTTTAAAACTGTTTAGTTTTTGTTAAATAAATAAGCAAAAGTCAATTAATAATAAATAACATAATTAATAAATATATTATGGGATTCGAAATTGGAGGAAATAAAATGAATATAAATATGGAAAATTATTACAGTACTAGGAAAAATGTTTTTGAAAGAATACAAGACGCTAGTACCGCAACTAAGGTTATAATGTCCTTGATCATGGCATGCATAACCGGTATTATGGCACAAATAATTATCCCACTCCCATGGACTCCAGTCCCTATCACTGCTCAAACTTTTGCAGTTTTATGTTCTGGTTTATTCTTAGGTAAAAAATATGGATGCTTAAGCCAAATCTTTTACGTTGTATTAGGAGTAGCATTTATCCCATGGTTTGGAGGAATGACTGGAGGAATTGAAGTTTTACTCGGTTCAACCGGTGGATTCTTAATTGGATTTATTATTGCAGCATACTTTATCGGATTAATTACTGAAAAATATGCTCATGCACGTAGCTTCACAAAAATGGCTGTTGTCATTGGAGTTGCTAACTTCGCAATAATTTACATTCCAGGTTTAGCAGGTCTTGCTTTATTCCTTTCTTCACAAGGAATGGCCTTCGGAATTTATGATCTCTTAATGATGGGCCTTATTCCATTCATCGCTGGAGACATTGTAAAAATCTTAGGTGCAGCAGCATTATCCAAAGCATTTTTACCAAAAGACTAAAAAGGTTTTTAAAACCTTTCTTTTTTTATTTATTTTACGGATTTTCATGAAACTTGTTTTAAGAGGACATCACCTGTTATGCCTTAAGGGATTTCAGGGCTATGGCTATGATGAGGACTTTACAAAAAATATGACTGAAGTCAATTCCAAACGAAAACAACCTAACACCACAATTTCTCTTGTCTCCTCACCCGATGACATATGTTCAGCATGTCCCAACCTAACAGATAATCTTTGCGAAAATGAAAAGCAAAATCAGAGAATCATTGACATGGACAATGAGGTTCTGAAGAGACTTGACACCACAAGGGAATACGATTCAATAGAATTGTTTGAAAAAATTGATGAGATTTTTACTACAAAAGAAAGTGTCGACAAAATCTGTTTAAATTGTATGTGGCACGAAAAATGTTTATTTTATCAAAAATTATCAAATCACCGATAGGTTTAAATACTACATGATAAATATATATTAAATGTTGTACTAAGTACAATAGTATAGTCCCGTAGGGTAGTGGTAATCCTTCTAGGCTTTGGACCCGGAGACGGCGGTTCGACTCCGCTCGGGACTACTCAACTAACTTTTTTTGGATATTTTTATGGAAAAGCTATTACTTATTGGAATTGATACAAGAAGTATGCTTAACAGTGCTTTAAAATTAGATTACGATATCTATTCCACCAGCTATTTTTCAACTTCAGACACACCCACAATCAAAAATCAAAAGATTATTCTAAAGGAAAGTGAAGATGAAAGCTGCGGAATCTTTGAAGACAGTTTTGACAGCAAGCACATTTTAGAAATATCTGCAGATTTCATTGATGAGGTTGACCACATCATACCTATTTCCGGAATATCTCCAAGTGACTTTTCAAAAAAAGATCAAAAGAAGATTCTGGGAAACAAGAACGTCAAGGACATTGAGAACAAGTACAAATTTTTCAAGAAAATCAAAAATGAATTCCTAACTCCTATGACTTTTAGTGTGAATGATGTAGATGAAGCCATTGAAATAAATAATTCTTATCCCGAAAGTCAATTTATTTTAAAACCCCTTCAAGGAAGTGGAGGCTATGATGTCAACCTACTAAATAATGCTAGAGGTATGGAATTTAATGATACTGAATTCATCTTGCAGGAATATGTTCATGGAGTGAACCTAAGTTCATCAGTACTTGCAAGTGATTCGGAATATAAAACCATCACAAACTCAAGATTGCTGACAATGAATGACTTTAACAAAAATGACAGTTTCATATATGTTGGAAACATACTCCCATTGACACAGGAGTCAATCATGACCAACACTGAAAACATTGATGAAATCATTGAGTGCATGAAACACACCAGCGAAAATTTGGCTCAAAAATTTAAACTAATGGGATCAAACGGTGTGGATTACATACTTAATGAAAATGGGTTATATGTGATTGAAGTCAATCCTAGAATTCAGGGAACATTCGAATGTGTGGAACAGGCTTATGGAATCAACATGCTTGACGCTCACATCAGGGCATGCCAGGGGGAAATAATTGAAATTCCAAAGGCGGAATATTACTCATACAAAAAAATAATCTATTCCCCAACAAGAAACAAATACTCAAAAATCAACCTGGACAACATTTATGACCTTCCTCACATAGGGTCAATTACAGAAAAAGACGAACCATTGCTAACAATTATTGACAAATCCAGTGATTTTAAAAAATTATGTGAAAAAGTTTAAAAAAGTAGTGAAATTGTAAATAACGCAGCTAGAATAAACCAACTAGATGCATAATAAATAGTATTACTCCAATTGTTATCATAAAAGTAGTAATTATCATTGCACGAGTCATCCAGATGAATACTTTAGCCTTATTGTCTGGGTCTTTCATAAATTGGTCAATTGGATTTCTTTTCATTTTAAACACACTTTCTTGAAATTTCTAGTAAAAAAAATTTTTACAGTAACTTGATAAAAATAAATATTTTTAAAAATAACAACTTATTTTGATTTTAATTAAAAAAATAATAAAAAATAAAAGAAAATGAAGAAAATTAAGAAAAATTTAAGCTTCTGCATTTTCAGCTTCTTTAGCTGCTGCAGCCTTTTCATTCTTCTCAATTGTAGATCTAATCATTTTCAATCTTACAAAGTTTTCCCTTTCCATTTCTTGGAGTCTCATATCAATATACTTTTCAGTATTTTGGAATCTTGGAATCATAATGTGCTCTAAAGCATTTACCCTACGTTTAGTAGCTTCGATTTCCTCAGCAAGTAAGTAAATAGTTTTTTCTACTTCACCAAGTTCAATCAAATACTTAAGAGATTCCTCGAATTTCTTTGCAGCTTCGTCTAATTGGATAGTTGTGTCAGAAAAACCGTAACCCCTGTCAATAATGGATCTTTCTTCCATTTTAACATTGGTTACAGGTACTGCTACACCCATAACACTTCTTGATGTAATGTCTACATCAATAGATTCTTTAACGGATAAAGCAGCTTTTCTTACAGCCAAATCACCCATAGCAATTTGAGCTTCAACTAAAGCTTCATTTGCTTCTTTAAGACTTAATTCTGCATTTTCACGAATACCTTTGACACGATCCAAGATATCAAAAAACTCTTTGATTAAAGCATCTCTTTTTTCCTTGAGTAAACCATGCCCTTTAACAGCTAGTTTAGTCCTGTTTTTAAGAGATAATAATTCCATACGAGTTGGATTAATTCCATCTATAATATCTTGTGCCATTTAATCACCTACATTTACTGTAATGAGATTAGTCATCTTTTGGAAGGTATTGTTCAATAAATTCTTCTTTAACCCTTTTGAGTTCGGATTTAGGTAAGATTTTGAGTAAGTTCCAACCAAGATCTAATGTTTCGAAGATAGTTCTGTCTTCATCTTTACTTTGAGTAATGAATTGGTCTTCGAATGCTTGAGCAAACTCTAAGAATTTTTGGTCCCTTTCGGTAAGTGCTTCTTCCCCTACAACCGCAACGAGGTCTCTTAATTCACGACCTTCTGCATATGCGGAATAAAGTTGGTCAGATACACCACTGTGGTCATCACGAGTTTTGTCTCCACCGATACCACCACTCATCAAACGAGAAAGTGAAGGAAGTACGTCTACAGGAGGGTAAATACCTTTCCTGGAAATTTCCCTACTTAATACGATTTGTCCTTCGGTAATATAACCGGTTAAGTCCGGAATTGGGTGAGTAATATCGTCTTGAGGCATAACTAAGATAGGCATTTGAGTAATGGAACCTTCTTTACCGTCAATACGTCCTGCTCTTTCATAAATACCTGCAAGGTCAGTGTACATGTAACCAGGGTAACCTCTTCTTCCAGGTACTTCTTCCCTAGCTGCGGAAATTTCCCTTAATGCTTCACAGTAGTTGGTCATATCTGTTAAGATAACCAATACTTGCATACCTAAGGTGAATGCGTAGTATTCAGCAGTGGTTAAAGCCATTTTAGGAGTTAAGATCCTTTCGATAGCAGGGTCGTCTGCTAAGTTCATGAATACTGTTAATTTTTCTAAAGCTCCAGTACGTTCGAAGTCTCTCATGAAGAAGTTTGCTTCTTCGTTGGTAATACCCATAGCAGCGAAAATTACTGCAAACTCGTCGTCTGCACCTAATACTTTAGCTTGTCTTGCAATTTGTACAGCTAAGTCGTTGTGAGGTAAACCTGATCCTGAGAAAATTGGTAATTTTTGACCTCTTACTAATGTGTTCATTCCGTCAATGGTAGAGATACCAGTTTGAATAAATTCTTCTGGGAATTCACGGGATGCAGGGTTCATAGGAGAACCGTTAATGTCTAATTCTTCATCAGGGATAATTTCTGGTCCACCGTCAATAGGTTTACCGATACCGTTAAAGATACGACCCATCATGTCTCTGGATACACCGATTTTTGCGGTTTGACCAGTGAATCTGGTTTTGGTATCTTTAGTGTTTAAGTCACTAGTTCCTTCGAATACTTGAATAACAGCAACATCTTTAGTTACTTCAAGAACTTGACCACTTCTTTTTTCACCAGTAGGTGTTTCAATATCTACAATTTCATTGTAACCAACGCCTTCTACTCCTTCAACAACCATTAAAGGACCGGAGACTTCAGATACAGTAGTATATTCTCTAGTTTTAATATTTGTATTCATTTTTAAGCCTCACTGCATTGTTTAGTAATTGCGGATTGAATTTCTTCAATTTTTGCATCAAATTCATCTTGTGGGATGTATTTCATTTTACCGATGTCTTCTTTAACAGGTAATGCTACAATGTTTGCGATTGGAGCTCCTCTGTTAACAGCTGCAAGAGATTCTTTGTAGAATAATAAAATGGTTTTTAACATTTTGTACTGTTTGTCAGGTGCACAGTAGGTATCTACATCATCAAATGCGTTTTGTTGCAAGAAGTCTTCTCTTAACATACGTGTAGTTTCTAATGTAGCTTGGTCAGTTTCTGGTAATGCATCAGGACCGACTAATTGTACAATTTCTTGTAACTCGGATTCTTTTTGTAATAATCCCATAGCTTGGTCACGAGTTGCTCTCCAATCTGCAGCTACGTTTTCAGCCCACCAACCTTCAATACTGTCTACATATAATGAGTAACTTTGTAACCAGTCGATTGAAGGGAAGTGACGTTTATCTGCAAGGGATGCATCTAACGCCCAGAACACTTTACAGATACGTAATGTGTTTTGGGTAACAGGTTCGGATAAGTCCCCACCAGGAGGTGATACTGCACCGACTACGGAAATTGAAGCAACATTTGGTTCAGTTCCGATAGTTTTTACTCTTCCTGCTCTTTCGTAGAATTGTGCTAATCTGGATGCTAAGTATGCAGGGTAACCTTCTTCCCCAGGCATTTCTTCTAATCTTCCAGAAATCTCCCTCATAGCTTCAGCCCATCTTGAGGTTGAATCTGCCATAAGTGCTACGTCATAACCTTGGTCACGGTAATATTCAGCAATAGTAATACCAGTGTATACACATGCTTCACGAGCTGCTACCGGCATGTTTGAAGTGTTTGCAATAAGAACTGTTCTGTCCATCAATGGGTTTCCAGTTTTAGGGTCGTCAAGGAATGGGAATTCGGTAAGTACTTCAGTCATTTCGTTACCACGTTCACCACATCCGATATATACCACAATATCTGCGTCAGCCCATTTAGCTAATTGTTGTTGTGTAACTGTTTTACCTGATCCGAAAGGACCTGGAATAGCAGCTGCTCCTCCTTTAGCTACGGAGAAGAAAGTGTCTTGTGCTCTTTGACCAGTTACTAATGGTACATCTGGATCTAATTTTTCAATGTAAGGACGACTTCTTTTTACAGGCCATTTTTGGAGCATTTGGATTTTTTCACCATCAACTGCTGCAATGTCTTCAAGTACAGTGTATTCGCCTTCTGCTGCGATTTCTGTAACTTCTCCTTCCATAGTTGGTGGTACCATGATTTTGTGTAAAACTGCGGTAGTTTCTTGTACTTCACCGAGCACGTCTCCGCCTTTTACTTTGTCTCCAACTTTAGCCACTGGTTTAAATGCCCATTTTTTCTCTTTGTTGATGGAATCTACATCAATACCTCTAGCAATGAAGTCACCAGATTCTTCTCTGATGATTCTTAAAGGTCTTTGAATTCCGTCAAAAATAGAACTCATTACACCAGGACCGAGTTCTACAGACAATGGACCTCCAGTACATTCAACTACTTCACCCGGTTGGATACCGGCTGTTTCTTCATATACTTGGATAGTTGCGGTGTCACCTTCAAGCTCAATGATCTCACCGATAAGCTTTTCGTCACCTACCCTAACCATCTCAAGCATCTGAGCCCCTCTCATACCATCTGCAATAATAACAGGCCCAGCAATCTTAATAATATTTCCTTCAATAATCATTTAACCATCTCTACCCCAATAACTCTTTTAATAAGGTCATTTATTTGATCAGATGAACCTTCTGAGGACCCATCTTTATCTGGTATTTCAATTATCATTGGTAAAACGTTTGAACCAATTTTTCTATTAATATGATTTCTTATTTCATTAGCCATTAATTGAGTCATGATAATAATTGAAATTTCATCATCTAAAAATTTATCAAAAGCTGCGATAGCTTCTTCAGGAGTATTAACTACTTCTGCTTGTTTGACACCACCTAATCTAAATCCGGAAACAGTGTCAATATCACCTATAATTGCTACTGAACTCATATTAACATCTCCATGATTTTAGAATTAGGGAAGTCTGCTTCTCTTTTTGCTCTTGCAATAATTTTTAAATTCTTAATTTCATTTTCTTTTTGACTTAAATAACCAATAATTGGACCAATTCCTAATGGTTTTTTAGAAGCTAAAGATTTTGAATAATCTGAAGTGTATTGGTCTAATGCTTTTTCGAATACAGCAACTGAACCAGTTTCATTGTAAACTGGCATTACATCAGTTAATGCTTCAGAATATTTTGTTCCTTCTAAACCAGATACTACATTTGTAACATCTGGAGATTCCATTAAATCTTTGAGTTTCCATTCACGTAATTGGTACCCTTCTTCTAATGTATAAGGTGAGATTGCATCGTAATCAAGACCATCTTCTTTAGCCCTTATAATTAGTTTAAGATTAGCTACATCAACTTGAGTTCCTACATATGAGTATAAGATTTGTTTGTTCTCATCGGAAGGAACGTCAGTAGAACGTAATAATTTGCCTAAATAGTATTTATCTAAAGCTGATTCTAATGGAAGAATCATTTTAGTATCTTCATATTGTGGAAGAGCATCTTCTAATGCTGTTGCATATTCAGTACCATCTAAACTTGTTACAATATCGGTTACATTTTCAGAATCAGCTAAGGATTCTAATTCCTCGTATAATGATCCACAAGGGATTAATAATTCTCTTGTTTCATCAGGAGTAAGACCAACTTCCTTAGCGGTTAAAAGACTTTTGATATTGTCGATGTCTGCTTTTTTAGACATGACGTCAAAAGGTTTTTTAATGTCTTTAGGAGCTAATCTTGCAACGAAATCGTAAGTGTTAGCACGTTCAACGTCTAATGCTTTGTCAAGTGGATAGTCGTCTAATACGTCAGCGTATTCAGGAACACCTTTGAGGTAATTTTCAACTTCTTCAACATTGTTGGTTTCAACAAGTTCAGAAATTTGTTTTTCATCAAATAATCTTCCTTTTCTAGCTCTTACTCTTGCACTTGGGTTAAGATAAGGATAAATGTCCAAAATTGGTCTGGATGTAATGATTACAACTACTGCACCAACAACAAGTATTGCGATAACACAGAATACCAAGAATGTTTCTTGTGTTAATCCCAAAGAACTTATTAAGGTAGCAATTCCATCTGCCATAATTTATCCTCCTAATTATTTAAATAATATTTCAGCAACTTCACTACGTAAGATACTTTTAAATCTTTCTAATCTAGCTTCAATTGTATTATTTACTTCAATATCTCCATTAACGGTTTTTAAAATAGCTCCACCCATAGCATCAATAGGTTCACCTAATGTGAAATTGATTCCTTCTAATTGGAAAGAGTCTGAACCGGTTGCAGATAATTCTTTTTTGAATTTTTCAGTATCAGCTTCATTTAATTGAATAATTAAATCGTCAGTGCCGATTTCATCAGCAGCTTCTTTAATCATTTTACTTAATGAATCTTCATATTCGTCATCGCCTGAAGAAGCTTTTGTTTTTAATTCCCCAATAGCTTGATTGAAAGCAGCTTCAATTACTTCTTCTTTAGCGCCTAACTCTGCTCTACGAGCATTCATCTTAGCTTCAGAGATAATTTGCTGATATCTCATATCAGATTGTTTTTTACCGTTTTCTAAAATTTTTGTTTTTTCAGCTTCGGCAGTTTTTTCAGCTTTTGCTTGAATAGCTGAAACTTCAGCATTTGCATCTTGAATGATTACATCAGCTTTCTCTTGGGCCACAGACATAATGCTTTCAACAATTTTACTTGTGCCTGCGCTCATACAAACTGCCTCCTTAACCTAAGATTCCACCGAATACCATAAGTAAAATAGCAATCAAGAAACCGTAAATAGCTTGTGTTTCTGGTAATGCAGAGAAAATAATACCACGAGCAAACATGTCGTTATCTTCTACGATAGCACCAACGGATGATGCTGCTGCCATACCTTGTCCCATACCGGAACCTAAACCTGCAAATCCAATGGATGCACCTACACCGATAGCTACAATACCAGCTTCAGTAGGTAATCCTTGTCCTCCACCGAGTAATCCGGAGAATACTAATAATAAGATTGCAACCAAGAACCCGTAAATAGCCTGAGTTTCTGGTAATGCAGAGAAAATAATACCTCTTGCAAACATGTCATTGTCTTCTGCAACTGCACCTACAGATCCTGCAGCTGCCATACCTTGACCTAAACCGGAACCTAATCCAGCAAAACCAATTGCTACTCCAGCACCAATAGCTGCTAAAGCAGTACCTAAAGCAATTTCTACCATATTTAATTCACCTTTGAAATAATATTGATTTTTTAAATTTTAATTTAAGATATAAATGAAAAATTTTTAATTTTTAATTTTTGTAAATGTTCTTTTTGCTTTGAAAGCTTCGAATTTACCTTTACCTTCCATGAAGAATTGTGAGAAGAACTCTACATAGTTAAGACGTAAAGCGTTAATAAATGCACCTAATACTTGGAAAGCGAAGTTTGCAATGTGTCCACCGACAAAGACAATGATTGCGACAACAATTCCAGCGAAAGGAACCATGTTGTTTAACATTTCAGCTAAAATGTTAACAGTCATTGCGATACCACCGGTAGCTAAACATAATGCTAAAAGACGAGCGTAGGACAATACATCTCCCATGTAACCGAAAATATCCATTACACCGTATGCACCGTTAGCCCATACTAACATTCCAATAGTTGCAACTACTAATATTCCACCTAATACCATACCAATCATACCGACTGCAGGCATCATGAATCCTAAAGCAAGTAAGATAATACCAGCTTCAAATACAAACCAACAGATTTGAGAACCTATAGCATCTTTCTTGTTTCCGTATCTAAGGTTGTTAATAGCACCCATAATAAATCCGATATTGGTGTAGATAAGACCAACAATAATAGCTATAATCAATATAGTGTCCGGATGTACAAATGCTTCAACTGCAGGAATTACAGTTGGTAAACGGAAACCTGCTATTCTTTCACAGAAGTCACCTAATAAACCATTAGTTATCAAACCTAGTATAACGGCCCATAGACCAGACCAGATTAAAATCCAACCAAATGATTTCATGGATTCTTTAACTTTTCCAAGACCTCTGAGTAATACTACACCTATTGCAGATACAACTAACCCATATGCAGCATCGGTTAAACAGAAACCGAAGAAGAATGGGAATGTGATTGCAACGAAAATTGTTGGATCGAGTGCGTTGTAACGTACCGGTGAGTACATGTCAACAAGGTATTCGAAAGGTTTTGCATACCATCCATTTTGTTGTAGGATAGGAACATTTTCATCATCTGTACCTTCAACCTCTATTGTTTCAAAGGCACAATGTCCGTCAGAACTTTTTTCAACCAATTGTTCTACTTTTTCGGTATCTTTTACAGGTACCCAAGCTTCTAAGATGTAAGCGTCTTTAGTTTGAACAAATGATGAAAGAATTTCGTTCTTTTCTTTTTCATTTTCTAGTTGTTCTTTGAGAGCTAATATGTCATCGTCCCATTGTTCAGCAACTGCTTTTAACTCAGATTTTACAGATGCTCTTTCTGATTCAATTGTCAAGAGTCTTGAATCAGCATTGGAGATGATTTGTTGAGGAGTACCTTCAACGTTTCCTACTTCAATTCTCTCAAAGTCGAATTTACGAAGTGTTGAATAAACATCGTCGCTAAATTCATTAAGAGTTACTACTACGATAATTTCTTCTGCCTTATCGTCAGCAGGAACTGTAAATATTTCTAATTCATCAGTCAACTTACTTAATTCATTTTTGATTTCTGAAGCAGATTCAGCATTAATCCTTCCAACAGTAGTAGAAGTGTACTTAGAATCTTTTAAATCAGCTAAATCCATGTCAAAATTAGACAAGCGATTAGCCAAAGTTTTATTAGACTTGAGTTCACTTGTTTCAGCGTCGAGTGCGGAAAGTTTTCCTTCTATAACACTTGTTTTAGCTTCAACTTGAGCTAAAGTATCCTCCGCCTTTTCAATAAAAGCTTCAGTGTCTAAATTATCAATTTCCTTTTGAACAGGTAAATCTGGACTAATAAAAGACATTAAAGTATCTTTTAACCCATGGCCTTCTGATAAAGAATTTCCTAAAAGTTCAGATATACCGTTTGTTTTCATAAGAAGTGAAGATAATTTACCAGTGTACGGAGTGGCTTTAGCAGGAGTCACTAATTCCGCTAATTCAGGATCTTGCTGAATGCTATCAGAAATATCACTGATTTGTATGAGTCCTGATTCGTGGAGAGCATCCACTGTAGGAGCAACATACTTTTCCAGTGTTACTATTCTAATTTTTCGCATTCTAGCTGTCTTGAACATATAATCTCACACTACAAAATATTTTTGACAATAATAGAAGCAGCTTCATCAACATTTGCCATAGCCTTGTCTTTGATGGATTTAACCTCCACTTTGGACTGCTCAGCAATTGTTTGCGCTTCTTTTTTAGCTTTATCTTCTGCATCAAAAACAGTATCTTTAGCGTCGTCTTCTGCTGCCAATTTAGCTGTTGAAATAATTTCTTCAGCTTTCGCTTTTGATTCAGCAATCAAATCATTTGATTTGGACTCTGAATCAACAATGAGTTGTTCAGCATCAGATTCAGCTTTTTTTATCATTGCGATTGCGTCTGATATCTCTGCCATAATTAATCACCATGGTGTACTTATTTTTGTTGTGTAATATATATATCTTTTACTATTCAATTTTGATTAGAATTCGTAAAAATTAAATTAACATGATAAAAAGTTACTAAAAAATAATATTTAGATTGAAATATTTAATAAAAAAAAGAATAAAAGATAAATAATTTATCTATAGAACCATTTCAATATACTAGGCGGTAATTTTTGTAAATAAGCAAGGATTGCTATTGCAATGATGATTATACCCAATATGGCGAAGCCGATATTATACGGATTGGCAAGTAATATGTATCCGCTTACACCTATGACAATACCCTCAAAGAAGAACACCGCCTTGGTCCAACCGGGGTTGAACAGTATGATGAAATATGCAATTGCAATCAAAATCAGTATAATTGCGGTGGCCATTACATCATTTGTTATTGGCTGGTGTCTCAAGAATGGGGAAATTGCCCAAACAATCAACATTAAGGCCAACATTACACCTAGTAATTTAAACATTTTAACGTTTGCCATAATAACACTTAATTTTTATTTTATCTTTATAGTATTTATATCATTTTATATTAACTAGTATACATGGAACGAGCAGTTTGGATTATTTTAAACAAGAATTTTTCACTGACATTAGACGGTGAAATAAAAGAAGGCAAAGTTGTTGACAAGAAGTTCTCACCTGGAAACGACATTTGGACAAACGAGCTTCCACGTCTAGGATTCAACGATGAGAATGTGCAAAAGGATTATGATGAGTTCATTTCAGACATATTCGCATTGTTTTCAGAACCCACTGCAAACGAGGTGTTCATAGATGCAAAACTAGGTGAGGAATCAGAGTACCTCAATTGCAAGAATCCCTTGCTGATAAGAAAAATAGAAGAGTATGATGTAGATGAAATTATAGGATAGCTGTAGCCTTATCCAGCACTTCATCCATTGTATTGAATTCAAGAGCATTTCCCTCATCATCCACCCTTTCTGTTGTAATCAACACATTGGGAGATGCCCATATATACGAATAGGCAAAATAAACCACATTTATGAATAATGCAATTGACAAAAAGAACAACGCCACGATTAAGCACACTGCATGAATCAAAACATTACCATATCTCTTGCGTTTCATCAAGATAAAATTATCTTGCTGATCCATAATTTTAAATTTATGCTGGGATAATTCTTCAGATATCCTTTCCATATCCTTTGAATTATCAGCACTTAAAACAAATAAAGACATTTTAATCCATATAAACTACAAATTCATCCAATTCTTTTCTAGGAGTTTCCCTTGGCTCAGCATTACCGTATCCTAATGGAGTGAACAATATTGCTTCCTCATTTTCGCCTAATCCCAAGAATTCATGAGCCTTGTATTTTTTGAATGCACCAATATAGCAGGTTCCAAGACCGACATCTGCAGCCGCAAGAATCATGTGGTCCATGACAATTGTTGCGTCAATGTCAACAATGTTCTTTTGGTCCCATGGTCTGGTCCATGCCTCGTTGGCAATACCAACAACACATAACACATATGGAGCCTCTACAAACCATTTGGCGCCGTAAATTTCTGAAAGTTCATCCTTATGTTTTTTGGTGTCGATTACATAAACTTTAAATGGCTGTGCATTAACGCCTGTCGGTGCAATTGTTGCAGCCTTTAAGACATAATCAAGCTTTTCTTTCTCTACTTCCTTGTCCAAATATCCTCTTACACTGTATCTTTCATTGATCACATCAATAAATTCCATCTTATCTTCCTCCAACGTATTCTACATCATCAAGATCACAGAATCTTCTGAATTCTTCCTCATCCATTCTTTCTTCACGTATATGTGCTATTATGCCGGGAACTCTTCCGATTATAAAAACGCCTAACCCCATTTCAGGGTCAAAACCCAAATCGGACAGTATTGCTGCATTTGCACCATCTACATTCAATCTGATATTTTTCTTTTCAGACACCAAATCCTGAACTGCCAATGCAAGTTTAAGGTGAGGTCCAATGAAACCTTCCTTAATGGCAACTTCCACCAACTTATCAGCCCTCGGATCAACCTTATGATATCTGTGGCCAAAGCCAGGTATTTTTTTGCCTTTAAGAATGTAATCCTTATAGATTTCAATGGCCAAGCCTGCAATCAGCTTATTGTCAATGTCCGGGTCCTCAATCAAATGAGCATGAAGAATTTTAGATTGGTACAATTCCATTGACTTTTCAATGGCGCCTGCATGCTTGTGTCCAAATGAAAGCAACGCCCCCGCAACAGCCGAATTCAACGGAGAGCCGGATGACGCTATTAGACGTGCTGTCTGAGTGCTTGGTGGTGTAACACCATGGTCACAGAATGAAACCAAGACATGATTGAATATTCTGCTTTCCTTGATTGAAGGCAATCTACCTCTTAAAAGCAGGAAAACCATGTCACTGTATCTGATTTTTTCAATTAAATCCCTCTGATTATATCCTCGAGTAGTGATTTTGTCCTTTTCAACATTGGAAACTGCAGTCTTTAAAGAATGAGGATTAACCTTAAAATTATTTTCTTTCATTGTCCAACCTTTAATCTTTAATTAAAAATTAATATTAAAAATATATAAACTTTACAAATTTAGAGTTGCCACACGTGGCTCGACAAAGCATGACGGTCTAACTGATACTACCCTTATTCCGCTGGCCCTTTGATTGCCTATATTCAGATAGCATCCCAAAACAGTAGTCTTGCCTCCAAAACCTAACGGACCAATTTCAGTTCGATTCAAACGAGCGGTAATTTCCCTTTCATGCTCTGACTGATTGTCCAGACTACCGTATGCAATTGACTTAAGCAACAGTGCTGTAGCCTCATAATGGGTTCTGCCTATCCCGATTGACGGAATTGACGGGGTGCATCCCAACATCCCAAGGGAAGATTCAAGCCATTCGCAGGCAGTCCCTATCACATTGTCGAAGGAACGCTTATGGTAAACTCGGAATGTCTTTGATCGTATCTCAGGACCTCCCCCTTCAAGAAGGAAATGAACATTAAGAGTATCTTCAGAAATTTCACGTTTATATGTGGAATCATCATTGGCAGTATCCACAAGAATTGACGCCGGCCTTAACATTCCTGGCTTTTCATATAAGCCTTGACTTTGCTCAATCCTTTCAACAGGGTCACCCTTAACGGCCATAGGCCTTGCAGGAAGTTTGTTTAATCCCAAATAAATTCCTTCATGAATCTGATTCAAGAGCTCACCAGTTATTTCCCTTTCATGACCCAATTCGATTATCACATGGGGAATTCCCGTATCGTCACACAATGGAAATCTGGTCTCCTGAGCCACCTGATAATTTTTTAAAATCATCTCCAATGCCCATCTGGCATTATCATTATCTTCAATGGAGATGGCGTTTTTTAAAGCTTTACACTTATCTTTTGATAGAGTGGTTGATGCTCTTATAATGACATTTGAAACATCTTCTAGAATATCCATAAAATCACTCTGGAATTGCTAAATCATCAGACTTGTCTGGAGATGCAACTGCATCAGGATAATATTCATCAATCATCCTCTTGACAAGTTTTACCTGTTTGATGCGAGCTATTGCCTCTGCTTCTGTTGTATCCCAATTGTGATTGGCCGCAACCGATCCTCCAGTTTTAAGATAAACCGGAGCCGCAACACGAATAAAATCAGGAACCTCGTAATGCCTGATGAATCCTCCTGTGGATTTAGGGTTTTCAGTGTGCAGGTCCAATGACATGTCAGTTGATGACCTAATTGCTGCAATCATAGGTATCTGCAAGTCACGAACAGGATTTAGGGAATTCAAACCGACACTTTCCAATAGTTTTGCGGATGCTGGGTTAGAATGTCCTGCATGAGCAGATAGCTTAAAGTGAACATTGTTTGGAATCTCACCATCTTCCCTCATCTGACATAAAGCCCAAAGTAAACCTTCATCATAAAGCAGTATTCCTCTAACTCCCAATCTGCAGGCCCTTTTTACATCTTCGATGGCATATACCAGATTATCGTAACCTCTTAGACGATATCCAATCCTGCTTCCCTCTTTTGTATGCACTGTTGCGGAAGTGTCATATGTTGCTCTTGGACCGACTGACAGGAACAGCTCACAAGAATATTCCTTAGCCAAATCGACCATTTCACCTATTTCCTCATCAGTCAGCATCATTATCCCCTTGGTTTGAGTTACGCGATGAATAAAAATGTCATTTTCACGAGCTGCATTCAATAATGCTTTCATTGTTTTAGGTGATTGGATTCCTGGAACTTCAAAACGGTACTGTCCGCCGTCACCAAATCTTTTTGAGGAGGTGAAATCCTTTGAAACCTCTTCAATACCTATCTTTTTAAGGAATTTTTTTGTGTTTTCCATAATATCTACTCATTTAATTTACGAACAACATATTTCATTGAATAATCTTCTAATGAATCTATAACTGTTAAATTGTTAATGTCATAATGAGGATTTAATCCCTTGAACTTGTCAATAAGCTCCCTCAATTGGAACGGATTTTCAAAATCCCCTTTTGGAAGTACTGTAATATTTTGAAATACTCCATTTCTAAATGTTTTATCCAGCTTGATTATCACGTTGGACGGTCTCTTGTCAGGATATAACTCATTTAACTTATCATCTGAAAGGACAATCATGTTGTTTACAAGATTTTTGATGCTTTTTACCTTATCGACACTTGAATAGTTCTCCAAAAGACCAAATTCCATCAGTTGATTAATTTCATCAACGCTTACCTCTCCCATGACTAGGGAAATTGCCACCGCATAAGGCAGACTCTGTTTCAATTCCTCCAGGTTTTTAGGATTGAAATTATTGTGTTCTGCAGCTACGGAATATGTCTTGACCGCCACGTTTTCAATGTGGTCGTATTCATCCCCAATACTCGCCTTTAGCTTTAATGCAGTATCTATTGAAGAGTGAATATGTCTGCAGAAGGGATATTTCTTAAAGTAAATGTCCCTAACTCTTACCTTGCCGACATTCTTCAATGCATCCTCCACGGAAAAGTCGTCAACATCATAATCATCATCAAAAACCATGGTCTTTAAAAATCCTTCCTTGCCTTCAAAAATAGTTTCACTACCAGTAAAACCGTTTCGTGCTAGAAATGCTGATAAAACACCATTATACACTGCCTTTCCAGCATGCAATGCTTTACCCATTGATCCGCCATGGTCCGATTCGAGAAGACCTGCTGCCTGAGTGCCGCACAGACCCAATGCATTTAGAATTTGTCCTTCATCCAATTTCAGTAATTTAGAAGCCACAGCACCTGCAATAAATGTTCCGATGGTTCCTGTTGTGTGGAAACCCTTGTTCCTATGATATGGATTAACCATCTTTCCTAAAAGAATTCCAACCTCATAACCGACAATGACCCCCTCAATGAATTCCTTTCCACTCAATTCATATGCTTCAGATATTGCCAATGCGGTCGGAAATATTACTGCACCCAAATGAATCTGGGCTCCCCTGTGACCGTCATCCAATTCCAATACATGAGCTGCAACACCATTGACAAAGGCAGCGTTCAAAACATCTGTTTTAATGCCTGCACCGATAATGGATGCATTTAAATTCTGATTAGTGCTTTTTGAAAATATTTCCTCAACTGTATTTAAGGCTATTTGTGAAGCGCTTTCGAGCATCCCCCTGTAGGTTACTCCAAAAAAGTCCAAAAATGCCGCTTTAGTTGTTGTAATGGATTCTACAGTAGCCTGTTCATAGCGATAGTTAGAAATAAATTTAGAAATATTCTGTAAAAACATAAAACACCTAATAATAGTATATGTAAAAAGTAGTATTAAAATAGTTAAGTTAATGGTTGAAACAATTTTCCAGCTCAACTAATCATACAGCCGGAACACCAGTTAAAACCAATACGATATGTGCGACGATTGCTGCACCATAATAAGTAGTTGCAATGACTAAAACAGTGATGACAATAGCTCTCCAACCTAAAGCCTTGAATTCATCCCAACTTTTACCCATTCCAATACCCACATATGCTAAAAATACGGTTACAATAGCTAAAAGCTCCACTTGTGAAACGTAATGAAGAACGAATTCTGATGTAGGCATGCCTGGAAATGCCAATATAATACCAATTACACTGATATAGAGAATTGAAGAAACGTTTAAAGGAAGATACCTTTCCATCCATACTCCAGCAAGAGTTATTATGGACAGTATTGCCATACCAACCAGTGAACCTTCCATAGGATGATGATAACCTAAGTAATTACCGATGACTGTAATGATTGAGAATATCACAAGCAATATAATCCAATTGAAAATACCATGAACTGTTACGTTTTCAGATCCGTCAATCAAGTCAGGCATCTAATCATCCTCCTTTTTAGGCATTATGGATTCCCTTCCAATTTTAGGTTCCAACCAGTTATACATTTTTTCAGTCAATGGAAGTGCCACGAATATCACAATGTAGATTCCGACACAGAATGAAAGTAAATTACTGAATCCTGCAAATGCTTCAATTTGGGTTTCCATTCCTGGAAACGCCGCAAGGGTCGGACCGATAGCAGCTGCATTCATACTTGCACTTCCCACACCACTTGCCATTGCAAATGCATATGGGTGTAAAGGAAGAACTGACAATGAGAATGTAACGAGGAAACTGATAAATATTGTACCGATTACAGTACCGATAATGAATATTGCAAACACTCCTCTTGATTCAGGAGAGTTAAAACCATACTTATCAACAACCACAGCAACGTTTGGCTCCCTACCGATGGAGTTTGTCATACCGACAGCCTCTTTCTTGAATCCTAAAAGCAATGCAATAGGAAGCACTAAAATTGTAGCCAAGTGTCCTAATTCCTGTAAAATTAAAGCAGGACCCATGTCAAAAATTAATCCTATTGATTGACCACTTGAAACCGCCAACTTTGCAATCAAAACACCAATGAAAAGCATCATTGCACCTTCAGCGATACGGGCCTGTTTCCTTTGAATCCATTTGATCGGTTTAGCCAAATAGAACACAAGACCTAAAATAATTGTATAGATTAAAGGCATTATAGTGATTGCAACATCCTTAGTGATTGGAATGCTTATTGTTCCAATCAATTCAGCAATAACTACCAAAATAAGAACAGTAATATGTAATCTGTAGTCTCTCCACGGATTTTTCTTCAAAATACGCTTATCCGTCTTTTCCCTATAAATGTGTTCAACATGACCGTCTGGCTTTCCATCAGGAATAAGAATCCACCCCAAGTAGTATCAATAATATAAAAATATATACTATATTTATTATTTTCTCAAAACATTATATATAAATTAATAGCATTTAATTTTGAAAAATTCACCAAATGTGAATGAAAATAAGTAATAATTTTCACAAAATAAGAAAAAAGTTATGCTGGAACTCCAGTCATAACCAAGATTACATGAGCCACAAAAGCAGATCCAAGATAGGTAGATGCAATAACAAGCATGGTGACAATTATTGCCCTTGGTCCAAGTGTTTTAAACTCGTTCCAGCTTTTACCCATCCCAATACCAACATAGGCAAGGAATACTGTGACAACAGATAAAAGTTCCACTTTGGACACATAATATGAAACGATTTCAGATGTCGGCATGCCGGGAAATGCAAGAATTATTCCAATTGCACTTATGTATATGATGGACGAAATGTTAAATGGAATCCTGCGTTCCATCCAGACGCCTACCAACGTTATCACTGATAGAATTCCCATTCCAACCAAGGAATCTCCAATGGGATGATCATAGCCAATAAAATTCCCAATTACAGTGATAATTGAGAATATTGACAAAAGCAGTATCCAATTGAATACCCCATGAACAGTGATGTTTTCAGATCCGTCAATGAAATCAACCATCATCCCTCACCTTCCTCAATGATTGCTTTTCTGCCGATTTTAGGCTCCAGCCAATAGTACAACTTTTCTGTCAAAGGCACCGCCACAAAAATCACAATATAGATGCTTATTGAAAATGAAAGCAAATTACTAAACCCTGCAAATGCCTCAATTTGAGTTTCCAATCCAGGAAATGCCGCAAGAGTGGGACCCAATGATGCGGCATTCATGCTTGCACTTCCAACACCACACGCCATTGCAAATGCAAAAGGATGCAAAGGCAATAGTGAAACTGAAATGCTGGTTAGGAAGCTGATGAACACAGTACCTATTATGGTTCCAACGACAAACAGGGCAAATATTCCTCGAGATTCCGGAGAATTGAAACCGTACTTATCGACAATCACCGCAACTTCAGGTTCACGACCTATTGAATTTGTCATGCCTATGCTTTCACGTTTAAATCCCAAGAGCAATGCAACCGGAAGCGCAATGAAGATTGTCGCCAGATGCCCCAATTCCTGAAGCATCAATGCGGGACCCATCTCAAACAGCAAGTGCATGGATTGTCCGCTGGACACCGCCAACTTTGCAATCAAAACACCAATGAAAAGCATCATTGCACCCTCTGCAATACGTGCCTGCTTTCTTTGAATCCATTTAATCGGTTTTGCCAAGTAAAAAATCAATCCCAAAGCCATTGTATATAATAACGGCATTATTGAAACCTCTATGCCATTTATGAGTTTAATTTGAATCGGCCCAATCATTTCAGCAATGATTACCAAAACAAGAACTGTCACGTGCAATCCATAGTCCTTCCATGGATTTTTCTTTAAGATACGCTTATCCGTCTTTTCACGGTACGGATGATTTGAATCATGTATACTTTTATCTTTATTCATAATAATAGCCTCTACAACATTGTATGAAAAAATTTGAGGTAATCTATTCTCTCAAACAGGCAGTATATAAATTAGTATGATTTAGTTCTCAAAAGTTCTAATAATATGAAAAATAATGGCTAAAAATTAACATAAATTACACAAAAAGTGAACTAAATATTTTTTTTAAAATTAGTTAAATTAAAAATAAATAATTAAAAATAGTTGGATTATTTAAAATCCATACGACAAAGTGGTTTTGATAAATGTCTCCTTGCAGAGACTGGTGTTTCATAAAATTGGGAATTTTTTAAAGAACGTGAAATTTTAATAGGAACTTTTTCATCAGATTCTATCTTGTTTCCACACTTTTTACATTTGAATCCCTTGTTTTTACCTGCAGATGTCATTCTTTTTCCACATTCACAAATTGGATTCTTATATTCAACATCATTCAATTCAATGACCTGAAACTTCTCGATATTGAATGTGTTCTGCTCACCGATTCCACCATAAACCCTAATCACATCACCAGGGCGCAAATGAGAAACTGTCCTTCTGAAATTCTTTGTAGGTTCATATGCTCCGCATTCAATCTCCCCAGACTCATCTGCAATATAAAAGAACATGTGTCCTCCGTCAATAATTGTAGGCTTGTTCTTTACTGTACCAGTAACCTCATAGCATCCGAATTGCTTCATGGAACTGATGTTGGAGGCCTTTTGTATGTGCATGTCAGTGTGCTGGTTTGTCTTGAAAATGCACCAGTCACTCATCTCTTCATTGACCTTGACTATGCTTTTGGCCTTTTTTAATGCCTCAACATTGTTTGATCTTATTCCATACAATACCGGACATGGTGTTTTCGGCTCGATTGCAATGTAATCCTCGGAATAGTCAATATTTTCAAAGGTATCCGGAAATGTTTGCTTGTCCATCTCATAGACTGACTCATAATCAATCTGCCTTTTGGTTCCGAAGTTTTCAGGTGACCTGTATGCAAGCAATTCGTAGGTATAATCTGACAAAGGCAAGCTGATGGAGGCAATGGAGCCAATAATTCCCCTACCCTTCTTGAACTTGTGAATCTCACATCCCACAGATTTACCGAATTCCTCCGCTTCATCAATTGTAATGAATTCATAGATTGCCCTGAACGCATAATCCTCCATTTCCCTTGTGATTTCCCCATCATAGAAAATCACACCAGGATTGGTGTTGTCGCAGTCGAACATTGACAGCTTTTCAACTTCGGCCAAAACTATTTCCTTTGCAAGACCGGCCTTATCGTCATTGGGTATCCTTAAGGCAACCCCTCCGTTTCCACGAGTTTTAAACCTTGCAAAAGGATTTAACCGTATCAATCTAGGATGGCCAATCAATTCGATTCCATTATCCCTAAATTTATTAACAATCTGACTTGCAAGGTATGTTGTGCACATCCCGTCAGGAGAATCAGTGTCATCTATTCCAATATGTAAACAGTTAATCATAATCACCTACTAAAATATATTAAAGTTAAAAGAATATATATTTTAAACAAAGAGGCAATAACCATGTTAACACGAAGCCAAATGTTAAAAAACATTGAAAATTTACTTACATCACAAGGTTTTAAAACCTCAGACATTTATGACCAAGGTTCTTTTGACATAGTTGCAAGAAAAAACCTATTGATATTGCTTTTAAAGACATTCTTAAATATTGACAGCATCAATGAACAGAATGCTCATGAAATGAAGCAATTGGCAAATATATTCTTGGCCTCACCAATAATAATCGGTGAAAAATCCAGAAACGGCTTTTTGGAAGAGGGAGTAATCTATGAAAGATACGAAATCCCGGCAATCGGCTTCGAAACCTTGAAAAATATGATTTTATACAACGAATATCCTGAAATCCTCGCCGATCGTGGAGGATACTTCGTGAAAATTGACGGCAATGTCATTAAACAGTATCGTGAGGAATATTCAATGTCACTCAAGGATTTGGCAAATCTTGCTCACGTTTCACGTGCCACAATGTACAAGTACGAAAACGGAATCGTGAGGGCCAATACAGAAACTGCAATGATTCTTGAAGAGATTCTAAATACAAAGGTAACTCTCGATATTGATTTATTGAAACAGCCACAAAATGAAGACATCAAGTATACCGATGACGTTAATGATTTATCTAAACTTGGATATGGAGTCATATCCACCAATAAAAGTCCATTCGATGCAGTAGCTAAAATGAAAAGTTCTGACAAGCATTCACCATTGATGGCGAATGTTGAAAAGAACAGAAGTGAAAAGACTTTAAAAAGAATGGCAATTCCTCTCAAGGACTTATCAATGGTTACCACATCCGAACCTGTTTTCATCATAAACAACGAAAAGATCAAAGAGTCAATAGGAACAGTGCCGGTAATCAAATCCTGGGAGCTGAAAGAATTTGAAAATTCAAAAGAATTATTGAAAATGATTAAAGAGAGAAAGGAAAACTAGTGTGGTAATATGGAAAACTTACAAATAACTGATATGGAAAATCATCCTATAAAATGGGTTTGCAATTTTAAAGGTCAAAGAGCTATCGGAATATGCGGAAAAACTCAAAAAATAGCCATGTTTGCATCAGACGAAAGAGTATCCAGAATCCTTGAGGATATCGTGATTGGAACTGACGAGGAACAGGAAGGATACGGATGCGAAGAAAAAAACAGATGCTGCAATTTCGATTGCGAACTATGTGAAATAAGCCCTAGACAATACCTTCAAATCACAGGCAAAAAACCGTCAAACAAAAACATTAAGGATTTAATCAATGGACTGGCTGACCTGAACAATTCATTAAAAGAAGATGGCCACATTCCATTTGAAGAATATGAAGTTGTTAAACTTTAATATTCCTTCAATAATTCAAAGTCCTCACGGGCTTCCTCAACCTTAGCCACACCCATGCAGATTGCATCTACAAAATCAACATTTTTATAAAAAGTAAATGCCTCTTTTGGCTTCAAAACACCTGCCGCCATGATTCTGGTGGCTATGATTTTTTTATTTAAACCTTTCACCTTATCGATGAACTCCTGCCTTTGTGAAGCGTTGAATGCACTGATGTCCATCATGTAAGACAAGCTGTTGTATGGAATCATGTAAAAGTCAAACAAATCCATGTCAATGTTGTCTTTAAGCAAATCGGTTGTCCTTGATGGAAATGCAGTCACCAAACCTGACAATGATCCTGCATCGTTGATTCTGCTTAAGATCTTGGAGGTCAATCTCCAGTCATATGCATCGGTTATGAACTCATCGACGAGCATCAATGGACAGTCATAGGAAGAGAACAGTTCAATATCCTCATCCCAGTCCACCTCTTTTGCAACCTCATAATTCGGATTGAGATAATCAACATCACTTTTTCCGATGGTTGCAATTACTTTCATCTCACAACCCGCATCAGCGGCCAAATCATATGCCTTAAGTAAATTATCATCATTGACAAGATTTATGGCCCTGACACCATGATTATAAGACTCAATAATAACTTCCGAGATATTTTGAGGACTGTTATACAAATCATCCAAGTATAATCTTGACCTGTGTCCAAAATATAACTCCGCCATGAACGGAGCATAACCTAATATTGTCTGCGGTATTTCCTTTTCCTTATATGACAAGTCCTCAAAAAACATGTTATCTACTCTTTTTCAACTACAACTGCAGTACCATAAACCAAAATTTCTTGCATTACATCTGAAATTTCATTTGAATCGAATCTGATTGCAATGATACCATTAGCACCTAATTCTTTTGCATGACCTATTGCTCTTTGTAATGCTTCGTCACGGGACTCTTCCATCATAGTCACATATTGTTTGATTTCCCCACCGAAGATGGATTTGATTCCTGCACCGATTTGACCCCCGGCACCCCTACTTCTGACGGTTAAACCATATATGAATCCTTTGGTCTCCACGACTCTAAATCCTGGAATGTCGTTTGCTGTTGAAATTGCGAATTCATTTACTGATACCATTGTTTATCACCATTTAATTTTTTTGTCAAGGATATTTATAAATACTTAACTATATTATAGTTTTTTCCTAAAACTCCGAACAATCGCATAAAATCGGCATTAGTAATATCTTTTAAATATAATAAAAAACATAATTTTAATTAATATTTATTATTAAAATATTGTAAAATTATGGTGAAAATATGAAAGTACTTATTGCTGATGCTATTAACGAAAAAGGTATTGAAAATTTAAAGGAAGTAGCTGAAGTTGTCGTGGACACCTCAATCACTCCTGAAGAATTAGCAAATACCATTCACGAATACAATGGAATCATTGTAAGAAGTAGGACAAAATTAACTGCAGACATCATTGAAAAAGCAGACAACTTACAGATTATCGCAAGAGCAGGTGTTGGAGTAGACAACATAGATCTTGATGCTGCAACCGAAAAGGGTATCATGGTAGTTAACTCACCAGAATCCACTTCCGTTACTGTAGCTGAACACACCATGGGATTAATCTTAAGCATGGCTCGTAAAATATCCATTGCGGACAAATCCGTTAAAGAAGGAAAATGGGAAAAGAAAAAATTCATGGGTGTTGAACTCAGAAACAAAACTCTCGGTGTAATCGGTATGGGAAGAATCGGTTCCCAAGTGGTTAACAGATGCAAAGCATTTGGAATGGACGCTATGGCATATGACCCATACTTACCTGAAGAAGTTGCAAAACAAATGGGCGTTGAATTAACAGATTTAGACACTGTGCTTAAAAACTCAGATTTCATTACAATCCACGTTCCTCTCACTCCTGAAACCAAACATTCCATTTCCACAGAACAATTCGAAATAATGAAAGACGGAGCTTTCATCGTAAACTGTGCTCGTGGTGGAATCATTGATGAGGACGCATTATACGACGCATTGGTAAATAACAAAATCGGTGGTGCAGCATTAGACGTATACGAAGAAGAACCACCAGCAGAAGACTCAAAATTATTCGAGTTAGACAACATCGTTTTAACTCCTCACATTGCTGCTTCAACCAAAGAAGCACAAAGAGACGCTGCAATCATTGTAGCTGATGAAATCATTGACTTGGCTAAAGGAAACAATCCTAAAAACGTATTGAACATGCCACGTATCGACAACAACACTTACCAAGAGTTAGCCCCATACATGGAATTATGTGAAAAATTAGGTAGTTTCATCTCCCAAGCTGTAAACGGCAAAATCCAAGAAATCGAAATCGTCTACAGCGGAGAGTTAGCTGAAATCGACAACCTTGAAATCTTGACAAGAACAGTCATTCAAGGTGCAGTAAACCCATTCTTAAGTTCCCCAGTTAATGCAGTTAACGCATCCCTCGTTGCTAAAGACAGAGGAATAAGCATTACCGAAGGAAGAAAAGACAACGCTAAAGGATATGACTCATTAATCAAAGTAGTCGCAAAAAGTGAAACCGACACCTTCGCAGCTGAAGGTACTCACTTGCACGAAGCAAGAATCTTGAAGGTAAACGGCTACTGGGTGGATGTCATTCCTGAAGGACACATGTTCATTGCAAAATACGAAGATGTGCCTGGAAGCATCGGTAAAATCGGAACAAAATTAGGCGAACATGGCGTCAACATTGGAATCATGCAAGTTGGAAGAGACGAAAAAGGCGGAAGAGCTATTATGGTCTTAACCTTAGATAAAGAAATTCCAAAAGACGTAATTAAAGAAATCCAAGCTTTAGACAATGTTTACGAAGCTATTGGATTAGAATTATAAAAAACAATTTTTCACCATAATTGTTTTTTATTTTTTACTTTTTTCTATTTTTTTAACACTACCATCCGGATTTAACTCAATCCTAATAACATGACCCGGCATTTGGGTGTTGGACATTATATTTACCTGATTTCGACGTTCAAACTCTGAGTAATGATCAACATGAGGTTCATCAAGAGTCCTGAAGAACTCATCGTCATCCTCATCGAAAAACCCTGGCTTGAACTCATCATCATCTGTTAGAACATCACTTTCATCAAAAAAGTCATCGGGATTGTTTTCATTGAGATATGCATAATCCCCAATTGTGTAATCAATATGGTTCCCGTAACGGTCATATGACTTGAATGTTTCTAGAGAATAAGGCAAGCACACTATCATGTGGAAATATCCGTTTCTTGAAAATGTCCTCAAATCAGCATCGGAAGGACTTGCGCTTGGTCCAGGGTGTGAATGTACGGATCCCAAGTACTTGGTGTTCATAGGGAGCAATTCTGTGTGAACAACAGCTCCGGTTTCGCAGGTTTCCCCCGGAAGAAATATCAAGCTGGTGATATAGAGTATCTTGTCCTTGATTTCACCATCGAAAAATGCAAGAAATTCATTTGGATATGCCTTTTTGGAGTAATAGATAACAGATTCGAGGACTTCCCTGTCAACTCTGACCTCATGAAACTCCTCATCATCATTTCCCAACAGTTTTGAAATAAAACTCATTTTATCACCCCAATTTCCTTAAGGAAATCCTCACTGAATTTAGGCAATTCCCAGTCGGTATGGACATAGCTTCTGTATGAAACCTGGTCCCTGTTTTCTTTTTTGTTGAAACCGACTACCCTTTTGTATTTGCGGTATATTCCTATTCCTCTTTTCTTGTAAGTTTCAATATCATTTAAGTTAATGCCATTTTGGAACAATAATTCATGTATTTCATTCAACTTCAAGCCATTTATTTTATCGTTTGCTTCATTATTTGAGTATTTTGATTTGAGGTAGGAAATGCCATGTGAGTTGACGCAGTTTCTCCATGATTCGTCCTGTCTCCACTTGAAATATTTCAGGACATCATCATCGGAAATTGGTATGATTCTTGAATCGAATGCAGGGGGCTTTGAAAAATCGGTATCGTAATGCATCACAAATGAGCTGGCAGTGAAACTCGCCACAACGGAATTGATCTTTTCAACCCTACCCTCAAATGGAACATTATCTAAAAGTAAGCTTATCTCATCTGAAAAAGTGTAAACAAATCTAGCTGAAAACTCATTGAACAAATCCTTACAGACTTCAGCCATGACCTTGTAAAAATTATCGTCATATGGCTTGACAAGGTTCAGGTCCCTAGCCAATTTATGAAAGCTCCTGCCATCCAACCTGATGATAATTTTGGAGTTTTTTGGAACCTTTAAAGATGAATAAACTTCAAACTCTTTCATTACATTCCCACACTAATGGTTTCATTGAAACTTTTGAGCAATCTGATTGCAGAAAGTGCAGCCAACATGCTTGTTTTTGGATTGGTTGCACATGGATAGTTCATAGTGGTTGTCTTAAATTCGCCGAAATCCCCTTTAGCGGTGATTTCATGGACATTTCTGTCAACATTAGGATCCACAATGATTTTAACATCAATATCTCTTTGGCATGCAATACTTATTGTTGCTGCCACATTAATGTTCAATGGGAATTCCTTTACCGCTTCAGATGCTTTTCCTTCAAACAGCACCTCTTCGGTATCAATATCTTTTCCCAAGGATTTTGGAGATTTTCTGGTAACAAGACTTACTTCCTTAAGGCCAAATTTTGCAACGGCCTTGATACCGTCCAAACCTACAATGGCTCCGGAAGGCAAGTGTATCTTGGCGCCATGCTCTTTTGCAAGCTTTTCCATTTCACCATAAAATTTAGTGTCCATCAATGCACCGATACTCATGATAATCATGTCAATTCCTTTTTCAAGTACCCTAGGCGCATATTCCCTTACTGAAACAGGTGCGGCACATTCCAAAATCAAGTCAACATCATCCAACATGTCATCAAAGTCAAGCACAGCGACGCCATCAGCAAAACTTGCTAGATTTTCAGCCCTTTCAATATCCTTATCAAAAAAGTATGCAATGTCAATACCATTTTTTTCTGGAACCACACTGGTCACAATGATGTTAGCGATGGCTCCACAGCCTATAATACCTACTTTCATAGTAATCACACTAAAAAAAAGTTTATAAAAAAAAGAATTTATGAAAGATTATCTATAATCTTTCAGCGTCAAATTGACTTTGAGTTTCAACTTGTGGTTGTGGGGTTTCTGGTTTTGGAGCAGTTGTTTCAGGGATTTGTGGTTCAGGAGTTACTTTTTTCATATCCCTAGGGTTAATTAACATAATGTCTCCAATAGCTTGAACTTTATCAAAGTCAACAGTTAATAAATCGCTTTGGAAGGATCTCATGTTGGATTCTTCTGGAGCTTCTCCACGAATCATGTCAATAAATGACCTAGAAATGCCTGCTGGTTTTGGTTGTTGTTCAATAGCCCTAACTTGTAATTTTGAAATAGTTCCTAATCTAATATTAAGAATAACGTCTTCTACACGACCAACATAATGTCCTGTGTTGGTATAAATATCTAAACTGCGTAATTTTGAAACTTCTACCATGATTACACCACATAATTATTAATAAATATGTATAAATTTATTTTATTGTTAATATAAATAGTTTATGTTTTTTTAAGTTTAAATGGGCTTATTTTTCAAAAAACTTATTAAATTATAAAATTAAAATATAATTTAGACATTAAAGAGGATTTCAAATGTGGGATACAACAAAAGATTATAGAATTTTAGTGGCAAGCAAGGCAAGAGAAAATTATTTGAATCTCATTCCAACTGCCTCATTCAGAGGAAGTTGGAATAAAAAACAGGCTGTTGATTTAGGAAAGCAAATGAACAGTGACTTTCAATCATTAACTTATTCTTATTTAGAGGGAGACGAATTGGTGAACTCTCCGGATGTTGCTTCCTTAAGAGAAAAGGCAGAAAAGATTATTGAATACTTAGGCGGAGACGACTGGAATAAGAAGTTCCTCAGCAACGCCCCTAAGGAAGACAGGGAAAAGACCCAGGAAAACATTGCAAAGGTCAGGTTTTTCCTTGACACAATAATCGGCCTAAAAGACAGGCTGGCACTTGGCCCAATCAATGACCCAATCATGGGAGTTGATATCAAGGTCGGAGAGGTCATGAGCGTGACCAAACACCCAAAAAACGAAAACCTCATGCTTTGTAACGTAAACCTCGGAAAACGTGCAATCACAGTCGTTACAAATGACCTGAACGTGAAGGACGACAACAGGGTGGGCGTTTCACTGCTTCCGCCACAGGCATTCAGCGATATCGTAAGTGAAGGAATGTTTTTAGGGATGAACGGGAGCATCCTCAAGGATGTTGAAGGTGAACTTGGCCAAATGCCAAAAGGCATACCAATGGAATCCCTAAATGAAACCCGTAACCTCGTTGAGAACTATTTAAAATAAGTTCAACATTTATTTTCTTTTTTTATTTTTGCATATTGACTGCAATATTTACCCAGACCCATATAGAAAGTTATATATTCTAAATTAGCCATACAATTAGTTAATTAAAAAATAAAGTGAAATTAGTTCTATTTAAAAGCAATATTATAATGTAAGGGCAATTTTACTTGATGAAAACAATTTTACATGGTGAAAACAATGTATAACTTTAAAGAATTTTATGATGTTTCTTGCGAATTAAGCCAGACAGACGATGAGGCACATATTCGCTCAGCAATTAACAGAGAATATTATTCATTATTCGGAGAATCTAGAAAATATTTGGTCGAAGTTAAAGGAAAAACTTATTTGACCACCAAAAGAGGAATTCATGGAAAAGTTTGTGGCACTTTAATAAACTCTAATAATCCTACCGAGAAATATATTGGACAAATATTATTAAATCTTATCGAAATAAGAGGATTTGCAGATTATGATTGGAAAGAAAAAGATTCCAATTATTTCAAAGCAATACAACCCAAAGTAAAAGAGGATGTGAAAAAGGGACTAGAATCTTTAGAATATCTAAAAAACAAATATACATAAATCAGAGGGAAAAACAATGAACTTGACAAATGAAGAATTTGAAACAGAATTCAATAAATTAAACAGATTTTATAGAATGAGAAACCCTAAAGAGATTCGTGACTTTATAAAAAATAACAAAGGATTAATTGCATTATTAAATGAAACTGAACCTCATTTACTTCACAAATTTCCAAAAGGAGAATTTGAGCTCCAAGCCCATAATGATATAACTGGTGAAGGATATCATAAGCTATATGTTAACATTTTCGTTGATGAAGAACGATTTAACAATGGATTCATGGATGACATACACGATGTCGACGACAAAATAATTCCCATTAAAAAAGAATTAGATTTGATGATGAAATTAGTTTTGATGCCTGGCGTGAAAGGTTACTGAACGGCCAATATAAAAAAAGGAAATAGTGAATTAATGTCACTATTTTAGCATTCACCTCAAATTCAATCCTATTAATTTTGTCTTTGTCATCTCCTCAACAGCATATTTTATTCCTTCTTTTCCAACACCACTGTTTTTAAATCCTCCAAACGGCATGTTGTCTGTTCTGAATGTTGACTGCTTGTTGATGAAAACTGTTCCAGCTTCAATTTCCTGAGCACATCTCATTGCAGATGCATAGTCTGAGGTGAAAACACCTGCCTGAAGTCCATATTCGGTATCGTTGGCAACTTCAATGGCCTCATCCAAGCCATTTACCCTAATTATCGGAGCAACCGGACCGAATGTCTCCCTTACAACCAAATCCATTTCAGGAGTCACATTATCGATTACGGTAGCCTCATAAAATGCACCATTACGATTTCCACCAGTCAATATTTTTGCACCCGCTTCAACTGCATTGTTTACTGTTTCCTCAACTTGCCTTGCTGCGTTTTCTGATATCAATGTTCCAAGTGTTGTTTTGGAATCCATTGGATTTCCCATCACCAGCTTTTCGGTTGCAGCAACCAGCCTGTCTGCAAACTCATCGGCGATTTCATCCTCAACGATTATCCTCTTAACACCCATGCAGACCTGTCCGGCATTGAGAAATGCACCGTTGATGACACCTTTCACTGCCTTGTCAATGTCGGCATCCTTTAAAACAACCATAGGGTCGTTTCCGCCAAGCTCCAATGTCACATTCTTCATTCCTGCCTTCTGCGAAATCATCATTCCGGTTGTCACGCTTCCGGTAAATGAGATCTTGTTGACCTCCGGAGAGGTTACAAGATAATCCCCAACTTCAGAGCCGTAACCTGTGATTACATTGACCACACCATCCGGAAACTCCTCATTCAAGAGTTCACAGAACTTAATTACAGTTAATGGAGCTTCTGTAGGAGGTTTAACGATTACGGTATTTTTGCATGCTATTGCAGGCGCAATCTTGTGGATTGTCAAGTTCAATGGATAGTTAAATGGAGTTATGGCTGCAACAACACCTAAAGGAAGCTTTTGGGTGAATGCAAAGAATCCCTTTCCGTTCAATCCTGCATCAAGAGGGACGCTTTCGCCATAGATTCTTTTGGCCTCTTCAGCAGATAGCCTCAATGTCTCGATTGACCTGTCAATTTCAACCAGCGCCTCATTGATTGGCTTTCCCACTTCCAATGTCAATAGCTCTGCAAACTCCTCACGCCTTTCCTCAAGTTTGCCAACGACATTGAACAGTTTATTGGATACCTTAAACGCTGACATTTCGGTCAGTTTGCTTTTGGCATTGTTTGCCTCATCAATTGCAAGTTGTGCGGTTTGCAGATGTGCAATAGGCACGGTATCAATCACTTCGCCAGTATACGGATTAATCACTTCCTCCAAATCTTCGCCAGAAATGTGTTTTCCACCAATTAACATGTCCATTTTATCACCTTAATTAATATTTTATATTAAAAATTATAAATAATATTTTATGGAAACCAATAGATTTGAAACATTTTTTGATGCAATCATTGCAATTATCATAACTGTTTTGGTCTTGAAAATACCCCAACCTGCCACACCAACACTTGGAGGTGTTTTGGAGCTTCAAAGCATTTATATTGCTTATCTGATTAGCTTTATGATTTTATACAACATATGGTATGCCAATCACAACCTGTTCCAGGTAGTTGACCATATAGACAACACCACCGTGTGGATTTATGGAATAATGACCTTTGTGATTTCATTATTGCCTTACTTTACAATATGGCTGGCTAATAACGTTTATTCCGTTCCGGCTGAAACCATGTTCGGATTGCTGTTTATAATCACCCATATCCTAACCACCTTTGCAAACAGGGCGATTTATAGAAGCAACCCATACAACAAGAAACTGAAAGCATTGAATAATGACTCATACCTGTTGAATGTGCCCTCAATTGTTTTAATCATTGGTTTTATATTGACATACACAGTATATGTTCCTGGAATCTACATCTGCTGCCTTATTTCCATTGTGATGTGGATTATAATAGGAAGACTGGTTAAGGAGGATGATGAAGATGAAAACTGAACGGTTTGAAGCGTTGATTGATGCGATCCTTGCAATCATCATTACAATCATTGTCCTTGAGATTCCTCTTGCATCAGCAGGAACATGGGAAGCGCTCTTTGAGTTGAAATATGAGTTTGCAATCTATGCGATAAGTTTCATCGTGTGCTTTAACTTCTGGAACTTCAACAACAACCTTTTCAGCATAGTGAACAAGATTGATTCAAAGGTCATCTGGACAATGGGAATCACACTGTTCGTGTTTTCATTGTTGCCTTACCTCACAACATTTGTTGCTGAAAACTTCTATGCATTTTTCCCGCAGTTCCTTTACGGATTAAGCTATATTGTAACTGCAATTCTCTCAAAACTCATATCCAAGTTTTTAAAGGAATCCGATCCGGGAAACGTTGCGCTTCAATTGGCACTTGAAAAGGACTACATATTTGCAATGACAATTGTTTTAACCATAATTGGAATGATAATTGGATATTTCACATATCCTCCGGCAATAATCATTTGTTGCCTGCTTTCAATCGTTGCAATGTGGATTATTCCAAAAATGATACATAATTAGGGATTTTATCCTTAATTATTTGAAATAATTTTTCAATGAGTTTAACCCCGTGTTGAATTCATTCACTTCTTTTGACGATATTTCACCGCTTAAATCACTCATGTAACTGTTGTACATGTGAATCGCAAGCAGAACCACAACAAATATTCCTCCGAAAAGCAGAATGAATTCCGCTGAGGCCTGTCCCTTGTTATCCATTAAAATCCCCCCATGAGTAAAGACCCACCGAATGTTGAAATGAAATAGAATATTCCAAATGACACTGTTGCCAGAGGCAGTGAATACTTGATTCCCTTTTTTATTTCACCGTACATGATAATACTTATTATGAATCCTACCAGAACCGAATGGATTATCATATAAATCTCTCCAACAACAGGGGCTGTCAGAATGATTTGCGAATCCATTCCGAAGTTTTGCATGAATCCCGCATAAACACTCACCATACCTATTGAAAAAGGCGTTGCAATAACTGCAGATATTACGAGAAACATCACAGACATCATGACAGAGGACCTTCTCTCACGCTTGAGCGCCATCAAGTCCCTCAAGTCATCGGAAACATCAGATAAGACCTTTGAAATGCTTGAACCTGATTTGCGCCCATCAAGTATTATTCCAAAAATCCGTTCCAATTCCTTTGATTTAAGTCGCTTGGACATTGCACGCCACGCCTCATCGAAATTGCGACCCATTCTTATTTCAATGATTGTTCTGCGCATTTCATCATACATCGGCCCCTCCCCATACTTAGACATATCCTCCATTGCGTTTTCAAAGCTTAGACCAACCTGAAGCATGCTTGAAAGCTGCCTTAGGAAGTCCGGTGCAGTCCGCTCTATTTCCTGAGCCCGTTTCTC
>NZ_JAGAXX010000010.1 GCF_017940815.1 Methanobrevibacter sp.
CTTCCAAAAAGTATTTCCAAAACACATAAAAAGAACAATGAAAATAGAACAAGGACTTTTAAGCAGATTCATGCTAAAATTAAATCACTGGAACATAAAAAACGAAAAAGAAAAAAATCACACAAGTTTTTGAAAGAGCCACATTACCTTAAACTTTAAATTATTTGAAATCAATAATAATCATAATATTAATTTTATTTTTTGAATTAAATTTTTAAGGTGAAAATTGTGAATTATAAAAAACTTATACTGGTAGGTTGTATTTCAGCGTTTGTTGCTGTTTTGACCTCTATTTTGGGAGTTGCAGGGACTGTTATAGGTTCAGTAATCTCATCAGTTCTTTATAACATGCTTTCAGAGGCATTGGAAAAACCTGTTGAGATGGCAACGTTCAGCCACAAGTTCGAATGGGAAATTGCTTACATATTTCCTCTTGTAGTCATAGCTATAATTCAGTTGTTGTTAATTTTCGCTTTATTGTCTGAATTTGGAATTTTACCTCATCAATTCCTCACAGCATTCTTGTCACTACAACATTTGACTGACAATAATCTCTATAGGATTTTGGGAATTGCAATGTTGATAATCAGTATTTATCCATTTGTCCTAAAACCTGACATCATCAAAAGGTCCCATGGGTTCATTATAGCATTTGTGGGATTGATCTTTTTGGCAAGGGGTTTTGTGGATGCCGGAACAAGAATAACAAACATGTATGATGTTTTATTCATGTACTTTGATTTCCCAATTGCATTAATTGCATTCATATTGATTATATTTGTAATATACAAGATTGCATTGTCCGCTAGGGAGTCCGAGAACGAATTCAGAACTTTCAAACATCAAATCAATCAAGATAACTTCAGTCATGATACTGTCAAAAAGGTTCATCATTCCAATAGGCATGATGATTTTGATTATAGGGAAGTGCGTGAAAGCATTCGCACAAAGCATAATACAATTAATCATTCAAAACCCGAATCTGATGTTAGGTTTAAAAATCATATTGCTGCCCAAAAGCAAAAAGCTGAAATAAATGAACCTGTCGTTAATGTTGCGGTGGATGAAATGCCAAATAATGGTATAAATAAATCTTCAGCGAATATTCAATTTGAGTCAAATGATATACTTGACGATTATAAAAAATAGATGATAACATGAGTAAAAAAGATAAGACCCTGAAAGATATTCTGGACTTGATATTATATGAAAATCCCTCAACACAGGATGAAATAGCAGAAAGGTTAGGAATAACTCGCAGGTATGTTACTCAACTTCTTCAACCTTTGGTTAAGGACGGCACAGTCAAAAGGGCATATATGATTGACTTGAAAAGTTATGAAAGTATTGCCCAATCATTAAGCGACTACGTGAGTCCAAAGACAACCACAGGCAATGTTTTAATTAATGACATGTTGGCCAATATGGCAAGACATGTACATTCCCAACTTGAAACCTCATTCGATGCTGTCTTGGAATATGACGTAGGCATGGCTAAAAAGGCTTTGGAGATGGATTATGCCACTAACAACATGGTTGAAAAGGTGAGAACATCTGTTGAAACCATTGTCAGCATCAATAAGCACTCTGAAATTTCAAAATCCATGTTGTATAATGAAATTGCATACGATTTGGAACGTATTGGTGATTATTGTGGTCATATTGCAAAGTTCGTTATCAATGAGGTCTATGAAATTGATGATAATGTACTTAAAAAATTAAAGAAGATGTATAAAACTGCTCAAAGGATGATTCGTCTATCCATGACTGCATTCCTTGAAGCCGACACTGATTTGAAGGATGATTTGATGGAACTTGAAGACTCTATCCATATCATGCAATCAAAAGCGATTAATTTGATTGCAACTCAAATGGCCGAAAGTTCATTTGATGAAAAAGAGCGTTCCAATTATTTTATTTATTTATTCAGGGTAATCAAGGCTTTTGAAAGGATGGGTGACATTTCAGTTGAGATGATGGATGTGGCTATTGAGTTTCATGATAACATTCCTAGATCTACCACTCCTAGGTCTTTCAGATATTAAATTAAAAAAAGTAATTAGATTAGAGATAATCTAATTATCATATATTCTTGTTGTTGCATGCCTGTCGGCCCAACATTGTATGCATACACCGATTGGAAGTCCTGCGGTATGGGTGTGTGCTTTTAGGATTTTCACATCCAATGTGGTTGTTTTTCCACCAAGTCCCATTGGCCCGATTCCTGATGCATTGATTTCATCCAGGATTTCCTGTTCTAATTTTGCTATTTCTGGATCGGGGTTTCTTTCACCGACTTTTCCAAGTAATGCTTTTTTACCTAATTTTAGACATAGGTCTGATGTTCCGCCAATTCCAACTCCTACAACGGTTGGAGGGCATGGTTTTCCCTTTGCCTTTAGGACAGATTCGACTACGAATTCCTTGATTCCGTCTCTTCCTTCAGCAGGTAATGCCATTTTCAATGCATTGTTGTTTTCTGAACCGAATCCTTTCGGCAATATTGTAATTTCAAGGTAATCTTCATCAATAAGTTCAATGTCGATTGGTGGGATGTAATCTCCAACGTTGATGTTTGTGTTTTCACGTGTTAGGGGATCGACGATATTAGGACGGATTGGAACGTCTGTTGTGGCTTTTCTGATTCCTTCCTCAATTCCTTCACGTAAGTTCTCGACTTCAACGTTACCTAACTTAACAAAAACAACCGGCAAACCTGTATCTTGACACATTGGAATGCCTTTCTCTTCAGCAAGTTCAATATTTTTCAATATAGCTTCAATATTTAACCTTGCCAAATCATGTTCTTCTATTTTAAGAGCATCTTCAAGTGATTTCTTTACATCTTCACCAAGAACGATAACCGCTTCTTTGTAAAGTTCATAAACAGTGTCTTTAATAGTATCTTTAGTAATCAAAATAAAACCCTATAAAATTTAATTAATCTTATTTTTGGATTTTGAAATATTTAAATCTTAATTACATTAATCGGGCAAACTTCAACGCAATCTCTACATTTTGTGCATTTTTCACTGTTGAGAGTTATGGCTCCGCCTAATACTTCAATAGCTCCCTCGCTACAAATCAATAAACATGGCGCATCTGATGGTTGGCAATGCATACAAAATAAATAAGGAGTGTCAACATTTGGTGTTTGTTGACAACTTCCACAGGTTGTACATGAAGTACAGTTTCCTGATTTAAACATAATTCTATTTTTATTCATCTAATACAAGTCTTGCTCTTGCTTGACTTGTAATTACGTGGACAAAGCTACTTTGCTTGTTAGCAGGTTCGTATAACCCAGCCATTTTAGACAAGAATTTCTCTTGATTTTTAGCTTTAACTTTAGCAGGATCAACGATACTAATAGCTCTTTTGGTACATGCTTTTATACATGCAGGTCCTTCTTCTCTATCAGCACAGAGGTCACATTTTTCAGCGGTACTAGCTTGGAAAGTCATTGCACCGAATGGACAAGCCATTACACATAATCCACAACCGATACATTTTTCAGTGTCTACACCCTCGTCGGTGATTGCATCGGTCGGACAGATTGTTATACATGGCGCATTTTCACAATGTTGACATACAATGGAATAATACATAGAATGATGTTCTATTATTTTTATTCTACTAGCACTGTGAACAGATGCACACATGTTTTCACAATTCATACATCCATCACATAAATTGCTGTTTACAGAAATTTTTTCCATTGTCTTTCCTCCTATAAGCCTAATTCTTCACACTCTGCGTCGACGTATTTTTGTATTTTCTCAATGAGCTCATCATCTAAGTGTCTGAATCTTTTTTGTGGTGCTAAGTATTCTTTTACAGGTTTACGTTCATCAGGCCTGTAAGTGATTTCAAATTTACCATCAACGATTTCATATAAAATCCAAGATCCAGTTTCAACAGCTAATCTACCCATTTCGATTGTTTTATCGGAAGGATATCCCCAACCAGTAGTACATGGTTGTTGTAAGTGGATATATGCAGGACCTTTAGTTTCTGCAGCTTTTTTAACCTTGTTAACGTAATCTTCAGGGTATGCAATTGATGCGGTAGCAACATAAGGAATTCCATGTGCTGCCATAATCATTGGCATGTTTTTCTTAGGTTTGTCTTCCCCGAAACTAGCACTACCCATTGGTGAAGTGGTAGTTGTTGCACCGAATGGAGTAGCTCCACTTCTTTGAATACCAGTGTTCATGTATGCTTCGTTATCGTAACAGATGTAAGTCATGTTGTGTCCTCTTTCCATAGCTCCGGAAAGGGATTGTAAACCGATATCTACAGTTCCTCCGTCACCACCGAAAGCGATAACATTGACGTTTTCTTTTCCTTGAATTCTTAATGCACTTTCCACACCGGATGCAACTGCACCTGAGTTTTCAAATGCAACGTGAATGAATGGAATTTCCCATGCGGTTTCTGGGTATGGAGTTGTCATAACTTCAAGACAACCGGTAGCAGAAATAGCTACAGTATTTTCTCCTAATGCATTTAAAGCTAATTTAACTGCAATAGATGCTCCACAACCAGCACAACCTCTGTGTCCTGGTGCTAATAAATTTTTATCAGGTATATCTACCATATCTATTCCTCCTTGAGTCCAATCCATGTGACTTCTTTTTCAGGCACATTTTTGGTTTTTTCGTAAACTTCTAAAATTGAGTCAGGTGTGATGTCTCTTCCACCTAAACCAGCAATGAATCCGTAAGCCTCTTTGTGGATTTTTGCTTTGATGTCTGTGTATAATGCTCCACCAATTCCGAATGTTACGTTTTTATCGATTACTGCTAGTTTATCACAATTTTTGACTGCTTCATCAATTGCTTCAACAGGGAATGGTCTGTAAGCTCTGATTTTAAGTAAACCTACTTTTTCTCCTTGTTCTCTTAATTGATCGACAATAACTCTGATTGTACTACAAAGTGATCCCATTGCAACGAATATGATTTCGGCATCTTCGGTTTTGTATGGTTCAACAAGACCATATTTTCTTCCGAAAATTTCTGCAAATTCATCGCAGGTTTGTTGAATAACTTCAATTGAGTTTTCCATTGCAACTTGCATGTCATGTCTAGCTTCAAGATAGTAGTCAGGGTCTGCTAAGTTACCAATGGACATTGGGTTTTTAGGATCAAGGAAAGCATGTTCTGCTTTGTATGGAGGTAAAAATTCATCGACAGGTTCTTGGTCAGGAATTTCTACAGGTTCAACTGTATGGGTTAAGATAAATCCATCAAGACATACCATTGATGGGAGCAATACTTTAGGATTTTCAGAAATCTTATATGCCATTAAAGTAGTGTCCAATGCTTCTTGTGCATTTTCAACATAAATTTGTAACCATCCTGCGTCCCTTTGTGCGATGGAATCTTGTTGATCGTTCCAAATGTTTAATGGTGCGGAAATTGCTCTGTTTGCATCAGCTAATACGAAAGGAGTTCTCATACCTGCTGCTGCGAATAAAATTTCGTGCATTAACATTAAACCTTGTGAAGATGTTGCTGTAAATACTCTTACTCCAGTAGCGCTTGCTCCAACTGCAGCACTTATTGCACTGTGTTCTGATTCTACTTTAACATATTTAGCATCAATTTTTTCATCAGCAACATATTGTGCTAAATATTCTGAAATTGTAGTTTGTGGAGTAATTGGATAAACAGGAATAACTTGTGGCTTAGCCAATCTTGCAGCTTCTGCAACTGCTTTATTTGCGGTCATTACTTCTCTTATCATTAAATCACTCTCTTTATTCTTTTACCATTTCGATTGCATCTGAAGGACATTCATTTGCGCAAATTCCACATCCTTTACAGTAATCGTAATCAATATCATGTTGTTTGTTTACACAGGAATCTGGACAGAAAACAATACAGTTGTCACAATCAATACATTTTTCTTTGTCTAAAATAGGTTTGAAAGTTCTCCAGCTTCCAGTTTTATTATTTTTACTACTTCCAGGTGTTGTTATAACACATCCTATATTAACCATCATCTCACCTTTCTATCCCATTTCGTAAGCTTTTTGTGTAGCTTCAGCATTTAACTCTCCGATTTTTCCAGGGAAAGTTTCTTTAATTACTTCTACAAGGGATTCGATACTTACAACATTGGTCTTCTTAGCAAAATATCCTAAGATAATTGTGTTTACAATGTTACGTCCTAACATTTCAAGTGCAATACCAGTTGCGTCAATATCATATACTTTGTGTTCTCCACTGCCTTCGAAGTCAGTAGTATTGATAATGACTTCAGTATTGTCTTTAATTCCTGAAAATACATCTACCACATTTAACAATCCGTCATCTAACACTAATACGTAGTCTGGATTGTATATTTGATATCTTAAATCGATTGGCTTATCATCAATTCTGGTGAAAGCCATAACTGGAGCTCCCCTACGTTCAACTCCAAAAAATGGGAAAGCTTGGACATATTTACCATCTTTAAATGCTGCTTTTGCTAAAATCTCAGCAGCAGTTACAGAACCTTGTCCGCCTCTACCATGAAAACGAATTTCAATCATTAATTCTCCTCCATATATTTATCATGTATAATCATTATAAATTCTAAAATATATAAATTTTATGTTAAAATTTGGTTTTTGAATAATTTTGTTTAAATTTTATTGAAATTATCTTTTGTTTCTTGTTTATTTTTTTAAGAAACCTTTTAATATTTTCAATTATTTTCTATACAATTTTAAAATGTTTTTAGATAAAATTACAATTTTTCAAGAAAATTTAATATATTATATTAATATAATATGTATTATCGAAAATTATAGTTGGGGATAATTATGAAAGTTTTAATAGTTACTGGAGAGTTGGCATATCCGTTAATAAAAGATGTAGTTTCAGATTCAAAAGAAGAAATAATTGTACATATTGTGGATAATACTCAAGTAGCTGCATTTTTAACCCCTAGACTAATAATTAATGAAGTTAAAAAATGTTTTTCAGACCAATTGGACGAAATTGACATGATTCTGGTTCCGGGATTAATTAAAAAGGGAACAAAAGAAATCACCAAGGAACTGGGAATACCGACATTCAAGGGATCAACTGATGGTGCTGACCTTGCCATGGTTTTGAATTTGGTCGGAAGCATAAACTTGTCTGAAGATAAGCCTGCAGACAAGTTAATTGAAGAGGAAAAACGTAAAGAGGCATTCAAGCTAATTGAAGATTTTGAAAACGACACGGAAAATATCGAAAGGCTTCTTGAAAAGCCAAACAACATCATGATTAGAAACCTTCCAGTTGGTGAAGATTTTCCAATGAGGGTATTGTCCGAAATAGCTAACGCCCCGTTCCTATCAAAGGAAGCGTTAATTAACAAATGCCAATACTTTGTGGATTCCGGTGCGGACATGATTGATATAGGTATGGCCGCCGGTGAAGACTTTTCAGATAAGATTCCTGAGCTTATTGAAACATTAAGGCCAATTGTGGGTGACAGGCCGTTAAGTATTGACACATTAAATCCGAATGAAATCAGGGTGGCTGCAGAACATGGCATCGATTTCGTATTAAGTTTGGATTTGGGAAATAATTCCGAAATTAAGGATGTCTTAATTGAAAAGAATATTCCTGCTGTGTTGTTGCCAACTAATTTTTCCCAAGGGAAATCACCTAAGTCCCCTTCTGAAAGGGTTGAATCAATGCATCAGCTGATTAGGGACACTGAAGGTCTGACCTATGTGGCAGACCTGATTTTGGATCCTGTGAACAGTTCAAGCATTGTGGAATCTATTATTGCATGTCATGAATTCCACAAGGCCAATCCTGCACCAATGTTTTTCGGTGTTGGAAATGTCACCGAATTGATGGATGCCGATTCCGGTGGTGTGAATGTGTTGCTTGCAGGAATAGGTATGGAACTTGGTGTAAGCATATTGTTCACTCCTGAAGAAAGTGGAAAGACTCGTGGAAGTGTTTACGAATTGGCAACAGCTTCAAAAATGATGTTTCTTGCAAAACACAGGAAATCCATTCCGAAAGATTTGGGAATCAACCTTGTTGCATTCAAGGATAAGCATAAAAGAAACGATGTTGTCCTAAATGAATTGGATGGAATTGAAGAGACTAGGCAACTGAAACCTATGAAATTTATAAGGGACAAGGCTGGAAGCTTTAAGATTAATGTTGACTATGGAACCACTGTAAAGGATAGTAGAATTACTGCAACTCATTTTAAGAAAAACAAGGCGGATTTGGTTATAGTGGGTCATTCAGCTAAAGAGATATATGAAGAGATAATTTCTAAGGAATTGGTCACAAGAATGGAACATGCAGCATATTTAGGTTCTGAACTTCAAAAAGCAGAAATTGCAATGATTACAGGAAAAGAATATGTTCAGGATTTTGAATTATTCAAAAATCCCGATGAATTTAAAAAATAGTTTTAGTCAAAATCAGTTGGATCGTAAGTTCCTTCAGCCTGTCCGGCTTGTGGTGAGCTGGAACTTGGTGAGTTGCCGCTTGAACTGGAATCTGATGAACTCGGTGTGTTACTGCTTGAACTAGAGTCTGATGCACTTTGAGTGTCACTAGCGCTTGTATGTTGATTTGAACTTGATGAATCGCCATTTGAGCTATGGGTATCTGATGCATTGTTTGTATTTGTGTTGACGTTTGAATTTGTATGGTTGGCTAGTTCCATATTGTCATTTTGATTTCCGAATGTAATTCCATTTCCATTAATAAAGAAAAACGCTCCGGCAACGATGATTATAATTGCTATTAATGCAATAATAATTGCATTTCCAGAATCCATTTTATTACCTCCAATTTAAGTTTTCTATATTTATATTGGATACATAAACTTTAAATAAATTTATATTTATAGTTATTTTATTAAGAAAATTTTTATGAAGGTAATACTTTGCAAGTTGAAAATATTGATATTAAAGACATTGACAAAATGCTTTTAGATGCAAGTTATGTTTCAAATAATGAAATTTCAACAACATTATATTTATCCTTCTTGCTTGGAAAACCAATGCTCATTGAAGGACCTCCTGGTGTTGGAAAAACAGAGCTTGCTAAGGTTATAGCAAAATCATTCGATAGGGACTTTTTTAGGATTCAATGTTATGAAGGAATAACATTCGAACAGATTGTCGGCGAATGGAATTATCAAAAACAACTATTGCATTTGGAGGCTGCAAAAAATGAAGTCGACAGTGAAGATAAAATTTTTGATGAGGATTTCTTCATCAGAAGACCATTGCTCAATGCATTCTTGAATGATAATGATTCAGTTTTATTAATTGATGAAATAGACAAGGCTGATGAAGAGGTTGAAAGTTTCCTACTCCAAGCTTTAGGTGAACAGGAAATCACCATTAATGATTTAGGCACTTTCCAATTGCAAAATGATTTGATTGTTATATTGACATCCAACTCTCAAAGGTCACTTCTTGATGAGACAAAGGATAGGTGTTTGTTCTTATACATACCATACCCTACCGTTGAAAGGGAAATTGAAATTGTCAAATCAAAAATTCCTGAAACGGATGACGAGACAGTTTCAACAGTGGTTAATTTGGTTCATAAAATCAGAAATCTCAATCTCATGAAAAAGCCATCCGTAAGAGGTACCGTTGATTGGGTTAAGTCAGTTTCAGATTTAGGAACCAAAAACCTGGACGAGTCTTTAGAAAACAGTATTGGTGTAGCTATCAAAACCGAAAGCGACAAGAAACGTGTCTTAAAAGATATTTTCAACAAAAGATAAGATGATTCGTAAAATTACCACTTTGTCTGCTCAACTGAGAGAAAAGGGTTTGCCTGTCAGTGTCAGAAGCACACAATCTGCCGTTGAGGTCTATATGGATTTGGGCGAGGACGACAGGGAACTTCTAAAAATAGCATTGATGTCAATCTATGTCAAGGACAAGTATGACATTCCCAAATTCAATAAGGTTTTTGATGAGATATTTGCAGTTAAATTGCCTGAAAATGATGGCGGTGAGGAGCTTAACAAAGGCCAGGCCTATCGAGGTAAAGGGCCTAAATCCAACAAGTATGTCATCAAAAAGCAGTCAAACATGGCCAGTAAGGTAAGAAAGGAAAAGATTAACAATGAAAAGTTAAGAATGCTTTCAGGCCAACCGTTGCTTGAAGAGGTTCAGAAACTTGAGCGTGACGGAGAACTGATGAACAAGGATTTAACTAAGTTAAATAGGTTCGACCCAAGAATGCTTGAAATCTGTCAAAGGTTAGGTAAAAGAATTGCAAACAAGCGTTCAAGACGTAAAGTGCAGTCACATTCAAATAAAATTGACATGAGAAGAACAATTCGTGCCAATCTGAAATATGGTGGGGTTCCATTGGAACTTGTAAAGGCAAAGCCAAGGCCTCACAAGAACGAGCACTTGTTCCTGAATGACATAAGCGGGTCCTGTGAATGGATCAGCAGCTGGTTTTTCATGCTGATGTTTTCCGCACAAACCGCATTCAAAAGGTCAAGGACATTCGAGTTCGACAATAAGGTAATTGAAACAACAAAAGCACTAAAAGAGGAATATTTGATAGATGCATTTGTAAAGGTCAAAGACCAGCGCGTTAAGAACATGATGGTTCACGGAACATCTGACATGTACAGTGCATTCACGAAATTCCAGGAAATGGCAAACATCAACAATAAGTCTTATATTATTATTTTATCAGATTGTCGAGATTGGGCAGGACCAAAAGTCAATGGAATTCCTGCCAGTGTAGGAATAGTTGAAGAGATGGTTAGGGATTCTAAAAAGGTAGTGATATTGAATCCTGAAGATAGAAATAAGTGGGACATTGTGGACAGTTGTGTCTCATTATATGAGGATGCCGGTGCACATGTGTTTGAGGTAAATACCTTAAACCAGTTGGCCCAATTCGTAGAGCAGATGTAGGTAATATTTATGCAATGTAGTAAATGTGGTAATCCTAAAGTAATTTATAAAAGAGAGCAGTCAGGACAATTGTTATGCAAGGACTGTTTCATTGAATCAATTGAAAAGAAAGCTATCAAAACAATCAAAAAAGAGAAATTGCTTGATAAGGGAGATAAAGTTTTGGTGGCACTCTCCGGTGGAAAGGATAGTGTGACCACATTGGAGATATTGGATTCCTTCAGGCAAAGGAACATAATCGACTTGTGTGCAGTGACTGTGGATGAGGGAATTGCAAACTATAGGCAAGATGGTGTTGATATAGCAACCAGGCACGCTGAAAGGCTGGGAATAGAACATAAGGTAGTGTCCCTTAAGGAAGATTACGGAATTACTTTAGACGAGATAATGCAAAGAGAAAACCATAAGGGTTCATGCACATACTGTGGAGTGTTCAGAAGAACAATTATAAACAAGGCAGCCCGTGAAATGGGAGCGACCAAAATTGCAACCGGACACAATCTCGATGATGAAGTCCAGGGAATCATGATGAACTATTTAGAGGGAAACACCGATAACTTAACAAAATTAGGCGCAAAAACAGAATCAAAAGCTAAGGAATTCACAGTCAAAATCAAACCGCTAAGGGAAATTCCAGAACGTGAAATCGGTTTGTATGTTGTTGCAAAGGAACTTGAAGTTCACTTTGACAGCTGCCCTTATGCAATGCAATCATTCAGGGGCGAAGTGTCAGAGGTAATCAACCAGTTGTCAGAAAAGCATCCGACAATCAAGTATTCAACACTAAGAGGATACGATAAAATAAAAAACATCTTGAAAAAGGAAATGAAAAAAGAGTATGCACATGGAAGATGCGCAAGATGCGGCGAACCATCTTCAAACGAATTATGTAAAGCATGTTCCTTTTTAGAGGAATTAGGATTGTGATAATATGTCATTTACACTCAAATATAAAAATTTAAATGAAGAACGTGAAATCCCTAATGATGATTATACTATTAAAGATTTGTTAACCGAAATGGAATTGTCCCCACAAACCGTTGTGTCAAAACAAAACGGCGAATTGGTTATTGAAGATACAATAATTGAAGATGGCGATGAAATCCAATTGGTTCAAATAATTTACGGTGGTTAATCTTGAAAATTAGTTACGAATGCGGGCCATGTTTTTTAAGGCAGGCTAAGGAAGCACTGGATTTATCCACCGATGACGAACTTCTTAAGATGGAGATAATGGAAGACATCTTCAAGTTCCTCAGTGACAATTTCAAAGTTGACACCAATTCGAACGGTACAGGATCTGCAATGCATAAAATGATTATAGAAAAAACAGGATGCAGGGATCCATATTTCAAGGAAAAAATTGAAGGAAATGAAATAGCCTTGAAGTATCTTCCGGATGTTAAAAGGATTTTGGATGAGGATGACAGCCTTGAGAATTATGTGAAAATAGCTATTGTGGGCAATATTCTTGATTTTGGAGCCTTCAAATTGGACGATGATATTGAAAGTGTCATAAAGCAATCCCTATGTAAAGAATTGGCCGTTAAAGACATTGAAGAGTTTGAAAAATCTCTAAAGACTCATGACAAGGTACTGTACTTGGTTGATAACACCGGTGAGATTGTTTTTGACAAGTTGCTTTTAGAAAAGATTAAGGAGTATGACATTGACATTACCATTGCAGTCAAGTCAGAGCCTATCCTAAATGACGCTACCAGAAAGGAAGCTCTTGATGCAGGTTTGGACGAGTTCGGTGAAATTGTCGAGATAGGTTGCGGAACTGTAGGCTATGTGGACAGTGAAATATCTGACGAGTTCCGTAAGATATTCGATGACCATGTTTTTGTGATTTCAAAGGGAATGGGCAATTTTGAAGGGTTGTCCGAAATAGATCTCTCCTCCAAGGAAATTTATTTCTTGTTATGTGCAAAATGTAATACGATTTCAAGAGCTATCGGCGCTAATTTGCATGACATGCTTTTATTTAAAAAATAACCTGTGAGATTATGATAATCGGTTTTATCGGATTTGGAAAGGTATCTCAAAACCTCATTGAATTAATCGACTCAAAGGACATTGAATTCATCACCTCAACTGAAGGAAGGTCATCTAAAACAGCCGATAAGATTCAACAGTCCGATGTTAGAATTTTGGATTCGTTTAAGGATGTGGCTATTGAATCAGATATTCTTGTTTCTGCCAATTCGCCGGGTAATGCGATTGATGTTGCAAAAACATATGGAAAATATGCAGATGGGATATATTTGGACTTAAACAACATCTCTCCAGATACAACATTTGAAATAAATGAACATGTCCATAATCTGGTCGATGGTGCGATAATTGGCAAAATTGATTCGGCCGAACCGGTACTGTATCTGTCAGGTGAAAAGTCAGATGAGTTGCTCTTTTTAAATGATTTTATTCAAACCAAAAAGATTAGCGACAATATTGGTGATGCAAGCATCCTGAAATTGCTTAGAAGCACTTATACAAAGACATTATCATCATTGTTAATCGAGTCATCGGCCCTTGCGAGAAATCATGGTTTGGAAGATGAGTTTTTTGAAATATTATCAGTAACTGAAGGTGAGGACTTCACCGAAAAATCCAAATCAAGAATAAGCAACACCCTAAACTCACGAAAAAGAAAATCAGAAGAACTAGAACAAATAATTGATTATTTTAATGATGATGATTTGGTAATGGTTAAGGCGGCATTAGAAAAACTTAACCGATAACCACTTTAACCTTAAATCCTTTCTTGGCTTTTTTTATACTTCCATTAACTGGGATGAAATGTGAATCCATGATATAACGAAGGTATGTAACATCCCTTGCGGGCAATCTCAAATTGGTTTTAATCTTTTTGCCTTCGCTTTTAAACTGGACGGATATCTTTCCGTTTTTATCCACATACAAATCTGTGTTTATTCCTTCTTTGGTTATTTTAGTTTCAAATCTGGTCAGATTAAGTCCTGCTTCAATGGTTAATGGGGGATTTTCAACAGTCATGTTTTCGCTTCTGAATTTGTTGTTGGCATCACGTGCACTGATTCCCTTTTCACCTTCACATGCAACATACCATGCCCTGTCAATCACCCTTTGGACTTTCTGATTGTCTGGAATCACTCCCTGTGATTCATAGCTTTTCATCAAATCCATGACCTCTTTTTTTGTAACTTCCATTTCGATTGCGCTGATGGCTAGTCTTGTCATTACCGGTCCGTAATCTGACCTTCTAAACACTGCCCAAATTGATTCGGGGTCACGATAAACCCTTCTTTTGATGATTTCGTTTATTGTGTTCCCGTTGAGGTAAGCTATTTTTTCAAGGTTTCCTCTGGAATATGTGTTCATCCTTTTGTAAATTTCCGCCCAGTTGCGGTCTCCAGGAACCCTTCCAGCATCGATTTCCCTCTGCAATATTTCAACGGTAGTTTCGGGAAGTAACTTTTCAACGTCTTCTGTTATGACCATGTCATTGTCGATGATGGATTGCCTGATTAGCCTGCCGGAGTACTTGTCCTTGTTGAACTCCTTGACAACATGATAATTCAGTTTTGAACCTAAAAATTCATTGATTGCATACCATCGGATTTCATTCCTGTTGGTATAGCTTTTAGGCATTCCGACAAAATTTCCCTCATCAATGAACTTTTGAGCCTTTGACTTGATCTCGTCGAGGGTGATGCTTGCTGAGGTGATGTAGTCTGTAACACCATCGTCAATCATCTGCTTGAGCCTAATCGGAACGCTGTAGGACAGGACCAACCTATGGTGCAGTCCTTCAAATGACTTGACATCATCTGCACCCAAGGCAAGTGCCATTTCACGACGGGCCTCAAAGTTGACGAAAAACGGAGCATGATTTGCACTGAATCCCTTATTCAAATAAACGACAAGTTTCTTGCCTTCGCTGTCTGCAAGTTTGCGAGCTTCTTTAATCAATTTCTCATGACCCTTATGAACTGGGTCAAAATCTGCACTAATTCCAATCAAAATAAACACCAAAAAAAGAAAGTAATGTGGACAGCTATTAGCCATCCATTAATTTTAAGATACCGCTAATTACAAACCATATTCCGATTAATGTTCCAAGGACAATAGGGTCTGTAACATAAGTTCCGATAATTATGTATAATAAACCTAATACCACTCCAGCTATCCCGATATAAAATCCGTATCTGGATTGACGGTTATTAATTAATGAAACAAGTCCAACAACAATCAGCATTATTCCTGCAAGGTATAATGTGATTCCAGTCAGGAATCCAATCAATGCCGGATTGAATATCAAGCAAATACTCAATAGCAATAGAACAATTCCCAATATCAAGTCAAGTATTGCACCTGTTTTATTATAATCTATTATTGAGATTCCCACTATAAGTAGGTAAATAGATACCAATAAAACGAACAAACTGATTAATGAACCAACTCCAATAACTCCCATTACGGGAAATATTATAATAATTAATCCAAAGATTATAGCTAGTAAACTGATAAATTTACCTTTCATATTTGCCTCCTATAAATATTTAACATTTCTAATTATATTAATATAATGGGATATGCTTAATCTCGACTGTTGATGAGTTCATATCTGAATTGTGGATTTCAGCCAGCCATTCACTTTTACATTCGCATTCATATTCGATTTTTGTTTGTGTCAGGTTGTTGGCAATAATCATATGCTTCAGGTCCTTGTTGCACTTCTTGCAGTTGTAAGGCCCTCTCCTTGAGCCGAAACCTGAGGTGTCCAGAAGTGTAGGGATGTCCAATTCATCACGAACGGTGTTGATTATCTCTATGCATGACCAGATCCATGGGGGTTGGTATGCACCTTTTCTCCAGAACCTTTCGATGACTGTTCCACTGTGAATGGTTGCCGGACAGAAGGAAAGCCTGTTCACGCCAATTGTGTCACAATACCTTGCGGTTTCAATGGCCTCATCAATTGCCTGAGCTTCAGATACCAAAATAGGTTTTACGAAGATATATGCCTTAGACTTGATGTTGTATCCTTTGGTCTCTTTTAGGTTTTGCATCAGTTTGACTGCTTTTTCGAAATCGTCTCTTGTAAAGCCCTTGTTGATTTTGTTTAAGCGAGTGTAATCGTTTGATGTTTCAAGACCAATGCTCACCTCGAACAGGGTGTCTCCGATGATGTCGAATATTTCATCAAGATATTCCTCACGGACATACTCAGGTCTTGACTCGACAATTATTTCTGTTACATTGCCCATGTCCATCAATGTTTGCAATATCTCATCACGAGCATCCTTTGGAAGTTCATATGGGTTCAGGAAGCTTCCTGATGCAAATAATTTTACTGAAATCTTATCCTCTTCAGCTATTGGATGTCTGGATAAGTGATCATGAAATATCCTAAGGATTGTTTCAGTGTCAATAGGTTCCAGTGTGCAGTCTGATACATAGCTGCACATGGTGCATCCTCCGCTGTCGCCAAGTGCCCAAGCGCAACCTGGTGTTGGCAATATTATGAACAGTGTTTTTGCAACTCCATCATAAGTCAAGTCATCATTATACCAACTGGCACCAACTTGCTCAGGGGTTTTTGGATCTTTTCGCTCAAATGCTCTTTGTCGAATTTCTTTAGTTAAGTTTTCAATTTCCATTATAATATTATTAGTATTATATTATAATAAAAAATTATCGTTAAAAATTAGTATGTTATTAAGTTGTGTGTAATGGTCTAAAAAAATAAAAAAAGAAAAGTAAGCAAGTTTAGAAACTTGCGATTACGTCTCCTAATAATTTAATGGATTCTGCTACGTCTTTACCGACAGGGGATCCTGCTACGTATTGAGTTACACCCATTTCAGCTAAGCCTTCAATTTTAGGGATGAACTCATCAGGAGTACCACATACGGAGAATGCGTCTAAAGCTTCTTCAGTTACAGCACCAATAGCTCCACCGAAGTCACCTTTAGCTAAGAATGCACCCATTTGTTCGTTGAATCCTTCAGGTAATCCGTGTCTTTCAATAACTGGAGCAGGGGAACCTGCTGCAATGAAAGCAACTACGATTTTTGCTGCGTTTTTAGCTGCTTCGGAGTCAGCACCAATGGAAGTTGCAGTGTATGCACCTACGTCAAATGCTTTGTCTCCACCAGCTGCTTCGATACCTTTTTTGATCATAGGCATAGCAGCTTCGTAATCTTTAGGGTTGGAAGCGTTAATTAATACACCGTCTGCGATTTCTCCAGCGGTTTCTAACATTTTAGGTCCTTGAGCACCCATGTAAATAGGGATGTGTTCTTGAACAGCTTTTGCTCCACCTAATGCTGCACCAGCTTCGGTTTTTCCTCCACTTAATAAAGTGTTAATGTCAGCGATTGCTGCTTTAATAGTGGATACAGGTTTTTCCCAAGCGATTCCTAAAGCGTCGAAAGTAGCTTTGTCACCAGGACCAATACCGAAGGTTGCTCTTCCTTCTGAAATTTCGTCAATAGTTGCGATAGCGGAAGCGGAAATTGCAGGGCTTCTTACGTATGGGTTGGTTACACCAGGACCCATTTTAATGGTTTCAGTTGCGGATGCAATTAATGCTAAGGTTTCGTATACGTTTTTATTGTTGTAGTGGTCTGTGATCCATGCGTATTCAAAACCGACGTCTTCTGCTAATTTTACTAAGTCTACTAATTCATTTAATGGTATTTGTGGTACGAATTCTATACCGAACTTCATATTTTATCACCAATAATATCTTTGGTTTCGCTATATATAAAGTAATTATTATTTGAATTAGATAGAAAGTTTTAAATATAATTATGTTTTCTACTTTTGGGGGCATTGGCTCACGATACACAGTATTAAAAAAAATATTTTTTGTAATACTTAATTGTTTTATTCTTTCGAAAATAGCCTTTTGAAAAAATTTTTTTTAATAAGGTTTAATTTAACTTATTATTTAATAATTATTTTAAATATCAATTATCTTTTAAAAATATGGATTTATTAATTGATAATTAAATTTTTAAAAATTTTTGCAATATTTTTTAATTGAATTTGTTAATATAATTACTGTCTCTATAAGATGTGCTATGTGTTTTATGGCGATGACCTAAGTATTATTGTTTAATACAATGTTTACTATGATGGTTGCTTTTCCGCATGTAGCTATAAATTATCATGTTTATTGTATTAATTAAATTATTAATATCATGAATGTGCTTTGTGAGTACTTGAGTTTTTCGAGTATGATGTAAGTTTTGTAGATGTGGTGAAATTTGATTATAGAAACTTTTGTATCAAATTTTATGTATTTATTACTCGTCTATGTTTAAGCGTACTTCATAATATTATAGTATTATGATCTGTTATGTGTTCAATTCTGTTTGATCCTGGCAGATGCTACTGCTATTGGGATTCGATTAAGCCATGCAAGTCGAACGAGTTTAGGCTCGTGGCGTACGGCTCAGTAACACGTGGATAACCTACCCTTAGGACCGGGATA
>NZ_JAGAXX010000011.1 GCF_017940815.1 Methanobrevibacter sp.
GAAGTAAATGAAGTTGGAAGATTTGTTGAATGCATCATTCCTCCGGGTTCCTCAATAGGGCCTCATATTCAGGAAAGCAATCATGATGTCAACTATATTGTGAGTGGCGAAGGAATAGCATTTTGCGATGGTGTTGAAGAGGAATTGAAGCCCGGAGTATGTCACGTATGTCCGAAAGGCTCATCCCACAGCATGGCAAATACCGGTGATGTTGACTTGGTGTTTTTCACATTTGTCTCTAAATGATGAAAAATTCGTCACAGTATTCACAGTAATAATTATAATTGCTTTCACAGCAATTTCCAATTATTATTTCACCGTTCATTGATTCAATGGCCAATTCGTCATCGGGTTCACCATGGAATACCTTTTTCAATTCTCTCTTACATTTTGGACAGGTTTTCATATGATTTAATTATATTAACGATGAACTTTAAATATTGTTGTAGGTGTTAATTATGATGATTAATCTTGGAGCTGAATTTGGATCTCATTTGGAGTCCAGTGATGACGCAGTCGAACTGGTTGATATTTTAAATAAAATTCCAAAAGATGACTTTATCATTGATTTCAAGGAAGTCATGTTTGTTACAATGAATTTTGCACAGGCATACTATACCGCTAAGTATGAATCCGATAAAAAGATTTCAGAAATCAATCTGTCAGAGGAAGTTAGCGTTGTTATGGGTGCTGCTGACGAGGCATGCAATCCATAAATCTTTTTTTTTCTTTTTTTAAATTATTTATTGTATGAGTTTAAAATATTGTTTTGACTCTTTAAAATTGTTTTTATCTGTAACTGCTTATTTTATATACTTTTTTGACTAAATTAATTTCATTAACTTAAATGTTGTTTAAATCCGGATTTTTTCACATTCTGGTTAATTATTGAATGTTTAGGTGGTGTTTTCATAACACTTAAAAATCTGTTTGATAATTATATGGAATTTGAAGAAATTATAAATAGTAAAAATGGCGATGAAATTGATTTGAAAGACTTAAAATTTAATCCTACAGCAATTCTTCCGTTATTGTGCGAATGTAAAAACAAAAACTTTAAAGTTGACAATAATGTAAATGCTTTTGAATATTTGGAAAATATCTTAATGGAAGATATTTTGTTTTCCGGATTGCCAAAATCTAGAAACGAAAGTGATGAGGCTGATTTTCTCAGTAGATATGTCGAAAAATTGGATTCAGAATATGGAAGCTATTTTGTTTTAAGGCACATCATATCTGAGTTAGCAAATAATGTATATGATCATTCAAATATTGGTAATGTGGAAGTAGATAGCTTTATTCTTTCAAAATTTCATCATAATCATAAGAAATTAGATGTCACTGTCATTGATGATGGTTTGTCTATTCCGGGACTATTTGAAAAATCTAATGTTGATTTTGAAAATGATTATCAAGCTATTGAAAAGGCTATCGGTACATTTTCAACAGTTTCAACTACCGCATATGAACGAGGAAATGGATTACGGACTATTGTTCGTTTAGTTGCTGAAGGAAATGATGGCGAAATTTTAATTGTTTCTAGGAATGGTTGTGTGCATATAACTGGTGAAAAATATTGGTATTATTTATTGGGGGAGGAACATAAATTTAATGGGACATTGGTTTCAATTAGATTAAATAAATATGAAGTTCAAAATATTTATGAGTTGCTTGAACCTCAAAAAGTAAACAATTATAAAATTAATGGTGTTATTCATGATTATTAAACTCAAAGATGAAATAAATTCTGCTTTGGATTTTAATCAATCTGCTACAGAGTTATTTGACAAAATTAACAACTTATCTGATGAAGAGTTCATATTGGATTTTGAAGATGTTGTGTTTATTAGTATGAGTTTTGCACAGGCATATTATGCTTCCAAAAAAAGGTCTCCTAAAAAGGTCACTGAAATAAATCTTTCAGATGATGTAAATCCTATGATGGAAATGATTGAAAAGCAGCTGATGTTTTAAGCATTCTATTTTTTTTAAATTATTGTTCAGAATTTTGGAAAAAGTTAATTTATATCAATAATAAACTTTAATTCATGGAAGTAAAGGTAAAACCAGTTGAATTGATAGAATTATTTTATGACTTGATTTTTGTATATGCAATATCAAAGCTTACAGCTTTGGTTTCTGAGCCTGTCGGGGGAATTATCCCTCCATACAACTTTTTCACATACATAATCACTTCATTTGTTATTCTTCAGGCTTGGCTTTACTTTACAAATTACGTGAACCGTTATGGGGAGTGGGAGTGGCATGACTATCTGCTGGTCTGCGTTAACATGATTGCGGTAATCTATATGGCAAACACAATTTCTCCAAACTGGACCTCCATGTCATTCACGTTCAATCTTGCAATGCTCATAATGCTTCTAACGGTTGTTGTGCTTTATGCGATTCAGGCAAGAAGGGAAAACTCCCTGCAGGGTGCAGCGGGGAACTCAATAACAATTCTTTCAATTGTCTGCACAATATATCTGGTTGCTATATTGGCAATAATATTCAATTTGAATCCATTCTATGTTTTGCTGCTTGATGTTGCTGCAGTTTTGGGAGGTGCATTCCTTCCATTCTTCATCAGGGGGCACTTCGACAAGAGCATCATCAGCTTTCCGCATCTGGCCGAAAGGTTTGAGCTTCTCACAATCATCACTTTCGGTGAGGCCATTGTGGGCCTGACACACTTCTTTGATGTCAACAATTTCACTTTGATTCCGATTCTGGTTTTCTTCATAGTTCTGACAATGTTCGGTTCATATGTAATCCAAATACATAATCTGATGGAGCACATGCGTGTTGAAAGGTCTTTGAGGCTTATGTTCAGCCATTACTTTATTGTAATAAGCATCAACCTTGTAACTGTTGCTTTGGAGCTTATTCATAGTGAAGAGGTCAATCCGACATTTGCAACCGTGTTGATGATTGTTTCATTGGTGATTTTCTACATTTCAATAATGGCAAATAAGGAATATTATAAGCAAAACATTAAATTAACTAAAAAAGATATATTACTAATGGTAATGGTCACAGTTATAGGAATGGCCATTATTCTGATATTTATTTCAAACTTATATGCTTTCCTAATCGGAAGCTTGATTATAACAGTCGGCAATCTCAAGGTATTGCTGATGAAGCAAAAAAGGTGTTTAAGTGAGTGAACAAAAATTAGAAATATTTAATGTTTTGAACTTTTTAAATAGCGGTTATGAACTTGAAGATATCCTCAATGAAGGTAATTTCGGAACATTCTCATCTGCTGAGGAATGCATTGACTATTTGGTCAAGGAAGGATATCTTGAAGGTGATGTTAGTGAAGTGGCAGCTGAAGGCGGCAATGGCGCAATGACTGCTGAAGAAATATCTAAAAAATACACAGTTGCCGAACTAAAAGATATCTTAAGAGAAAACGGCTTGAAAGTCTCAGGTAAAAAGCAGGAACTTGTTGAAAGAGTATTGCCTGTATTGAATGGAAATGATGATGCTGAACCTGCAGACGACGTTAAAAAATCATATGATGTTGATTTAACTGATAAGGCACATGAATTCTTGGATGAAAATGCTTGGATTGATCTGTACATGTTTGCATTGATTCAATTCAGTTTCGAAGACTATGAAACCTATGTTGCAGGATCTTCTGCAGGAATCATTGAAACAGGTTTGAACTTCTGTGATGAAATCATCTCAAGAGCTTTAATCAACAATCAATTCCTAGTGTTCAGATTGGCATTATCCGCTAAAGCGCATGTTTATGCATATGATGGGGATTATGAATCATTCTTAGATTATGATTTGCAACATTTCATTTTAGGCTTGAATCCTATTTCACTTGATGCACAAAGCTACGCAAGCTATGAAATCATCAATGAAGCAAACATTATCAATTTAAGAAATGTGCTTGAAAAATTAGAGTTTGGCAGCTTGAAGAAAAGATTTGACAAGATTTGGAACAAGTCACATATCAAGCATGTCACCATTCCTAAAAAGACTTCTTTCAAGTTACTTAAAAGATGCATTGATGGTGCAGATATTGAAGAGCTTAACTTTGAGTTAAGAGAAAAATACTTCAATAAAAAATTCGGATTCTAATCATGAAGTCTAAAGTTGCCGGAATTGTATTTATTGTAGGCAGTTTGTACTACATTCTTGCTGAAGCCATTTCTGCAACTTTTTTCAATTCTTCTTTTTTTAATACTTACATTTTCCACACAATCTCAGAACTTGGAATTCCAAATGGAAACTCTCCATTGTTTTGGCTTATGAATTCCGCTTTTATTGTAATCGGATTGACATTACTTTTTGGTAATTTCTACAGGTTCATTGATTTTATCATTAAGAACAAAAGAATATGCTATATTTTGACCTTCATAACTTCCATTGGAGTTATAATTGTTGCATTGATTCACGGCGGCAACCCGTTGACATCAGGTTATCATACGTTGGGTGCGGTCATGGCCATTTTGGGTGGAAACATACTGCTTGTCCTCATTTCAAGGTCCATGGGTGAATTTGATTCATATCAGAAGGTCACTCTTTCCTTGGGAGTTCTTGGAATTATTGTCTTTTGGATCATGTTTTTCAGCATGGATAACATTTACATGCCTGTGCTTGAGAGGCTTTCAGTTTACACATTGATAGCATGGAGTTTTTTGACCGGTGTTTATCTTCTCAGAAATTAAAAGTTTACTTAATAATTTTATAGTTAATTTAGTTAATTATTAATTTAATCAATTATTTTTTTAAAATTATTTGCTTTGTTACAATAAAGTTACTTTCCACTTGTCAATATGTAGATTAAAGTATAAAGATTTAAATAGTTCTTCATTTAATTATTGTTTAAGGTGATATTATGGCAAACCTAGATAAAGTTATAGAAGAAGAAATTTTAGCAATTGTCGAAAAGTATCAAAAAGAAAATACAAAACTCTTGAACTACCTCATAACCGACGATGAGATTACCTTTTTCTCACCTGTTGCAAACGGTAGTCAAATAACTGCAGAAGACTTGCAAAAAGTTGCAGACATCTTAAAAGGTTCATTTGAAGGAATGGAAATTGTAAATCAAGAGTACAGATTCAAATTCAAATGTGGATTATAGGAGTCTCAACTCCTATTCTATTTTTTTAAAACAAGCTCATATAAATGAAATTTTTCTAATCCTGCTGCATAGTGGTTGATTTCAACTGTATCAATATAATCAAATCCAAATTTCTTAAAGACATTTTGAGCTCCGATATTTCCATTGATAACATCTATCCTGATTGTTTTTTGATTATTTTCAAGTGCAATACTTTTAATGTCTTCAAAAATCTTTTTTCCGTAGCCTTTACCTATGCATTGTGGATTGATTGCAAAAGTATGCACGACCATTATTTCATCAGGTTCCGCATTCAAAAGCCATTTGACGTGGCTGTAATCGTTATCGAAGGTATTGTTCAGGATTGCTGAAGAGATGATGATGTTATTTTCGCAGCATATGTACAGTTCCTCTTTTTCGATGCATTTTTTTATGAATTCTAGGTTGGGATAAAGGTCATTCCATTTGGGCCGGAAGTCGCTGTCACGGATTGACTCAATCACTTCCCGATAGAATTTCAATATTTCAAAAGCTTCTTCTGCATCGGCATTTCTTAAATACATTTTCAAACTCTTTTTAGGTATTCTTGTGTCAGCTTGCACTCGCTCATGCATTTTGTGCAGCCAAGTCCTGCTTTGTATTGGCCAATAATGTATTCGCTGCAGGCTTCGATATCGATGATGTCTGAACGATTCAATCGGTCGTTCCATTTTTGAGGATTTATTGCATCAACAGGGCATGCTTCCTGGCAATTTGTGCAGTCTTCACATTCCGAATCGGTGATTGGAACTCCAAATTCAAGTGGCATGTCGGTTAGGATGGCTCCCAATGCCACTGCTGAGCCGTATTCCGGTGTAACAAATAATGCAGATCTTCCAATCCAACCGAGACCTGATTTAGTTGCTATGGTTTTGTAAGGTAAAATGCTTAACAGTTTCTCCATGTCACATTCGTTGCGCTTCATTGTCAGAGCAAATGCATCATATCCAAGACCTTTGATGTATCTTTCGCCCTTATGGGATATTCTTGTTAACTCTCCAATCTGGCGATGAAATGACTTCCAATATTTCTCATATTCCTCTTCCTTGACTAGTTGGATGGTTTCCTTTGGAATTCTTAAAACAAGACTGATTCCATTTGGCAAATCTACAAAATCACTTGCAAGACCATTGACATCGGCAAAACCGACCTTGCTTGCACCTAAACTTATCAAGTAATCTTTAAGTTCACTCATCTCTGACATAATAATTGTTATGATTTAAGGGCATATAAATTGTTTTGTAATCAAAATTTGACTCTAAAGCTTATAAACAATTAAGTTAAATATTAAATGTAGTGATAAAATGAAAGATATTGATGTTTTAATCGAAGCTTTACCATATATCAAAAAGTTTCATGATAAAAAAATTTTAATTAAGTATGGTGGACATGCAATGGTTGATGATGAAGCAAAGTCCTCCACAGCTCGTGATACAGTATTACTCAAATATGTCGGAATGAAACCATTAATCGTACATGGTGGAGGTCCTGAAATCTCAAGATCAATGGATAAGCTCGGAAAAGAATCAAAATTCATCAAAGGTTTAAGAGTAACTGATGAGGAAACCATGGAAATCATTGAAATGGTTCTTGTAGGTAAGATATCCACTGAAATCGTATCAGAACTCATCAAACATGATGGTGATGCAATAAGCTTGTCAGGTAAGGATTCAAGTTTGATATTTGCACATAGGAAAGGTGCAAGTAAAATCGATGAGGAAGTTGTTGACTTAGGTCTTGTGGGTGAAGTTGACTGTGTAAACACTGACCTGCTTGAAATGTTTTTAGAAAACGAGTACATTCCTGTAATATCTCCTGTTGGTATTGATGTTGATGGAAACAGTCTGAACTTGAATGCTGACACTGCAGCTGGTGAGGTTGCAAGTGCTGTTGGCGCTGAAAAATTAATTATTTTAACCGATGTTCCAGGTGTCTTAAGAGACCCTAGCGATCCGTCTTCATTGATTCAGAAAATTAGAATTTCAGAAGTTCCTGGATTGATTGAGGAAGGTGTCATCACTGGTGGAATGATTCCAAAAATAGAAACCTGTGTTAAGGCTATTGAAAATGGTGTTAAGTCATGCCACATTATCGATGGGCGTAAGAAACACTCATTGCTTTTAGAAATCTTCACCACCAATGGCATTGGAACCATGATTTTTGACGATTAGAATCATTTTTTGATTCTATACTTTTTTTATTTTACTATTTTTTTATTAATTTTATAATTGCAGTAAAATTTATAAGTTTAAATCATTTTTAAAGATAATTTGTTGAATTAATGTGGTTAGAATCATTTGATTCTAGCTTCATTCTTTAAAAACTCTTTTTTTTAAACCTTAAACATTTTTCTTAATTCTCTTCTGAGCAGTTTCCATCCGTTTACTCTTGGAAGCTCTTCCAGTGCAAATATTTTTCTAGGAACTTTATATCTGGATAGGTTTTCACGTGCGTAATTGATCAATCCCTCATCGTCAGCCTCATTTTCCCAAACGACTGCAGCCACTGGAATCTCTCCTCTGTGACAGTCGTTGATGCTGAATATTGCAATTTCCTTAACTGCAGGGTATTTGATTAAAACTTCTTCCACTTCTGTTGGATAGATTTTCCATCCGCTCATTACAATCATGTCTTTCTTACGGTCGGTGATGAATAAACGGTTGTCCTCATCAAGGTATCCTATATCTCCTGTCAGGAACCATCCGTCATCAAGAAATGCTGATTTGGTTTTTTCCTCGTTTCCCCAATAGCCTTTTGCAACTGCAGGTCCCCTAAGTGCAATTTCACCTTGCTCATAGTTAGGCAAGATTTTTGAGGAGTCGTCCTCATCAACGATTTTAACTTCTGAAAAGCAAACCGGATGGCCTACACTTTCAAAACGGTCAGCTTCACGATAGTCTTCAGGCCTGATGACTGTTCCTGTTCCTATAACTATTGTTTCTGATAATCCGTAAGCGTTAATGATAGGTATCCTGTAGGTTTGGTGGAAATCCTTCCAAATCTTTTTGTGCAGTGGTCCTCCGCCTGAAATGATTTCACGAACTGCCTTCAACTGCTTTTGGGCATTGATGGTTGTTAGTGAGTGTATCACCGGTGGCATTCCTGTCAAGATGGTAACCTTCTCGTTTTCACATAGGTCAAGGTACTCATCAAGATTGAACTGCTCAATCAAAATGTAATATGCGGCAGCTCTCAATGCTGCAATCGCCCATGACAATCCCACGTGTGCCATTGGATAGATTCCCAAGAATACATCATCCTGCTTTAATGTCAACACGTCACATTCGTTGTGGATTGCTGTGAAGTAGTTTCCATGGGTGAGCATTGCTCCTTTTGGTTGTCCTGTTGTTCCGGAGGTGTACTGCAATTGGCATAGGTCGTCCCAATCGGTATTTTCCGCAGGCAGCACTTCACAGTTCTTATAACTGGATATGTTTTCTGGAATGTAGGTGTCAATGTCAATGTCCGGTGCATCATTGTCTGTAATCATAAGCTTTGCCTTGGAGTCACCTATTATGTATTCCAGTTCTGATTTTGTCATGACTCTGTTGGTCGGGATGGCTATCGCACCGATTCTCCAAATCGCAAACAGTGACAATAGATATTCCTCAGAGTTTTTTAAATATATTAGAACACGGTCTCCCTTACAGATTCCCAAACTCTTCAGGTTCCTTCCAATTTCAGAAACGATTGACAGCAGTTCGCTGGAGTTGTATTTGTCTCCAGTGCTTGGATTGTATAATACATTCTTATCCAATCTTTTTGAGTTTGCGTCTAGAAAAGTAGTGATGTTCAACATTTAAATTAACTCCTTAACGATAGCTTTTGTCACATCCATTGTGCAGGCGTCTCCTCCAAGGTCGGGAGTTCTTATCTTGCATTCGGCTATTACCTTTTCAACCGCATTTCTGATGTCATTTGAAACGTCCCATTCTCCGAGATAGTCAAGCATCATTGCTGCGGACAGTATCATTGAACAAGGGTTTGCAATGTTCTTTCCTGCAATGTCTGGCGCTGAACCGTGGACAGGTTCAAACAATCCGTTATGGTCTCCAATGTTTCCTGATGGTGCAAGTCCAAGGCCTCCGACAAGCCCTGCGCTTTCATCTGACAATATGTCTCCGAAGAGGTTGGTGGATACAATCACGTCAAAGTTTTGAGGCTGTGTTACAAGATACATTGCCATTGCGTCGACATAAAAGTCTTCGGTTTGTATTTGAGGGTAGTTTTTTGCAACATTGTAGAAGCTTTCCTTGAAAACGCCGTCGGTCTTTTTCAATACGTTGCTCTTGTGGACACAGGTGACCTTGTTCTGTTCCCTTTTGATGCATAAGTTAAATGCCACTTTTGAAATCCTATCAGATGCCTCACGGGTTATGTGCCTTTCAGCAATCATCTTCTCATCATCGCCGTACTCGACCTGGGAATATAATCCTTCGGTGTTTTCACGGACAATCACGAAGTTGATGTCATCGCGCAGGCAGTTCACACCCTTGTATGATCTTATTGGCCTGATGTTTGCATAAACGTGCAGTGCCTTTCTCAAGTTTATTATGGGGCTTGGCTGGCCAGGTGTTGATGTTGATGCTCCAAACAATACTGCATCACTTTTGCTGGCTATCTTTATTGTCTCTTCGGGTAATGTGGTTCCGTTCTTGTTAAAACAGTCAAAACCGGCTTCCCCATATTTGAAACTAAATTCCAAGTTCAGCTTGTCGAGCAGGTATTCGCATGATTCCATTACTTCGTTTCCTATTCCGTCTCCACCAATTATTGCAAGATTATACATTTAACTTCCCTTGTAAATTTTTAATATATTAATAATTTGAATGTTTAGTATATATGCAATTTTGCTTTTGAAAAAAATTTGTTCGTATGTTATCGAAATACTTTTATATATCCAAAGTTATAATATTATATAACTACATAGATAAGGGTATAAAATTCCTTATTGAATTTGCGAGGGATAAAAATGGAAAGAAGCATTGATGAATTAATCGAATTATTGAATGATAAAGACGACTTTGTTGTAGAGGATGCAGTTGGAGAATTGGAATTAAGAGCAGATGAAGCATTAGATCCATTAATTGATGCATTATCTCACAGAAAAAAACAAATCAGATTAAATGCTGCAACTCTTTTAGGAGCAATCAATGACCCTAAAGCTATTCCGGCATTAGTTGAAACATTACATGACAACAACAAATTGGTAAGAAGGGAAGCATCCACTTCACTTTCCCGTATGGGTGAACCTGCTGTTGATCCGTTAATTGAAACTTTAGAAGATGAAGACTGGAGAGTAAGAGGGGCAGCTGCATGGGCGCTTGGAAACATCGGTGATGAAAAAGCTATTCCTGCACTTGAAAAATTGCTTGATGATGAAAGCGGTTTTGTAAAACAAGGTGCACAAAGCGCTATAAACTCCATTAATAAATAAATTTTTATTTATTAATCTTCTTTTTTTTAATGAATTTCTTATAACATTGTTATTATTTTTCTTTAGTAAATATTTGAATATGGTCTTAACATAATATATACTAGGTGAAACGATGCAATATTTAACATTAAACAATGGCGTGAAAATGCCCATTTTAGGATTTGGAGTATACCAAATTCCTCCAGAAGAGACAAAACAGGCAGTTCTTGATGCAATCGATGTGGGATACAGATCAATCGACACTGCACAAAGCTATTTCAATGAAATGGAAGTTGGAGAAGCTATTGCAGAATGCGGAATTCCTCGCGAGGAAATGTTCATAACCACAAAAGTCTGGATTGAAAACTACGGTTATGAGAAATGCAGGGCTTCAGTTTTGGAATCACTTGAAAAATTGGGTCTTGATTATATTGATTTGGTGTTGCTGCACCAGCCATTCTCAGATTATTATGGTGCTTACAGAGCTTTGGAAGACCTTTACGAAGAAGGACTGATTAGGGCAATAGGTGTTTCTAACTTCTATCCTGACCGCTTGACTGACATCTGCTTATTTGAAAGAAAGGTGATTCCTGCAATCAACCAGGTAGAAACAAATCCATTGAATGCTCAATACGCTGCACAGGCAAACATGGAGAAGAATGGTGTTCAAATTGCAGCATGGGCTCCCTTTGGCGAAGGGAAGAATGGAATGTTTGCCAATGAAACATTAATTAAAATTGGTAAAAAATATGACAAGAGCGTCGCTCAGGTAATCTTGAGATGGCTGATTGAAAGGAGTGTCGTCGTTTTATGCAAATCATCACACAAGGAAAGGATGGCGGAAAACATTGACGTGTTTGACTTTGCACTTGATGAGGAGGACGTGCTGGAGATAATGAACTTGGATAGTGCTTCAAGCCTTTTCTTTGACCATGCAGATCCTGAAATCGTTGAATGGTTTGACGAGATGGTTGAAGTTGGCAAAAACAATAAATGATAGGTTTGAAACAAAAAGTAAACAGATTATGGATTGATATATTTTTTTAAAAATATATTAACTTCAATAGCATAATATTAAACAGGGATACTTATGAAAAGAAAGGAAATTGCATTATTCATGATTGTGGGTACAGGAATCAATTCAGATTCCAATGAATCCGGATATAAATTGCTTGCCCAAAAGCTATATTCAACAATTAACAAGATATATCCTAATTACGTTGTGTTTTTTGCATCAGACAAATCCAAACACACTATTAAGTATATTGAGGAATTGTTTGAGCGTGACCATGACGAGTTCATTGAGGGTGAGGATTATCAAATTGCCAATATTGAAGCGATTGATGATTTCAATGCCTGCTTTGAAGTCTTTGAGTCAAAGATATGGGAAATGGACTACCAGAGTGGAGACAAGAAGTATGAAATAATTATGGACTACACATCAGGAACAAAGACAATGTCTGCCGCAATGGCCTGCTGTGGAATGTTTTATAGCAAGGATCTGATTTCTGTTGGAGGTGATAGGGCTACCGGTGAAGTGTCTGCCGGAACCGAAATCATAAACTATCAGAACCTCTACAAGATTTACGACAAGTTTGCACTGATGAGAATCAGGAACTATTTCAATGCCCACAGGTTCATGTCATGTGTTGACATATTGGGTTACATTGTTGATTCCTCAATTCATAAGGATTCATTGATGCACCTGTGCAAGGCATATTACGCATGGGACAATATGGAATTTGAACATGCATTTAATCACTTGAAGGAAGTTGACACTAATCTTTTTGAACTTTCACAGCTTCGAGGTGACCTTAAGAAAAACATAAAGGCATTGGGAACCATTGTTAATGCCAGATCATTAAACCTGAAAAATTGCTATATTCTTGCAAGCATAATCAACAATTCAATAAGAAAGGCTGATGAATACAAGTATGACGATGCAATTGCAAGATTATACCGTTCATTTGAACTGATTGCTCAAATAAAATTGTCCAATTACAACATTAAAAGTTCAGACATCGATGTTTCAGTCCTTTTGGAAAACAATGTTTCAAAAGATTTCATTGACACACTTGAAAAGACCCTCGAAGATGGTAAAATCAGAATAGGCCTTACAATGGACTTTTTGCTTCTAAACGAGTTGGGTGACGATTTGGGTAAATACTATGTTGAAAATGAAAACAAGATCAAGAACATGACTCAAAAGAGGAACAATTCAATTCTTGCCCACGGTTTGGATTCCCAATCTAGAGATGATTTTGATGATTTCCTGGAGGTTGTCCTTGATTTGGCCCGTAAATTGGATAAAGACATGAACAAGTTTTTAAAAGAGACAGAATTCGCTAAGTTTGATATCGTATTGAAGATGAATCAGTAATTCAATTCATCATATCCCTTTGCTATATCCCTTAGCATTATCTTTAATTTTTCCTTTTCCTCATCACTGTATTTTTCAAATATCTCATTTTCTAAATTTTCAATCATCGTTTTAAATTCTTTTGTTGTTTTTCTGCCTTTGTTGGTAATTTCAACAATGTTTTTGCTTTTGTTTTCAGGATTTGGATATATTTTGACCAATTCTTTTGCCTCAAGCCTTTTCAATGCTTTTGTGACACTTCCTCCACGAATGTTCAATAGCTGTGAAATGTAGGATTGTGGCAGTTTCTCTTCTGTGTTTATGACAACAAGGAAATTTGCCTGGTTTATTGTCAAGTCAAGCTCCTTCAATTTTCTGTTTAAGCTGACAAGGCAAATGTCGTTTAGTTTCATTATCAGGAATTCGAATGGTGCCTCTTTTAAATCCTCATTGGACAAGTCGGATATGTTTCTAAATTTCATTATGATATAATATTTCCTAGGAAACATTTAAATATTTCCAAAATTAAAGTAGGTGATATGAATGTTAATGTAAAAAATATTAATAGGTATGTTATATATTTAATATCACTATTTTTCATTTCATTGGGGGCATCATTATCCATCAAGGCAAATTTGGGAACCTCTCCTCTGATTTGCATTCCATACGTCTCTAGCCTGATTTCCAATTTGAGTGTCGGCACAACATGCTTTTTCTTTAATCTTCTGCTGATTGCAATACAGATTTTGATTTTAAGGAAGGATTTTGAAAAAAGACAGTATCTTCAGATTATCATCGGAACATTGGTTTCATTTTTTATGGATTTCACATTGATGCTGGTCAATTTCCTGAATCCTACAGATTACATATCTCAGATGATTTTGCTGTTGGTAAGTTGTGCAGTGATGGCTTTTGGAATATTGCTTGAGATAAAGACCGAAGTTGTCTATCTTCCGGGGGATGGTTTCATTGTTGCAATGTCAAAGGCTTTCAAAAAGGAATTCGGTAAAATCAAGCCTTATTGTGATGTTTCATTTGTAATAATTGCAGCTAGTTTATCTTTCATATTTTTAGGATATCTTGCAGGGGTTCGTGAAGGAACCGTAATCTCAGCTATCATCATCGGACCAATCGTCAGGATTTTCAAAAAATATCTTGGAGGTTATGTCGACTTAATCATTGAGAGATAAGCTATCGGTGTAATTTTCCAAAATCTCTTTTTTAACATTTTCATTTAGCTTGCTGCATTCCAGTTCATTCAATGAGTAAACGCTCAACTCATACAATATCTTATTTGTTTTCAAACCCTTATCGGATAATTTATAATAGGTTTTGTTCCTTGTTTTCTCATCAACGGTTTCCTTTGTAATCAATCCAACCTCTTCCATATATTTCAATGTTTGGGATAAAACGTGATTGCTCAATTCCGGATTTGACTCTTGAAAGTCTGTAAAATGCTTTTTTCCTCTAAACATGTCCATCAATATGTACAAAACCCATTTTCTGCTGAAAAAGTCTAATGAGTCACTAACTGGACAAATGTCTTCAATATTCATATGACTACTTTTGTAATCTTAAATATAAATCAATTAAGTAATTTTAAAATTACAGATTCTTTTTAACTGACAATTCAAAAACAAATAATCATGAGATCTGAAATTAGTGAATATGAAGCTGTCGAAAAGGCAGCTGAAAAATTCGTGAAAAGTGTGGCTGAAGGTAACAGCAAATATGCAAGGGAACTATTCGTCGATGAAGCGGTGCTCTTCGGTTATCTTGATGGTGACTTGGAACACGGCTCCATTGAACAGTTCTATGATAATGTTGACAGCGTTGCTGCAGGCGATGAATTTAAGGGAAGAATAGATGTTCTACTTTTAGAGGAAACTTTGGCTGTCGTAAGGGTTCTTGAGGAAAGCTGGGGTGGAAGAATCGATTTCACCAACGTTTTGCTCATGTTGAAAATGGATGGCGAATGGAAGGCTGTTGCAAAAGCATACAACCAAAATTCTGAAACAATACAAAAATAAGTTGGAGGAATCAAATCCCTTCAAATAATTTGGAAACATCTTTTAATAATTCTGGAATGTCCAGCTGCTGGGTGCATATGTCCAGACAGCTTCCACATTCTGTACATGCGGATGCAGGTGCTTTTGTTGCGGTGATTGTACCGTAATTTGCATGATTTGATACTAGGGAATAAACTTTTTCACCATTGTACAGGTTAAAGAGGTCAGGTATTGGAATTCCCATTTCACACTCCTTGACACAATATCCGCAGTAGCTGCAGTCAATTGCCAAGGTCTTTTTAATTTCACGCGCCATTTTCATCAGGAATCTGTGCTCGTCACGTGTGATTGGTTTAAATTCATTAAATGTCTCGCAGTTTTCTTTCATTTGTTCCAAACTGCCCATTCCACTTAAGACGATGCTCACATTATTTTGTGAACCTGCGAATCTCAAAGCCCATTCTGCAATGCTTGCATCTGAATAATCCTGAAATTGCTCTTTAACACTATCTGCAACATTAACCAAGGTTCCGCCTTTGATTGGCTCCATCACAATTATTTCAACTCCATACTTGGCACATACTTTATGACATTTTTTGGATTGGACTGTTTGACTGTTCCAGTCAAGATAGTTTAGTTGTATCTGCACCACATCAATGATGTCGCCGTATTTCTCAAGGACTTCTTCAAGCAGGTCTGCCTTGTCATGATAACTGAATCCAATTTTTTTGGCTTTTCCTTCTTCTTTTAATTTTTGAAGGTACTCAAAGCTATTGCAGCTTTCGGCAATGTTGATGAATACATTGTTGATGTTGTGAATCAGCAATACGTCAAAGTATTCTATTCCCAAGCGTTCAAGCATAATATTTACAAGTTTGTCATTGTCCTTTTCGTTTGTAAGTAGCCATGTTGGTATCTTGTCACATATTCTAAATGATTCGCGAGGATATCTTTCAACCAAAGCCTTTTTAAGTGCCTTTTCTGATTTTTCGTCATGGTATGCATATGATGTGTCGAAATAGTCAAATCCTTGTTCCATATAGTAGTCGACCATGTCGGTGAACTCTTCCATGTCGATGGTTTTCGGGTCAGTTGCATCTGTTTGAGGAAGTCTCATCGCTCCAAAACCTAATATTGTATCTTTCATTTTTAATACCTCTATTTGATATTATGTTAATCATAAAATATAAATGTTGCAACTGTAAACAATTAATTACCTAGGTGGTTATATGAAAATTTGTGTATTGAAAGGAAGTCCGAACAGGAAAGGATCATCAAACATGCTTGCAGAAAGCTTTGTGAAAGGCGCAAAAGAGGTAGGTCACGAAATAGTTGAAATCGATGCGGCACATTCAGATATTGCTCCATGCACAGGTTGCATTCACTGCGGATATGAGGGTGAATGCATCTTAAGCGATGATATGGATGAGATAAGGGAGGAAATATTGAAGTCAGACATGTTGGTGTTTGTAACACCGTTGTACTACTACGGAATGTCTGCACAACTCAAGATACTGATTGACAGGTTCTGCTCAAGAAACTCCTCAATTCAAATGAAAGGCCTAAAATCTGCACTTTTGACAGTTGCATATAATGCCGATGATTGGACATTTGATGCGTTGGAGGCTCATTACGACACATTGGTCAGATATCTCAATCTTGAAGACTGCGGCAGGATTCTAGGTTATGGCTGTGGAACACCGTCAATGACCAAGTTTTCAAGATATCCCGACGAGGCATATGAGCTTGGAAAACGACTATAATTATATTACCTCCAGGTAAGTAGTAATTATTTATTAGAGTATCTTAAAATTTAGATAATGTATGAATGATGAAATAACTTCAACAATGGAAGAGTTGAATTTTCTTTTCAGAAAGAAATGGACAATCTGTGTGTTGACTGACCTGCATTTGGGAAGCAAGCACTTTCAGGACTTCAATAACAACCTGCCTGAAATTTCAACAAAGGTTCTGCACCAAACACTGAATGAACTTGAAGAGGCAGGATTAATCGATAAGAAAGTAATTCAGGACAAGCCAAAAACAACAGAGTACGCTCTGACTGAAAAGGGAAGGCTATCCAAGAATTTCATCAAGGAATATTACGGATATATCGCAAGCATTTCTTCAAATTCATCAGATGAAGAGGAAATTCTTAAAAGAATAATGGAATTATAGGTGTTTTAAATGCATTATACTGGAACAGTTTACAGAAACCCATATGAACCTCCTTCACCGTTGCTTGAAATAACACAGGGATGCAGTCACAACAGATGCAAATTCTGCAATATGTATGCTGGAGTGAAATTCCAACCATCTCCGATGGAATGGATTGAGGAGGATATCAAGGAAATTGCTGCATTTTATCCTGAAACAAGCAGGTTGCAGTTATTGAGTGCCGACCCATTTGTTTTAGGTTTTGACAGATTGAATGAAATCTGCGACTTGATTCACAAGTATCTTCCGAACATTGAAATCATGACAATGGCAGCTCGTGTTGATAATATTAAAGACAAAAGCGTTGAAGAGCTTAAAATCCTTAGGGATAAAGGTATTGTTGAATTGAATATAGGTGCTGAAAGTGCGGATGATGAGACTCTTAAAAGCGTCAATAAGGGATATTCCGGTCAGGACATACTTGAGCAATGCGAAAAGCTTGACAAGGCAGGAATGGAATACTGGCTTACATTTTTAAATGGAGTTGGTGGTGTGGACCATACTGAAAATCATGCATTGAATTCCGCTAAGATATTCAGTGAAGCCAATCCTACAGTTGTTGGAACTGGTGGATTAGTGTTGTTTGAAGGAACTGGACTTCTGGCTTTATATAAAAGAGGAAAATTCCATCCATTGTCAGAAAAAGGATTAATGGAAGAGTTAAAGCTATTCCTTGAAAATCTGGACCATGACGGCAGGTTCATAACACACCATACGTTTTCAATGGACTTAAACAATGGAAGTTTCAATGAGAATAAGGAAAGGATTCTTAAGGACTTGCAATATGGAATAGACAACTTTGACATGAGTCGATTGACTCAGATTAGAAATAGCAAGAGGACGTTATAATGGATATAGTAGCATTGATGGGATCACCAAGAAAACATGCAAACACCGACATGTTGATGGACGAGATGATTAGGGGAGCTGAAGAGAATGGACATAATGTCATCAAGCATTACATTAGTGATTTGGATGTTCATCCATGCAAGGGATGTGGAGTGTGCACAACAGGCAGGGACTGTGTTTTTAAGGATGACGGACTTGAGGTCACTCACCAGATTGCAAAGGCTGAAGGCTTGATTGTTGGAACACCGATTTATTTCGGTCAGATGACTGGCGAGCTAAAAGTCCTTCTTGACAGGCTTTTCGGAATAACAAACAATCCGTTCATTCCAATGTCCGGCAAGGTAGCTTTGATTTTCACTCATTTGGGGCCTGAAGGATATTATGACTCATACATCGAGCTTGCCAAAATACAGCCGTTTCAAATGAACATGCACTATGAGATTGTTGACGTTCTGGTTGCTGGAAGCCTGGGTGATGTTAGAAACCAGCCAAATAAATTCATAGAAGCATTTGAAATCGGTAAAAAATTTTAATTAAAAATAAGTTAAAAGCAGTTATTGCTTTTAAAAACATTCTTTCTATTTTTATTTTAATACAATAACATCATCAATCATTTCAATCATGATTTGGTTGATTGGATTTTTTAAGGATAACGGATGTTCCTTTTGATAATCTAGGGCAAATGGCATGATTCTGAAACTGGACATGCATTGGTCAGTGGACCTTAGTGCAAAATATGCCTTGTAATCTCCATCGATTATGTTTATCATCAATCCAAAATCGTCAGTCTTTTTAGGAGCTGCAATGCCCTCTTCGGCATAAACCCTGAACTTTTTAACGGCGTCTGCAGTGATAAGTGCATATTCCACCATGTACTCATATTCATCCTCATCCAGGTCGTAGTCATCATATTCTATGATTTCGTTGCATTCCTCATCCGGAACAAACAGGTTTGAGGCACAGTAACCCAATGAGATGTATATTCCGTCATGGTCCAATGCCTTTGATATGATGTCAAAATATAGGTTGTCAAGAGGCTGGGACTTGTACATGTTTCCCAAAATCTCAGGAACCGTGTGTGCAAGGCCGCTTTCATCAATGACTGTGCAATAGAAATGTTCCTCTCCAAGATATCCTGCGGTTGCCGCTTTTTCTATGGTCTTTTTAATGTCAATGTTGTTGGCATTTTCTATTCTTTTGGCTATTTCAAGGGTTTTTTCAGTCATTTTCCCACCGTTTATAATATTTCAAAAATCTCGTCTATTGTGTCTGCCACCTTAAAGAGTTCCTCTTGCTTGTAGAGGAATCCCTTGTCTCCCATCTCATCAATCATTTTAATCATTGTGTCATAGAAGTGGTTTATGTTGAAGATTATGATTTCCTTGTCGTGCTGCTTTAGTTTGCGAAGAGTTATTATTTCAAAAAACTCGTCAAGGGTTCCGATTCCTCCAGGTGAGATGATAAATGCATCTGAATTTTCAAGGAACTTGTTTTTCCGCTCATCCATTGAATCTACATAGATGAACTTGCTGCATTCCTCACATAGAGGTTCAAAGTTTCCAATCCATTCCGGAGCTATTCCAATTGATTTTCCTCCGTTGTCATGAACTCCTTTTGCACATGCTCCCATCATTCCGGTGTCTCCTCCACCAAAAACAAGGGCATGGTCGTTTTCAGCAATCTTGCAGCCTAACTCATATGCTGCATCGGTATAAATTGAATCTATTTTTCTGCTTCCAGATCCATATAAACAAATATTCATGTAATCACTCTAAATGTCGGGGGTTTGCTCCGCAAGGCATAAATGGCAAATCGCATTAACGTTGTCTTTCTGGTTATCTTTTACTGGGCAGAAGAAATCTCCATTTCTTTCCTCAACAAATAAACTTCCTGGGAATTCACTTCCCACAGGATGAATAGGTTCCTCCAGGATGAAGGTTGTATATAATGCAGTAATGACATAAATCAAGGGGAATTTATCATCTTCTGCATTGTCTAACCTTTCCTTCTCAAAGGTTCTCTCAAGCATTGGAAATGATGTGTCGAAGGAGGTTTTGTCAATTGCAGTGTTGACATAATCGTCTTTTTCCTTGACTTCCTTCATGCGCATTATAAAGTATTTTATGTAAACTTTCAGGTATTTTTCACGGTAATTTTTCTGAACAAACTCTCCGTCCTTTCTCATGCGTGCTGTAGCCATCATTAAATCCTGCACTGAAATGATACGAGCATATTTTTTAAGGATATCCATCAGCTCGTCTTTCATTATTTTATCGTTTAAAGATAATTCTTTAAGTTCATTTAATATGTCTTCAACTTCCATGATGTTATTATAAAATTCCATGAATAAATACTTTTAACAATAACTATTTAAGAATAATAATTTAAACAATGTATTAGGTAGATTGATATGACAGATGAATTTATGGAAATTTCAAAAGAAGATATTGAAAATGTTGAAAATGCATTAAAGGTTAATTCCGATTATAAATTAAACAATACCAAATTCGATGTTAAATCATTTGAAAAAGGCCAAGACATTGTTTTGACTCAGTATGTGGCCAATGTTGAAAATGAGCTGGTCTTCAGCACAAAGGAAGAGAACGGCAAGTATTATATTTCAGAAACCTTTGGAATATTCATCGACAACATAATCAACGGTAGCGTTTCACGTGATGTCTTCCAGTCTGTCAGCGATTATTTCCACAATGTTATTGATAATCCCAATGAGAACTTTGAGGATGAAAAGGAAGAGCTTATCAATTTCTTGCTCTTGACTGAAGAGTATGATGAGGAAGATTTGAAAGAGGAATTGGACCCTTATAAAATCAGGGAAGATTATAAAAAAGATTACAACATGATTTATTCCGACGAATCATTGAATAGGGTTCAGAAAAGCCTTGCCCTAAAGGAACTGGTGCACATGTCAATTTGCCAAGTTGTCAATGATCTTGACCTGTTTTTCACAAGACCTTATGACTTGACCCCTGAGGAAAATGCCGAAAAGAACCGTCAGGAAGCTAAGGCATTGGAAAACGAATTGCAGTTAGGATAAACATTAAGTAATATTAAATGAATAAATATTATTATAAAAATTAAATTTCACTGATTATATGATAAACATTACTAGAAACGAAGAAGTTGTTTTAAATCAAATAAAGATTTATGCCGTTGAATATCCTGATGGCGTTCCGATTAACATCTTAAGGAAGGAATTAGGATTTCATGAGTATGATTTAGTTCAAATTTTAGAAGAGCTTCAGGATAAGGATTTACTTATTTTTAAGGACAATAAGGCCAGTTTATCTGACAGTGAAAAAGAGATCAACACTGTTAATTCCAAAAAGGATGTTGAGGAACTTGAATTGGACAGGAAGGAAAAGGCATCCTATGAATTAATCAAGGAATTGGTCGATGACAAGAATCTCATTTCTAAATATACATTAGAAGGTCATTTGTTGTATGGGGATTTGGAAATCAGCAATTTCAGGATGTACCATATCATATTGTCTCTTCAAAACAAGGGGCTTTTAAAATCCATTAATAAGGATGACGAGGAATATTATCTTCTTGTTGAATAATATTTTTTACAAAATTTTTATTAATGCAGTAATATTTTTTTTTAAGTTAATCATAATATTTATATAACTAAATAACCATAAATATTAGTATATTATTAAACTTTTGATGTGTTTATCATGATGAGAATAAGTATGTCTTTGCCAAAAAAATTATTATCTGATTTTGATGAAGTCTTAAAGGAAAGAGGGTATCAGTCTCGTTCAAAAGGAATTCGTGATGCTCTTCAAGATTACATTGTAAGGTACCAATGGATGAATTCAATGGAAGGACAAAGAATTGGTATTGTAACAATTATCTATGACCACCATTACACAGGAGTAATGGAAAACCTAGCAGAAATTCAACACAGTTTCAGAAATGAAATCAATACAAGCATGCACATCCACATGACTGATAAATACTGTATGGAAATTGTTGTCGTAAATGGGGATATCGCAGAAATCCGTGATTTGACTGAAAGAATAATGAGACTCAAAGGTGTTGAACACGTTAAATTAACAAGTACTGCAAACGGAGAAGAATTTAGTGAACCTGGTCACTCACATGACCATCCACACTCTCATTAAATTCTTTTATTTATCTTTTTTTTACTATGAAATTCAGAACCACTCCATATCATTCACATTTACTAAATGACACGGATAGATTATCTGTCTTTTATGAAGCCATTAATGAATGTGATTTAGACAATAAAGAATTGGCATATGATTTGGGATGTGGAAGTGGAGTTCTTTCCTATTTTTTAACAGATCATTTCGATGAGATAATATCTCTTGAAATAGACAAAAAGACATTCAATTGCGCAAAGGAAAATCTGGCAGATTTTGATAATGTCGAGGTAGTCAACAGTGACGTTTTGGATTATGAATTCACAAAAAAGGCAGATTTGATAGTCTGTGAAATGCTTGACACCGCACTTATTGACGAGGAGGAAGTTCCGGTTTTGAACTATGCAAAAAGATTCCTCAAGGAAGATGGAAAAATCATACCTCAGGGAATAATCAATACGGTTGAGCTTGCACATCTTGAAAGGCATTACCTGCACTGGGATGAGGGCGTTAACTATGAAACCCTTTCAAAGACCGTAGTGTATGATGAAATCAATTTTTTGGATGACATTGAACCTGACTTCAAGATTAATCTTAAATTGAAAGCGGAGAATGATGCGCTTTTGAATGGATTGAAAATCACCACATACACAAAACTCAGCGATGAAATAATTGCCGGACCTATGCCTATGTTAAACCCGCCATTATTAATCCCATTGGAAGAGAGACACATAAAGCAAAATGACTTTATAAATGTAGAACTAAAATATATTATGGGAAATGGGATTGAAAGTATTCAAACAAAATATTTATAGGTGAAAAATATGTCCTTTGAATCTCAATTGAGCAATTTTTTAAAAGATTGTGAGAAATTAATTGTATTAGGTGTAGGTAATGAGCTTAAAAGTGATGATGGTGTAGGGCCATTCATTATTAATAAGTTAAAAGCAGAAAATATCGAAAATAAAAACTTATTATTCATTGATGCTCAGACAGTGCCTGAAAACTTCACAGGTAAGATAAGAAAAGAAAAACCTACTCATCTGATAATTGTTGATGCATGTCTAATGGATTCCGATCCAGGGGATATGCAGATTGTAAACAAGTATGAATTTGCTGACATTGGAATTTCAACCCATTCAATGTCTTTGTCTTTCTTTGTCAGATATCTGGAAAAAGACACAGACTTTAGAATAATTTTTGTTGGAATCGAACCAAAAACAATGGATTTTGGAAATGCACCGACACCTAAGGTCCAAGAGGCCGCTGATAAATTTATAGAAACTTTAAAGGGAATAATATTATGAAATTATTATTTATAGGTTCAAGATTATATGATGACATTGATTGGTATGTTAGAAGCAAAGGCATAGAAAGCGTTCTGACAGAATCCAATGAGAACGCTATCAATTTGGATTTGCCTGATCAGGTATTTATCGTTCCTCGAGGAATGGATGGTCCAAAACAGGTTGCATTGATGCAAAAGGTTGATGCGATTGTGCCCCTGATAGGTATTGATCCGCCATTGATAGATGTTGCCCGTATGAAGGAGGAAGTTGAAGAGGAATACGGAATACCTGTTATCGCTGCAGGGGTTCGTGCTGTTGAGTTAACTTCCAATAAAATCAAAACCAAGGCGTTTTATGATGAGATTGGTGTTGTCACTCCAAACTATCAAATACTGAACAGCCCTGAGGAATTAACCTTGGATTTCCCTGTTGTTTTAAAGCAAGGCGAGGGACAAGGTGGAAAGGACATTAAGGTGGCTAAGTCAATTGAAGATGTTGAAGAGTACTTCACCGAGTTTGACCAAGCGTTATGTGAAGAGTTCGTTGAAGGATCTGAAATCTCAATTGAAGTGTTAGGATTCAATGGCGAATATGTTGCATTGCCTCCAATCTATAAGGGTGAGACAACAATTGAAGGAACTCATCCGTTGAACAAGGTCAAGACAGGTCCTTGTATGGTCAGTGGACTGGACAATAACCTGGTGCAGCACACTGCTTATAAGGTGGCTAAAAATCTTGCATCCGATGGAATTTTTGAAATGGACTTCATGTATTCTGCCAAAAAAGACCAATTGTATGCAATTGAGGTCAATACCCGTCCGAACGGAACAAGATACTTGACAACTGCAACATGCGGAGTTAATTCATTATGTGAACTGGTTGACATGGCTATTGGCGAGTTCAGTTTATCCAATATTTCAGATAAATTAAAATATTTTTACTCAACTGAAATACCTATTGGAAATTATGAGGGTCCTGCTCCAAACGAGCCTGTAAAATCATTTGAGGATAATGATTTTGTTGTTCATGGTCCTGCAGGTTACCAAAGGGTCACAGCAAGAGCTGAATCAAAAGAAGAGCTTGAAAAATTAGTTGATAAATTAACTTAAATCTGTGTTATAAGTTATCATTATATACTATTATCAATAGATATTTTATTAGTTTAAAAGATTTATTGTGTGGTAGAATGTATAATACAGATATGTTAATTCTTTTTTTAATAACATTATGTGCATCCATATTCTTTACATGGTATGTTAAAAGGATATTGTTGCAGGCAAGGATTGCAGACAATCCTATAGTTAGTGAACATAGACATAAAAGCGGTACTCCTACAATGGGAGGTATTGCATTTTTATTTACAATTTCTTTGATTATAGCATTATACTATCAAAACACTCCAATATTGATAGTTTCATTCATAATGCTTGCTGGAGGAATCGTGGGTTTAGTCGACGATTTAATCGGTCTTAAAGTTAAAGAAGTTCAAAAAATTGTTGTAAACACTTCCAATGAGGTAATAACTCTTGGAAGATTGGATGTTGAACCTGGTGAAGAAGTTCGTGTAGCCACTCCAAAGGCAAAGGCTGAAGTTGATGACTTGCTTAAGGCAGGTAAAGTTGAAGTAATCGGAGAAGTTCCAATCAAGACCGAACCTGAAGAACTTGAAAAAATCATCTGTCAAATAGTATTGGGATTATTCTTGGGATTAACCGGTGTAGTTACAACATTGGGCGGATTCACATTAGGAATATTGGCTATTCCTATTGTTATCATTGCAATTTTAGGTTGTATCAATTCAGTCAATCTTATAGATGGTATGGACGGTCTTGCGGCAGGTATCGTTGGAATTGCATCAATTGCATGTTGTGTTTACGGATACTTATTTGGTCCAGCTACAATTATGCCCCCATTCCTAATCCTATCAGGTTTATGTTTAGGATTCCTGGTGTTCAACAAGTACCCTGCATCCATTTTCATGGGTGACACAGGTTCATTTGTATTGGGTACAGGTTATGCAGCTGCAGTTTTAGTATGTGATATTCCATACTTTGGTGTGCTTGCATTGGGAGTTCCAATTTTATCAGTTGTTGTAAGCTTATTGCATAGGGCAAATATCATTAAATTACCGGTAGAACCACTACATCACACATTAAATCATTACGGAATGTCAGAAATAAAAATCGTATTAACATATTGGGGGACTACTTTATTGTTATGTGTAGTTGGAATACTTGCTAAAATGTATGTATTCTAATTTACTTTTTCTTTTTTTGGTGATACTATGAATATAAAAGATTTGGCTAATGCTATCAATGGAAAACTTGTGGGTAATGATGATTTCTTTTCTATTGATGGATTTACAGGAAAAATTACATTTTTAAATGATGCTCACACAGGAGATATTGTTATAAGGGAGTCTATAGATCCTGCAGGTGTTGAAATTGCATTTGATAAGAATATTGCATGCCTTATCACACCGGATGCTAAAGAGGGCACTGTTGAGACTGCTGAACGTTTAAACTTTCCACTAATTATCATAGAGGATATCGAAACCGCAAAGGAATTCGTATCCAAACTTTCAGAGAAACAAAATTCAAAAGAGAAAACTGGTTTGGTTCATAAGGTTGGAGACAAACTCATTCCTGGGGATGTTTCAATTGGTGGAATTGCAGACAAGATTACATTTTTAAATAGGGATGATGCCGACGCTGAAAACACATATGTGGAAGAACTTGAAGACATTAATGATTTGGCAAAGGCTGTCGAAGGTAAACTTGTGGGAAATGATGAATTCTTCTCAATTGATGGGTTTACAGGTAAGTTCACATTTTTAAATGACGCTCATACTGGTGATATCGTTATAAGGCATTGGATTAATGCAACCGGTGTTGAAATTGCATTTGATAAGAATATTGCATGCCTTATCACACAAACCCCTAAGGATGGAGCTATTGAACTTGCAGAAAGGCTCAACTTCCCGTTAATCATTACAGATAAGATTGAACTTGCAAACGCATATGCGCTTTCACACACTATCAAGAAATATTCTCCGGATTCAACTAATGTCGTAATTACCGGAACAAACGGAAAGTCAACAACTTCACATTTAATTTATCATATATTGAATAATGCAGGTTATCATGTTTTGACAAATACAGACAGCGAATCAGAATTCAATACATTAATAGACCCGATGGTTTCCAAATTGATCTCAGATGAAGTCGTTGCAAATGGAAAACTCGACTATTTGGTCATTGAGGTGTCTGAGGTTCAAGGCTGGTTGGACAAGCTGATGAAAAATCATGCCGCATTGATGAGTGAAGCTATCAAGCCAGAAGTTGGAGTCATAACAAATATAGCAATGGACCATATCGGACTTGTCAATTCAATTGAAGATGTGTTTGATGAAATTAAAGCTGTTCCTAAAGCTATTGGTGGTGGAGTGACAGTTTTAAATCATGATGATGAGTTGGTCTTAAAGTTGGATGCTGAAAATCCATTCTACACTTCAATGTCTCCATTAGCTGAGGAAAATTCCGTGTATTTCGATGGAGAGAATATAATATATGAAGGGAATTCAATTTTAACTGTTGATGAATTGCCATTCAAGGGCAGTCACTTCATACAGAATATTTTGTCTGCAGTGGGCGCTTGTATCTCATTAGGAATCGACATCAATGACATTGTTGATGGGGTCAAATCATATAAGGCATTGAACAGACGTTTTGCTAAATTAAGTGATGATCCATTGATATATGATGACTTTGCCCATAATCCGGATGGAATCAAGGCAACCATCAGCGAAACCTTAAAGTTACTCCCTCAAAACCAAAAATTGCACCTTGCATGTGCGATTAGGGGTTCAAGAGGAGTGGAAATTAATCAGTTAAATGTTGATGCTTTGGTAGAGTCAATGACAGATGACATAGTGTTGTATCTGTCTTCAAGCAATGATGTTGTGAATGATTTGAACTTTGTTGAAGATGATGAAAGGGAAGTATTTTTCAAAACCTTGGATGAAAACAATGTTGAGTATGTTCATTTTGATAATTTAAAGGACTGTTTAACTGAGGTTTGCAATAACGCTGAAGCTGATGATGTTATCTTATTGATTGGAGCTCAAGGGATGGACCCTGCTGAGTCACTTTTAAAAGAGATAAAATAAATTTAAATATTATTGTAATTTAATATAATAAATGTATAAATTTATTCTTTCGAATAAATATTGATACTAAGAGGAAATAAACATGTTTATAAAGACTAGGAGAGACACACTAATAATTTTATTATTGGCATTTATTTTAATTGTCTGTGGTCGTTTAATCACATATGTTGCATTTGCATCCTCTGATGATATTAATGACGGTATTCCAATATCTGGGGTAATCATTAAAGGTAATGATGTTGTTCCGGTGGATACCATCAGATATAATGTAATGCAAGCAGGTTTTAGGGATGGTAGTGTAATATATGGGGATATTCTAAAAACCTCCAAAAGAGAGGTTTCGTTGCAGGACGCGATACAGACGGCGCAGGAATTTGCAACACGGTCAACTGTGCCAGGTACATCTGTTCAACCAATCACAGCTGCAGATGTTCAAGTAGATAAAAATACGGGTGTTGTTACAGTTACTGTTATAGAGGACTTTTCATCTGTTGAAATAAAGAATAAAACAAGCGAGGCGAGTGGATGAAGTTGAATAAATTCCATGTTTCAATTGTTTTTTTAATCATATTCTTAATGACTATGAGTAGTGTTGCGGCTACCTGTAACATTATAGTTATTACCGATCCTAGTGGTAATGACCCTAATGGTGCTGCTGCAGGGAGTATGTCTTTTGCAGAAAACATGTTCCAATCCACATTTTTAATGTCTAAGAACAATCATTTTGCGGTACTCTCCGGGGGTACAGGTAGTTCAGACACTAGGTTGGATTCCATTGTTGATGCAGTTGCAAATCTTGAAAACAATGCATCTGCTGCTTCTGCGGCATCCATAGCATCCCAATATAAGGGTGCTCGTCTTGTAGTCGGTGGTCCAAATATTGGTGCAGCTATTGGAGGATCATTTAACGCTTACGTTATCACTGTAGATGATGCAAGTAATGATATTAAAGTTACTCCTTACAGTAGTGGGGTTGCTACTTTACAGCCTGGTCAAAAAGGAGCTATTATTCACTTGAGGAACACTGCAGGAAACCCATTATATGGTACAGCTGACAATGTTAGAAAAGAAACCGCAATGAATATTGGAAAAATGATTAGGGATGGATATTCCGCTACAACTATTCTTTCAGAAGCGATGGGTGAAGTTGCTCACGATTCTGGTGAAAAATACGGTGGGGGTGGAGTGAACCTTATTTCAGGAATTTCCACTGACGACATGTTCATACCTAAAGACATGAACCAAACAGGTTATCCGATGGACGAGGAGTATTCGAAGGTCTGTGATGAATGTGGTTGGGCTACAGGTTATCCTGCCGCTGAAGCTTATGACAGATGTCCGGTTTGCGGTTCAGAGTTAAGGATTGTATACGCTTATGAGGCATTAGGATCTGCCTTGACAGTCAGTTCAAATGCAGTTAGTGTATCCGTTTACGGTACAGACAAACCTGGAGTTGCATCAACAACTCAAGAAATTGTTGAAGCATCTGTTGCAAAATATGGTTATGATGCATCAGCTATTGCAGGTTCAATTAACCGTGCTATTAACAATGGTCTATTGATGGGTGTTGACCACGTTGAACCTAAGGACCTTAACGTAAAACAAGGTTCCAAAGCTGTTGGTGTTTATTATAATGCACTTCCAGGTGACAGATCTGCTCCTGCATGGGATTTACCTATTGACGGAAACATCCTGAACATTTTAGGTAGTATCCAAACGGCTGTAGGTATAATTTTAATCCTATTGGTTGTATTCAGAAGTAGGTTATTGAAATCTTTCCAAAATAGGTGATTCACCTATTCTTTATTTTTTTGTGATAATTATGGCATTAATTTTAATTAGAGGGGAAAACAATTCAAAATTGCTCAATGCAATTGCAGATATGGAACGTCATGGCAGTTTGAACTTGACATCCAAACCTAAGGTTGTCGACGCTTCCTTTGCGGATAAGTTGGTTGAAGGAATTTTGAACTCAAAACTCAGAACAAAATCTAATGTTGCCACTGCTTTTTTTGTTAAAGAGGATACCACATTAAGCATTATGCAAGTTAAAAAAATCCATCCTCCTGCTCATGTAGTTGTCGTCAGTGATGAATACGGTGCATATTCAAAATTAGAATATGTGTTAAACAAGGCAGAGGACTTCAAGGGATATCAATCTAACAAGGCTATTAATGATGGTATGATTGATTATAAAATTGATAAAAAAGAGAGGCATATAAAAAATGATAAATTAAATAGCTATATGAAATAGCTATTTTCTTTTAATTTTCATTACATTGCCTAATGTGCGTTCCCCAGAGGAACTGTTCACGAATTGATTTAAGTCGATATTGTCTACTTTTTCAAGTAATTTAATGTTCAACGCTTTTTCTAATTTTTTTGTGACCTTATTGTCAGGGGTCATTTTTCCGGTTTCAATTCTTGAGATGACTGAAACCCTTTCATTGATTCTTTTACCTAATTCTTCACGAGACCAATCTTTTGATTCTCTAGCTTTTCTTACTTCGAAGCTAAAATCTTCAATTAATTCCTCTGAAGGTTCAACATTTCTTGAATAAGGTTTGTTTCTAGTTGTGGTTGGTCTTTTTGTTTTGTTATTCTGTTTAACAAATCTAGGTTTAGGTTGAGCCTTTTGCACTGTTCCCAATTTTGAACACTCTTTACATACAACCATCACTGATCCTTCGATTTTAGCTCTTATTGGATTGTTTTCAGGTACGGGTTTACCGCATATTTCACATTCCATAATAACCAGTCTCCTTATTTTTTAATTAAATATATATTTATAATACGTTATATAATATTGTTAGTATTAGATGAAATGAATACCTTTAAATACTTTAAAGTTACTAATTGTTATTAAAGTAACATGTTGTAGAAAATTTAACTAACTGGAGATGATTCACATGGATGATTTTAATGATTTGGAAAACTCCTCAAAAGATGAATTAATCGAAAAGGTAGAATCTATGCAAGAAGAAATAGATTCATTAAGAGAAGAGAAATCCAAAGCTAAAAGTAACTTAATGTGGAAAGTTAGGAAATTAGAAAAAGATAAAGTCTTAATTGAAAATGAAAAGATCAGATTAGAAAGGGAAGCTAAATCCTTACGTTCAGAAGTGGATAGATTTAGGTCTCCACCTTTGGTGCTTGCTACCATTACTGAAGTATTAGATGATCACAGGATGACTGTAAAAAGCAGTACAGGACCTAGTTTTCTTGTTAATTACTCAAAATTCTTAGATGAAAAATTATTAGTTCCAGGTTCAAGAGTTGCACTAAATCAACAAACTTTTGGTATTGTTGAAGTATTGCCATCAGAAAAAGATGCAAATGTTTCAGGTATGGAAATTGAAACAAAACCAGATATTACTTATGATAAAATTGGTGGTTTAGAAGAGCAAATCATAGAAGTTAAAGAAACTGTAGAACTTCCGTTAACCGAACCAGAATTATTTGAAAAAGTAGGTATTGAACCTCCTAAAGGTATATTGTTATATGGACCTCCTGGAACCGGTAAAACATTACTTGCAAAAGCTGTAGCTAATGAAACCAACGCTACTTTTATTAAAATTGTAGCTTCCGAGTTTGTTAAGAAATATATAGGTGAAGGTGCAAGACTCGTGCGTGAAGTGTTCGAGCTTGCTAAAGAGAAAGCACCTGCAATCATATTCATAGATGAATTGGATGCTGTTGCAGCTAAAAGACTTAAAAGTTCCACCAGTGGGGACAGGGAAGTTCAAAGGACTTTAATGCAATTACTTGCAGAACTTGATGGATTCGAATCAAGAGGAGATATCGGAATTATTGGGGCTACCAACAGGCCTGATATTTTGGATCCTGCACTTTTACGTCCAGGACGTTTTGACAGATTCATTGAAGTTCCTCTTCCGAATATTGATGGAAGACGTGAAATCCTTAAAATTCACACTAAAAACATGTCATTGGATGAAGAGGCAGATGTTGACTTGCTTGCCGAGTTAACTGATGAATTATCCGGTGCAGATTTAAAAGCAGTATGTACTGAAGCTGGTATGTTTGCAATTCGTGATAAACGTGACAAGATTATGGTGTCCGACTTTATGGATGCTATCGAAAAGGTCATGAGTAAATCCAAAGAAGACGAATTGTTCAAATCAGAAGCAGGCGTAATGTTTGGATAAATATTATTGAAGAATAAGCCAATGATGAACCCTATGAGCTCTGATACGTGATGAATGATGGGCGAGCTGAGGCTTATTTTTACTATCTTTTTTTGTAAAACTTTATTTAAAAGTAATTCTAATAGTATAATTATGTTGTTTAATAAAAATGATGAAAATGTTAGAGATAGGGGCATTTATAAAACTAAACCCAATATGCTTTTAGGTTGCAAAAAGGCAATTTATGGAGTTATTTTATTATTGATTATTCTATTCATTTCACCTATGGTAATCAAATTCATTGGTGAAATGCAGGTTTATCTGATTTCATATGTTAGGCTTTCTTTAACAAGATACGTTGCTATTGCAGTATTTGTCATCATTCTTATTGATGTAATTTATATAATTTGGCAACTGGTTGGATGGTATTCCCTTGAATACACTTTCACCGATTCCAAAATTATTATTAAATCTGGAGTATTGTCCACTAAGAAAAATTACATGCCCTACGCTACAATACAAGATATTAATACTTCTCAAGGTATTCTTGCTAAGATTTTTAATGTAGGGACAATTAGCGTATTCAGTGCTTATGACAATAATCAAATGGAAATCCAAAACGTTTCCAACCCTTCAGAAGTTGAAGAGATTATTTTTTCAAGAATGGTTGGTCAAAGGAACTTCCAGGCTCCTCCGCAAAGGTTCCCTCCTCAACAGCATAATGATTATGAAAGTGATTTACGTGCGAGGGAGGATTTCTTGGGAAGAAACGATTATTATGATGAGTATGAACCGATCACTCCAATAACTCATGAGAGCAATTCATATCCTAGAAGGGAGTATGAATATTATCCTGAAGATTTTGATACCATTACTCCTCAACATCATACCTATGAATATGAGCCGTTTGAGAGAGGATATAATAATTCTCCAAACAGCGATTCTCAAGATAGCTATTATAATCAAATAAGGGATGAGTATTCTTACAGTAATGATAATCACTATCAGAATAATGGTCCCGAACCTTATTATAATGATGGTGTCGATGAATTTGCACAAAGTGAAGAAAAGGATATAGATGATTCTTCACAAGATGTGATAAGAAGACATTTTGATAAATTCAAAAAATGAAACTTTTTTTATTAATCCTGATTATATCATTTAAGGTGAATTTTAATGGAATTATTATGTATACAATCACAAGAACATCCGGAGCTGCCGTTGGCTGAACTAAAAGCAGTCATGGAATGTGAAAATATTGACGCTGAAATAGAAAAGGTCTGTGAAGGGCTGGTTATACTGAAAGACATTTCACCGGACAATCTGGATAGTTATTATGAAACATTGACAAGACGATTGGGATACACTCATGAGGTGCATGAGATGATTGTACGGTCTGATGTTGATAATTTGGATAGTGATGTTTCAGGCATTGACTGGTCAGAATATATTGATGAAAGCTTTGCCGTTCGTGTGAAAAGGTTCCATTCACAAATTGACACTGTTGGAACCGAAAGGAATGTGGGTACATTAATTCTTGATAACTGTGATGATATCAAGGTAAATTTGACAAAACCGAAATCCCTGGTGAGGGTTGTTGCATTTGAAAATAATTTTTATGTTGCTATTGAAAGAATTAAATTGAATAAAAAACATTTTGAAGATAGTAAACCTCACAAAAGACCGTTTTTCTATCCTGGTTCTATGAATCCAAAGCTGGCAAGATGTATGGTAAACCTATCCCGGATTAGGGAAGGTCAATTATTGCTTGATCCGTTTTGCGGAACTGGAGGTATTTTGATTGAAGCAGGTTTAATCGGATGTAAGGTTGTAGGGTCTGATGTCTATTGGAAAATGAAAAATGGAACTGCCATTAATTTGGATTATTATGGAATTACTGATTACAGGACATTCAATGTTGACGTTCGTGAACTTAAAATGTATGAAAAGGTAGCGAGTGTTGTAACTGATCCTCCTTATGGAATCTCAACCTCAACCGGTGATGTTGACGGTGAGGAAATTTTCAATGAATTCTTCCGTTCAATATATGATAATATGAAGGATGACGCATACCTTTGTATGGCTTCTCCTCACTATGTTGACCTTAATCCGATGGTAGAAGATGTTGGATTTGAGATTGTTGAACAATACAGGATTAAAATGCATAAAAGTTTAACAAGAATTATCTCTGTTATACGTAAAAAGTTGAAATAAGGGATACATTTATATACTACTTATTTCTTTTTGAATATTTTCATGTTAAAAAACCTTTATCTCTTTTTTATTTATTATTTTTGCCAATATTTTTTTCTTAAATCCATTTTTTCGAATTTTAATAAATTATTATGTTATTTCTTTTTAAAATTTATTTTTTTTAATAAATCAACTTAAAAAGTTTTATTATTTTTAATTTAGCTAAATTGATTTTTTATTTCATAATTTAAAATTTTTTGCAATATTTTTTAATTGAATTTGTTAATAAAATTTGTCTGCCTATAAGATGTGCTATGTGTTTTATGGCGATGACCTAAGTAACATTGTATGGAACAATATTTACTATGATGGTTGCTTTCCGCATGTAGCTATACATTTGTGAGTACTTGAATTTTCTCAAGTATGATGTTGGTTTTGTAGTATGTGGTGAATTAGTTACAAACTAGTTTAGTGTAATACTCGTCTATATTTAGCGTACTTCATAATACTTTATACTTATTATGTCTGTTATGTGTTCAATTCTGTTTGATCCTGGCAGATGCTACTGCTATTGGGATTCGATTAAGCCATGCAAGTCGAACGAGTTTAGGCTCGTGGCGTACGGCTCAGTAACACGTGGATAACCTACCCTTAGGACCGGGATA
>NZ_JAGAXX010000012.1 GCF_017940815.1 Methanobrevibacter sp.
CTTTTCATATAACAACTTATATACCTTTATAATAAATAGAGATTATCTAAGAGCATTTGGAAAGTAATACAATAATTTTTTAATTTTGCAAAAAAATTCTAAAAATTCAACAAACCCCCTTAAAAGTGCAATTCATCTCCCGGCTTAAAGAAGCCGGAGAATTCTTGCACAATAATGTTAAAATCCAAACAAGTCCTGTGCATCCAACATCACATCAACTATATGAACACTGAACGGACATCTAGGTTCACAGTCCCCGCATGCAATGCAGTCAGTTGCATTGAACTTTAAATTATTATAATGCTCTTGAATGCTTGCTGGAACCTCATCATGATTTTTTGCAAGATCAAACAATTTAGTCACCATTGCAATGTCAATTTCAGAAGTGCATGGCGCACAATGGCCGCAGTATGTGCATTGCCCTTCAAATGAGTGTTTTGGAGCATTCTTTAGAATTTCAGCATAGTCCTTTTCCGCTTCGGTTGCATTACAGTATTTCAATGACTCCTCAAGTTCGTCAACTGTTTTCACACCAACGAAAATGCTGTCAACTCCTTTCTGTTCCAGGCAGTAATGTATACATTGAATTGGAGTCAATGCAACTCCAAATGGAGAAGTCTCATCTGCCAATAAGTTTCCACCGGCAAATCCTTTCATCACTGTCAGTGCAGTGCCGTTTTTCTCACACAATTCATATATTTCAGCACGTACTGGATTTAAACCGAACATTTCCCCATCATATGCATCGTCTTTTCTGTATTCCTCAATGTCAGGCATTGATCCGAACATGTCGTATGCAGGATTGATTGAAAACATCAGAAGTTCAATTTCAGGGTTTTTGGCTGCCAAAAGACCGATATCAGGATTGTGGGTACTGAGTCCGATATGGGCGATTGTCCCTTCCTCTTTTAGCTTGCGAACATACTCGATGAACGGACCTTCCATTATCTCATTGTAATCTTCAATCTGGTCAACATAGTGAATCATACCGAAGTCCAAGGTGTCAATCTGGAACCTTTCCATAAAGTCCTCAAATGCAGGGATAACCTTGTCCATTTCACGGGTCCTTACATATTGGTTGTTCTGCCAGGTTGCTCCGATATGTCCTTGAATGACCCAGTTTTCACGGTTTGGCTTAATGGCCTTACCCAAGTGTGAGCGAACGTCAGGTTCACTCATCCAACAGTCCACAAAATTGATTCCTGCTTTTTCACATGCCTTGATTAGTTCTTCAGTATCATCATAAGGTCTTTCGACTAAAAATTCAGCACCAAAGGCAATTTCTGATACCTTGATGCCAGTGCTGCCCAATTCACGATATTCCATAATACTATCTCCTCAGTAATATTTAGGAACTTGAAATTAAAAAAAGTAATGGAAAATTATTGGATTTGAATATCCATTTTTCCACTGTGTATAGCTGCGATTGTACCTCCGTCAATGAGCAAGTCGATTCCAGTGACAAATCCAGCCTTATTTGAAAGTAAGAATTCACTTGCAAAAGCGATTTCATCAGATGTTCCAACCCTTTTGGCTCCACATACGTCAATCATGGCCTGATAGCCTTCGCCGTTTGCCTCAAACTCATCATATGCCAATGGAGTTACGATGATTCCAGGACTGATGGTGTTGATTCTTGCGCCCCTTTCTGCCCAGGAGTCTGCTGAAGCGTATTGAACCCTCAATTGGTTTGCCCTTTTGGAAACCACATAAGCAACACCTGAGTTGACGATGACATCTTCTTTTAGGCAGTCTAAGTCTTTTAGCTCATCGGTAGGAGTTACCCTGAGCAAGTGTTCATCTTCAGGAGTTAGCGGAGATGGCATGTAGCCTGTCATGGATGAGATGATTAATCCCGCTCCCCCTCTTGCCATTACCTTACCGAATTCATCTATTGCATAGGAGGTTCCAATTAAATCCAAGTCGATGATGTGCTGAGGGTTTGCCTGGTTTGGAGATGCTCCTGCTGTGTCAATGAAATACATCACAGGACCTAATGATGCAGCCTTTTCAGCCAATGCCCTGATTGAGTCCAAGTCCATTGCGTTTGTCACTTGAGTTTCAACGTCATAACCTGAATAGGTCAACTCTTTTTTAAGGGATTCTAGCTTTTCCTCATTGATGTCAGCCAGCAATATTTTCTTGCCTGCTGAAAATCTTTTAATGATTGCCATTCCCATGTCTCCTGCACCTAAAAGTACAACTACTTCCTTATTGTCATTTAAATCGAAATTCATTTTATCTATACTCCAAATTGTGAAATTGATTCTACAAATTCTGGTGTGTCAATGTATGCTATTGGCTCACCGGTTTCAAGCTCTTTAATTTTTTCCATGTCATCCTTTGTCAACTCAAAGTCAAAAACATCAATGTTTTCTGCCATCCTTTCAGGCTTTGCTGATTTTGGGAACACTATTATTCCCCTTTGGATGATCCACCTAATGATTACCTGAGCAACTGATTTTCCATATTTTTCACCGATTTCAGATAAAACAGGATTGGAAAATATTCCGTTTCTGCCTTCTGCAAGAGGTCCCCATGATTCAATCAGGGTTCCAAACTTTGCATGGAAATCCTCGGTTCCTTGCTGTTGGTAGAACGGATTAATCTCAATCTGGTTTACCATAGGCTTGATTTTAGAATGCAAGGCCAAGTTTGTGAATCTGCTTTCAGTGAAATTGCACACACCAATTGCCTTAACCTTTCCTTTCTCATACAATTCTTCCAATGCTCTCCATGTGCCGAAGACGTCACCTATATTTTGATGTATCAAGTACAAATCAATATAATCGGTCTGAAGTTTTTTCAATGACTCTTCACAGGCTTCCTTGGTTTTCTCATAACCGTGATGAGAATGCCATACCTTTGTTGTTATGAAAAATTCGCTGCGGTCAATTCCACTTTCGGCAATTGCTTCGCCTACCCCTTCCTCATTGAAGTATGCCTGTGCTGTATCGAAATGTCTGTATCCGACTTCAATCGCTTTCAAGACAGCTTCCTTGGTTTGTTGCGGAGGTATCTGAAACACTCCAAATCCAAGCTGAGGCACTTCAACGCCATTATCTAAAGTTACATAATTCATGATTTCACCTAAAGTTTTATATAATAATAAATTGTAAATTACTATATATAAATCTTTCCTAATGAAAGAGTTATTTTATGAAAGCGTTTGGAGATTCAACATGAAACATGAAAAATTAATTATATACATTATGATGTTAGGTACTTTTGGAGTGTTAAGTACCGAAATGGGAGTTGTGGGAATCCTTCCCCAAATCGCACAGTATTTTAACGTGGACATTACACAGGCAGGGCTTTTCGTAAGCCTGTTTGCATTGACAATAGCAATTTGCGGAATATTCATGCCATTGGTTTTCTCAAGGTTTGACCGAAAGAAAAGCTTCATTCTGGTTTTGGCAATATTTACAATTTTCTCAACAGTTGGAGCATTCGTGACCGACTTTAATATAGCATTAATCTGCAGAATAATCCCTGCAATATTCCATCCGATATACTGTGGCCTTGCATTGACTGTGGCCGCTGAAATAGTAGAACCCGAAAAAGCACAGAATGCAGTGAGCAAAGTGATTATGGGCGTTTCAGCAGGAATGATTGTTGGAGTTCCAATAACAACCTTTGTTGCAACAAACTTCGGATATCAGGCATCAATGCTCTGGTTCAGTTTAGTGACATTCATTGCATTAATCGCAACAATAATCTTTTTCCCAAGCCTTCCCGGAAAAGAGCAATCCTACGGAAACCAGGTCAAGGTTGCAACAACTGGAGTGTTCATAATATCCATTTTAGGAGTCATTTTCTTAAATGGAGGAATGTATACTGGATATGCATACATATCAGAGTTTTTAAACACAATAACAAACATCTTTGGAACCGAATTGAGCATAGTGTTATTTATCTATGGAATAGCATCAATCATTGGAAATTGGGTTGGAGCAAAGCTATTAACCAACAATACAAAAAGAACCGTTTTGATTTTCCCTATAGCATTCTCAATATTGATGGTTGGAATGTTTGTATTCGGCGGTTCTAAAATGCCTATAATAATATTGATGTTTTTATGGGGAATAATTGCAGGTATCGGAAACGATATTGCACAATACTGGATGGTTTCAGCAGCACCCGAAGCTCCTGAATTTGCAAATGGAATCTTTTTAAGCATGGGAAATGTTGGAGTGACATTAGGAACCACAATTGCAGGGGCAGTGGTTGCAGGCATGGGAGTTCAATATGTCATGATTGCGGCAATTGCAGTTATGGTTATTGATTTGATATTCTTATTTACCAGAACCACCAAATATCATATTGAGGGTTAAATATGACACTTCCAAGTCAATTTAAAAAAGAAAATGCTGAAAACATATTCATTTATCACTATGTTGAGGAAATGATAAGCGATTACAGCAATTATATTAATGAGATATTTGATGATGAGGACATTACAAAAGCTGAGCTTCCATTTTTAATTAGGATCCGTTTCACAGATACAACAACACAAAAGGAACTGGTCGAACTGTTCAAGGTCAGCGAAGGATACACCGCCAAACTCTTAAGAAAATTTGAAGACAAGGGATACATCACCCGAAGGGAAGACCCTGAAAACAGACGCAAGAAGATTGTTGAAATAACTCCAAATGGAATTGAAAAAACAGACAATGTGATTCATTTGATTGAAGGTTGGGAAAGCAAGGTTACCTCCAATATGACTGATGAGGAAATCATGCTCCTTAAAAGTTTACTATTTAAAGTAGTTGAGCCATAATTAAATATGATGTATACCAAGGAATTCATTTTAGATGAAGTAAATCAGATTCGCAGGGAAATAGGTCATGATGAAGTGAATATCTTCATTGAAGAGATGTATTTCAATGATGATGCCAATGAATTGTGGATAATCACAGAGGATCGCCCCGACAAGTCTGCAATCATCGGAAAAGGAGGATGGGTTGTTGGAAAACTTAGGGAAAAGTTAGGCCTTGAAAGCATACATGTCGAATCATATGGAGACTTCCTTAACAAGGAATACAAGTTGAAGCTATCCAAAAAGACAATCCATAACCTCAATTCAAACTTGATGGGACTTAATAACCTTGAAAAAACAATCGACAACAAGCTTGAAAACATCTACAGCTTCAACTTTGACGATTACTTTAAAAAGAATGAATTCGAAGAATCTCAAAATACCGAAGCAGTTGTTGCACTTTCAGGAGGTGTTGACAGCAGCTTTTCACTTATTTTAGCTAAAAAACTTGGATTTAATCCGATAGCCGTTACCATAGACCCTGGAACCATAATCCTGCCAAAACAGTTTAAGGAAAACATCAAACTGGTTACAGAATCACTTGATGTAAACCATGAATACATCAAAACAGACTACAGCGACATCGTCAACGAGTCATTTACAGGCAAGGTCCACCCATGCGGAAGATGTTCCAAAAACACCGGCGAACTTGTCAAGGAATATGCAAAAAATAAAGAAATTCCCATAATTATCTTTGGTGATATGCTTGCAACCGGTAGCCAATGCATAAATTTACAGGAGGACTCATTATATCGCTTGAACCTTCCAGCAAGTTTAAGTGTCGGCAAGCAAGAGATAAAATCCTTAATCAAAAACTATGATTTAAAGACATTCAAAGGATTTGGGTGTCCGCTCCTTTATGAGGTTCACAGGAAATTCCCCCACATGAAGAAATTTTCAATACAAAGGATTCTTAGAGAGACACGTTCAGGTGCATTGGAACCTGGCGAGGCACTTGACCTGATTTGGAGCTTTTACAAGACAAAGTAACCAAAATATTACATCAACTATAATAATGAGTTAATTGAAACTAGATATCATGATGCGAAAGATTTGTCCGAGATGCGGATCCCATAATGTCAAATGGATAATTCCGCAGAACTGGTCCCAATGGATCTGCTATGACTGCGATTATACAGGACCAATCATAGAAGGAAACCAGGAATTGGCAGATGAAATTCATGAAAATTACATGGAATCTAAAAAGAATGAGGATTCCGAATAAATAATACTTATTTTAAAAAAATCAGACTTATGATTGTTGAAAAGGGAGAATATGAATAGAAGCTGAGCTTTACTTATTGAATTCATTGAGGAACAAATACATAAGTTTTCTATAAACATATCTCCCCTAACAACATTCATGCTTCAATAATCAATGATTATATCCACAATAGTTATTTTGTTCATTACAGTATATAAAGTTTAGGTAAACCTAAAACTTTTTATGAATATAAAAAAATAAAATCATTGAATAGATTCAATGATTTCATTAACGGGATTAGTTTGATTGTTCACATTATCGTGCACTGGGAAAATGTAACTCACTGAATATGATGAGTTGCCAACATCAAATGAATAAAAAGAGAAATAAGACTCATTTTTAATGAAATTTTGTTGGTTTATGTCAATATCATTGGTTGAAGTGTAATTCTCCTCAGACAAGAATGTGAATCCTGAAGAAATACGGCTATTTTTCTCAAGGGCAAAATCTGAAGATTCAGATGGAACAATACTGATTGTATAATTATCAGATGCATTGTTTTTTAAGATGCAAGAATTATTTGTTGTTTTATTAACAGAATAATTGCCCGGAACATCAAATGAAATGCCTCCAACAGTAACCTCTTCAGCAAAAATAACAGAAGTACCTGCTGTTAAAATGAAAACAGCAAGTAATGCTAAAATTATTTTATTCATATAATTCTCCCAAAATTATATTCCATGTCTTTCAAATTCCTCATTTAAGAAATCTTTAATATTATCACGAGCAATTTCAACCATTTCCGGTGCAGGACCACCAGGAACCGCTCTGATTCTTACGTTTTCAGCCGGGTTTAAAGCCCTTTGAATTAAGTCGTCTGAAAGGTTCAATTCATCGAAGCCCAATTCCACTGCAATGTCATCAATGAATTTGGATGTGATGTCCTCTTCAGCCATGTCGCTTGCAGTTGCTTCATTAACGATTCTGCCAACAATTTTGTGAGCAGTTCTGAATGGAATTTGTTTTTCACGAACCATGATGTCTGCCAAATCTGTTGCAGTAGCAAAATTCTTACCTGCAAGTTCAGCACACCTTTCAACTTTGAATTCGACTGACAACAACATTTTAGTTACAATTGATAAAGTGTCTTGAGTTACTTTAATAGCATTCCATAAGTGAGGGGTTATTTCCTGCAAGTCCCTGTTGTATGTATATGGAATCGCTTTCATGATTGTTAAGATGGTAATCAATTCACCTGTAGCGATACTGGTTTTACCTCTTGCAAGTTCAGCTACATCAGGATTTTTCTTTTGAGGCATAATAGAAGAAGTTGATGAATATTCATCAGCCATTTCAATGACACCAAACTCATAGGTACTCCACAATACCAATTCCTCACAAATTTTAGCGAGAGTGGAAGATAATGCCACAAAATCGAATACAGTTTCTGCAATGAAATCCCTTGCGGAAACTCCATCCATTGAATTTTCCAAGTATGCATCAAAGCCAAGCAAATCTGTAGTCAATTGCCTGTTGATTGGAAAACTAGTGGTAGCCATTGCAGCTGAACCCAATGGATTTAAGTTGACACGCTTATATGTGTCAGCCAAACGTTCATAATCCCTTTTAAGAGCTTGGACATGAGCCATCAAATGATGTGCAATTGTGATTGGTTGAGCATGTTGCAAATGAGTAAAACCAATGAAAACATCATTCAAATGTTCACCAGCCATTTCTACAAGGCCTTCCATAAATTCTAAAATACCTATTTGGATTTCAATTATTTTTTCCCTTAAAACTAACCTGACATCACATGCAACCTGGTCATTACGTGATTTTGCAGTGTGCATGAAACCCGCTTCAGGACCTATTTTAGAGGTAACGTAGTTTTCAATAGCCATGTGAACATCTTCAACGGAAGGATCGAAAACCAATGCAGAATAACCTTCCTCTTTTAAAGAATCAAGAGCGCATAAGATATTGTCTGCAATTTTCTCATCAATGATTCCCTCATGCTTTAGCATTGAGGTGTGTGCAAAATTAGTTTTAATGTCTGCTTCAAAAATAATTTTATCCGCTTCAAGTGATGAAGTGTACTCAGCCGCTTCATCAGTCATTCCAGTCTTAAAACGACCATTTCTAATATTATCCAAAAAAATCCCTTCTAAAAAATAATTAAAATAAAAATAAATAAAAAAAAGAAATAAAGATTTTTAAAAATCTTATTTTTTCATTTCAGTGTATCCGCATTTACCACAAGCAACTCTGTCACCATGGTCAGCCATGAATACACCTTCACCGCAACGAGGACAAATTTGGTTTTTTCTTACAATTTTGTCGCCATCAATTTCATATAAATCAGATTTTTTTACCATTCAAATCACCTATTCTTCTGCTTCAGCTTCTTCTTCAGGAGCTTCTTCTTCAGGTTCTTCGTTTTTAGCCATTACATGTTTAGTTTCAATGTATTCTAAATCATCTACAGTTGCGTAAACTTTAGCATAACCTAAAGCTTTGGGTTCACCGTAGTGAGGTTGTACATTGTCAACAACAAGTAATTCTTTTTTAGTATTTAATAAAGCAACTAATTTAGATTTGATATCTAATACTTTAGGAGTTGCTTCCCCATCGTAATCAACGTAAAATTTGATTTCTTTTCTGTTAAATAATTTATTTTCTTTTTCTTCGATAAATTCGATTTCCATGATAAAACCTCATTTAATTTATTTCAATAAATCCGTCAATAAGCTTTTGAGCTTTATTTTTTAAATCACGAGCTTTTAAAAGTACTAATCCTTCGTTAGGCTGACCATATAAAATGGTAGTCTCAGGATTTGCCATCAAGATGCAAGGAAGAACTGCAAGATCTTCTTCCCCTGCTACTTCAATTACATAGCATTCGCCATTGCTAGATAATTCAAGAGCTTGGCCTATGGTTTCCCATAGATCATCCGTTAGGAATCCCGCAGGATTGTCCGCTTTTAATATATTATCAGCACGTATAACTTCATGAGTATGATTTTTTCTTTGAATTAAATTATCAATTATACCAATATTTGGATATAATTTATATTTTGTAAGATTAGCAAAAGTTGCGTCACCAACAGAAATTAGAAACTCGGAAGATTTAATCTCATCAATTGCATCTTCAAAGTCAGGATATAACTTACCTAAAGGTTCCTTAAGGTCTCTGATTAAATCCTTATTTTCTGTATCTAACTGTAACACAATAACACCTTATCTTACTCTTAAACAATATTCACCTGGAATTTGAATATTCAATTCCTTAGCTACTTTAGACTCTTCCGGGTCAGTTATAATCAAAAGACCGCTCCAGTTGTCGGAAGTTGGGTTTCCACAACTAGGACAATGATCTTTACTTGAAATCATTTTACAAACAGTACAAGCTTTCATTCTTTACCCTTCTTACTTTTTTGTTTAGCTTCTTCAATCCATTCAAACCTACCTAAATTGGTTTGTCTCATAGTAAGTGGAATTTTAGAGTTCCTACTATTTTCGATATTATTGGTAGATTCGTCTTTAATTGAAACGCTGACAGCTCTTGCTCTTACTAAATCTCCTTCATCTAAAGTTTTATTAGATTCTTTAGCAAGTAATGCTCCTCTTTTAGCATCATAATTAATATAATCATCAGTTACTTGAGAAACATGTATTAAACCATCCATAGGTCCAATTCTTACAAAAGCACCATAATCAACAATATCAATTACTTCACCATCAAAGATTTCATGTTGTTCTGGTTTAAAGAAAATTGCTTCGAACACAACATTATGATATGATGCACCATCACCCATAATGAGTCTTCCTTCACTAATTTCATCTATTGCATTAACACAAATAAGTAAACCAAGTTTTTTATCTAAACGACCCTCGTAAGTTTCGTTTAAAGTCTGAATAGCAACTTCTTCGAGAGGATTTTCAAATCTGTAAGGTGGTATTCTTACAGTGTCCTCAATTTTTGTTTTATAATACAAAATAATCCCTCATTTTTTTAATAAGTTTAATTAATATTATATTTTACCATCAACAGCAATATATTTTTTTTGCCTCAAATAGACAACAGTTATTCCGTTATTTTTTGCACGATTTTTTAATTCAATATCGTTTGTAGCTAAAACTTCTGAAACTCTAAGCAACGCATCATCCACAGTTTCATTTTCCAGTAATGAAATATCCTTTATTTCAACTTTTGAAGAATTAGCTAATTTCAAGGCCAAATTTGCATTTAACCTTGTTTTCCCTTTATTATTTCTTTTCAAACCCTTCAATTCATTGATAACAAAGCTTGGAGTTGTTAATTTATAAGAAGGTAATTTATTTTCAAGTTCAGTGATAATATCCACATTGAACTGAAAAGGAACCATAAAAAAATTGGTATCAATTACAACTTCTTTAGAGTCCATATTTACCTCTATTCAATAATACCATATCCAATTAATCTCCAACGAGCACCGACTCTACGACTTAAAGCCACCCTATCGCCTGGACTTGCACAAACAGGCAATTTGAGAGTAACATCAACAATGTTCTTCTTAGTTGAAGTAACAACACCAATTGTAGTTGTAGTACCACAATTAATCATCAATGGCTCTTTAATTTTAATTGGAGCTACTTCGCGCTCTTCTTTAGTACCTACAACACGGTCAAGTAAATTAGCTTCCATACTAAAGCTGTCTAAAACATCAGGCAAAGTACCTTCTTCACCAGCAACAGTTCCAGATAAAGAATCTGATTTAGTTAAGGATGGATCTAATTTAGTTGCAATACCAACAAGACCTCCAGGACCAATCTCTTCAACTTGCTCACCATTTGCCTCAAGACCAATAATCTCAGATTTCAAGGTAACTCTTTTACCGTTGTTGGTTGGACCCGGTCTGATTTCAATAGTGTCACCAAGTTTGAATGTTCCTTGAACTAATGTACCACCAATAACTCCGCCTTTAATCTTATCTGCACCAGAACCTGGTTTGTTGATATCGAATGATCTAGCCACATGCATTAATGCGGTATCATCGACATTTCTTTCCGGCGGTTGGATTTGTTTGAGCATAGCTTCAATCAAAATATCTACATTAGCTCCTTGTTGAGCAGATACAGGTATTATTAAAGCGTCTTCAGCACAAGTACCTTTAACAAATTCCTTAATTTCATTATAACTTTCAATAGCTCTTTCTTTTGAAACAATATCAATTTTATTTTGAACTACTATAACATCTTTTACACCGATTACGTCAAGTGCCATAAGATGCTCTTTAGTTTGTGGTTGTGGACAAGTCTCATTTGCAGCAATAACTAATACTGCACCATCCATAATTGCAGCACCAGATAACATAGTTGCCATAAGAGTTTCGTGACCTGGAGCATCAACAAAAGATACTTTTCTTATTAATTCAGTCTCACTTCCACAGTTTTCACATTTTTCAGAAGTAGTGTAACATTCAGGTTCATCACATTCAGGACATTTTCTGAATTCAATGTCCGCGTAACCTAAACGGATTGAAATACCTCTTTTTGTTTCTTCACTGTGAGTATCAGTCCATATTCCTGATAATGCTTTAGTAAGAGTTGTCTTACCATGGTCTACATGACCAACCAAACCAATGTTAACATCTGACTGTACGTTCACAGATAACCACCTTTTTAATATTTTTAATTCGACTTAAAAGTAAAATAAGAAAAATAGTAAAACTATTCTTCCTCTTCTTCACCAGCACCAAGAATTTCAGCTATTGATTTACTTCCAGCTTCAGTAACTACAGTGTTGATTTGTACGATATCATCAGCAATAGTGTTTCCTCTAACGGTTTTTCTTCTTTTAACACCATCAGCTTTAGGATGATAACCGACACCACCAGTTAATAAACTTTTGATTCTTCTAGTACCTGAAACATCTTTTTTCATAGTGAAACCGTTTTTGTCACTACCACCAGTGATTTTTAAAGTGTAACCATCTAAACCAACAATTCCACCATCAAATTCATCACCGATTACTAAACCGTTGAGTGCTTTAGCATCGTCTACTTCAACTTGATGAGTTTCAGCTTTTTGAGACACAACAACTTTGAATGCCATGGTTTTTCCTCCTATAATTATTTTATCATAATAAATTTATTATTCAAAAAGACCAAATTTACCCCAATCTGGATCTTGTTTACGTTTAATTTCAACGAACTCGTATAAAGTTTCAAATTCATCTTCAGTTAGTTTATCCTTGAATTCCCTTTCAATGAACTTATAATGTTTTTCAGGAATGTCCACGTATAGCTCATCCCCTTCATCGAAATGTTTTCCAACAATAGCGTCTTTGATTGCCATTGCAACCCTTTGACCTCTAGGAATGGAAGGTAATGTTTCACCTTTGTCTTCCATACTTGCTATTACTCCAACGTATTCACCATTTTTGTTAATTACTGTTTGACCTTGTTTAACAGTACCACTAATGGATTCAATACCAATAATAGCAGGTTTGCTTTGGCGGAAAACCAATTTAGGCAATGACATGAACTTTGCAGGTTTTATAATAGCATCATAGAAAGCCTTTTTCTTAGCTTTTTCAATTTCATCAATCCATGCCTCATAATCTTCAATTATTTGATAGATTACATCACCCTTGAATAATTTAACATCAGAATTTTCCAAATCATCCTGAGAATTAGGATTTACATTAACGTTAAAAGCAATGATTGCACCATGTGAATCATTTTCATTTAAAGCAATAGATGAATTAATAATATCTCTACGATTAACATCACCTATGTCAGCTTCACGAATAGGAATTTCCAATTCTCTTAATAACTTAACGATAGCTTCAAGAGAACCTAATGTATCTGCTTTAACTAAAATACCTTCATCTTCAGTACTGATGGTAATATCTTCAATCTCTTTTAAGATCTCTTCTTCCACATTCTCCTTATCACTTAATACCCTAAGCGGGGAACCGGAAACAACATCATCCAAATTCGGTGCAGCTATTTTAATACCCGCAGCTGCAACAACTTCATCGAATTTTCTGAATTTCTTTTTGGAATCTCTCATTTCCTCTAATGGAAGCGGTCTTAAGATAGATCTGATTTTAGTTGTTAAGACTTCATTTGAAGAAGTCATCAAAGCGATTTCATCATTAGTTCGTAAAACCCCATCATAAATGATACTATCAATAGTGAGACCTAAACCAACTTCTTCCTTAATTTCCAATACAGTACCTTTAGCCGGAGCATCTTCGTTAATTTCAAGCTGCTCTGTTAAATATTCCTGAGCAAGACCTAAAAGCATTGCCAAAACTTCAATGATTCCTTCACCAGACCTAGCACTAATCGGAATAATACTGATTTGTGAAGCGAAATCACTTATCCTATCGAATCTTTCAGATTGGAATCCTTCCTTGTAAAGGGTACCTACAATCTCATAAATTTTAGCGTCTAACTCTTGTTGAACACTTTGAGCTTGCTGATTAAAAGATTCTTTAAAGGATGCTCCTTCATGAGTCTCCCAACCAAATAACATGTCTATTTTGTTAGCAACTACAATGAATGGAGTTTTATACATTTTAAGAATATTTAATGCTTCAAATGTTTGTGGTTTAAAACCATCGTTTATATCAACAATTAAAACAGCTAAGTCAGCCAAAGCTCCACCACGTTTTCTCAAACTTGTGAAAGCTGCGTGACCTGGTGTATCAATAAAGAATAATCCTGGAATTAAATCTTTGATAGTTAATCTTGATATAAAGTTTCCACAGATTTCTTCAATAGTATCGTTAGGAATTTCAGTAGCACCAATGTGTTGTGTAATACCACCTGCTTCCTTATCGGCAATAGTACTACCTCTAATGTAATCCAACAATGTGGTTTTACCATGGTCTACATGACCTAAAACTGATACAATCGGGGATCTGATTTTCATAATATCTCTTTAATAATAAAATTTCTAAAATCTATCTATTCATAAATTAAATCGTTATCGATAATTTTGTAATCACAAATTTCATCTTCATTAAAGAAAAGTGCAATTTCTCTTTCTGCAGATTCAGGAGCATCGGAAGCATGAATAATGTTTCTACCGGTATCCATACCAAAGTCCCCTCTAATTGTTCCAAGATCTGCTTCTAAAGGATTGGTTGCGCCAACTAATTTCCTGATAGTTGTGATTGCTTCTTCTCCTTCAATTACCATAGCAAGGGATGGTGAAGAAGTAATGTATTCAACTAAACTTGGGAAAAATGGTTTTTCAGCGTGTTCCCCATAATGAGTTTTTGCTAAATCTTCATCAATTTGAATTAATTTACAAGCCACGATTTGAAGACCTTTTTCTTCAAAACGGGATAATATTTTACCCATAAGACGTCTTTGAACAGCGTCTGGTTTCATCATTACAAAACTTTTTTGAATCATTCTTTAACCCATTTAACTTTTCTTGGAACTCTTCCGAGTTTAATCATATTTTTTTCGCATTTGCTGCTACAAAAGAAATAAATTGTACCGTCTCTTTTGACGTACATTTTTCCTGTACCTTCTTCTATTTCTTTATTACAGAATGAACAAGTTCTCATGCTCTTACACCTTCTTAAGGAGTTCTAATTTCCTTAGCTTCTCTAATTGTATCAAGTAACATTAAGATGTCGCCTTCTCTTACAGGACCCATAATGTTTCTTGTTAAAATTCTTCCTTTGTCTCTACCATCGAGGATTCTGCATTTAATTTGCATAACCTCACCAGTCATACCAGTTCTTTTTAAAACTTCAATGACTTCAGCAGGAGTTCCTTCTTCCATTTAAATCACCGTAAATTCATTAAAAGAATTTATCTATTCTTTTAATTCAGCAACTTTTTCTACGATTTCACTAACAGCAGCTTCAGCGTCTCCAGCATCAACAATACATGCGGAAGCAGTACCAACAGTTAAACCTGCAGCTACACCAACTTGTTCTTTGGTAGGTAAGTATACGTAAGGAATTTCTTTTTCATCAGCGAGAACAGGAATGTGTGCAACGATTTCAGCAGGATCAACATCTTCTGCGATAACAACTAATGCTGCGTCTCCTCTTTCGATGAATTTGGTTACTTCGTTAGTTCCTTTTGCTACTTTACCGGTAGCTTGTGCGGTTTCTAATGCTTCTTCAGCTTGTTTAGCTAATTCTTCAGGTGTGTCAAATTTTACATAAATGTTTGCCATAAAATATACCTCCTTTTTCATCTGGCTATGCCATCCATCGGCATATATTATAATCCACATTGAATCATAATATTATTTAATTATCACTATCCCAATTACCCAAATTTGCCTATAGAGTAATCTAAGACAGTTTTTAATAATACTAATTCTTGAATAATTCATATATCACTAAATCCACAATCCCGAGAAAAAAATAAGAGGGATTAGACTTTCAATACAAATACTTCTGAATTTCAATAATTTTTAGCAAAACTAAAAATAAAAATTTAGTAATTAATGAAATAATTCTAGAGAACTAGACAATAATAAATTGGTTAGCATAGTATATAAATGTTTTCAAAAAATAAGCAAAAATAAGATTTTTTAGAACTAAAATTTTAGAATAAGATATTAAAAAAGTGTAAAAGAGATAGTATTTACATACTATCTAAAAGATCATTAACACATCTATTTGATTGCTAATTTTACGTCTTCTGCTTTTACAGTTTTTCTGCCAGCGTGGCGAGCAAATCCGACAGCTTTTTGTGCGATTTCGTTACCGTAGTCTTCGATTGCTTCGGTTAATGCTACTTTAGCGTCGTCGCTTACTCTTTGTGCACCAGCATTTTTTAAGATTCTGCCTACAGGAGCAATTGGTAATTCACTCATATTATACACCTCATTTAAATTTGTTAATAATAGTTTTTATTTGCTTATATATAAATCTATTGGTAATGAAGGGTCAAATCTTGATAATTTCACCATTACTTACCATGATATTTTAACATAAATAGTGACATTAATATCTTAAAGAATGTTTTTCATACATCACTTTAATTAAAAAATATAGAAAATTTGTTCGAAAAAATAAGAATTAAAAGAAAAAAATAAATTAAAAAGAGAAATGAAGAAAAATTTATTTGTTCATTAAAATTTTTCTTAAAGTGTCTATATCCGCATCAACCTCTGTAGGTTGGGTACATGCTTCAATAGCAGTGTTAGGATCTTTAAGCAAGTGTCCGGTAACTACACAGGTTATAGTTTCACCTTTATCCACAACACCTTCATCAACAAGTTTTTTAAGACCTGCAATGGAAGCTGCAGAAGCAGGTTCAACACCAATACCTTCTGTTCTTGCAAGTAACTTTTGAGCATCCAATATTTCCTCATCAGTCACAGTTTCAGAGTATCCGTTTGAATCATATATTGCATTCAATGCCTTGATGTCACTGACAGGTGCACCAATACGTATAGCAGTAGCAATTGTTTCAGGATTTTCTACAGGGACAACCCTTTTATCTCCTTTTTTGAACGCATTTGTAACAGGACATGCACCTTCTGCTTGAATACCAGTCATCATTGGCAAGTCCTTAATGAATCCTGCATCGTAGAATTCTTTCACTCCTTTCCAGATAGCGGAAATGTTACCTGCATTACCAACAGGCAATATAATCCTGTCTGGTGATTGCCATCCTAAGTCTCTGACAATCTCATAACCTATGGTTTTTTGACCTTCCAATCTGTAAGGGTTGATAGAATTTAATAAGTAAAGATGTTTTTCTAATGCAAGAGCAGTCATAGCTTCAAGTGCTTCATCGAAGTTTCCATTAATGGACATTACTTCAGCGCCGTGGAACATTGCCTGAGCCAATTTACCTAAAGCAACCTTACCTGAAGGCAAGAATACGATACAGCGTAAACCTGCACGGGCAGCATATGCTGAAAGTGATGCGGAAGTGTTACCTGTTGAAGCACAACCAACAGTATCTACTCCCAATTCCATTGCTTTGGTCATTCCAACGGTCATTCCTCTGTCCTTAAAACTTCCTGTTGGGTTGGATCCTTCTACTTTTACATAGAGGTTTACTCCGAGTTCTTTTCCTAATTTATCACATTTGCAAAATGGAGTTCCCCCTTCATCAAGAGAGACAATTTTTGTCTCATCAACAGGAATGCATTCTTTGAATTTCCATAAGTTATCTTTTCTACCATCAAAAATGTCTTTTGAAACATCGATTTCATTGACGAGCTCAAGTACGGACCCACATTTTTCACAAGTGTAGATCACTTCATCATCGTCGTATTCTTCTCCACATGAAACACATCTTATCATAAAAAATCACATATATATTTTTTAAAATTATTTTATATAAAATTTAACTAAAAACTGAAAGTATAAACTTTGCAATTGGTCCGGTCAAATAAACTTCAACAACCCCTGCAATCACCATCAAGACTGCAGCCACCAGCAATAAAAGGATAGCCTGCTTTAGCTTATCAAAATTATCAACATATGATGAATATAGCTGAGTTGAAAATGAACCGTCTTCCTGTTTTATGAATGTCTTAAAGAATCTTAAAATAAAATTAAATAAGACAAAACCTGATGCACAGGCAATGACGCATGCCGGCAATTCGAAAATGCCGTGAGGCACCAGCATCAGCAATGTAGCGAACAAATCATCCTGGATTGCAGTGAAATATCCTATGAACAATCCATTAAATGCCAAAATAACTGCTGAAAAACAGCACAAAATACCCATTATAAACATTATGAAGACTATTCTAATATTGTTAGAGAATATGCTGTGAAACGTTAATTGTATATTTCCAGAGTGCACCTGTTCGGCCATATTGTCCACTACAGGATTTAAGTAAGCATTCAAATAAGGCTCTAAAAAATAACCTGCAAGCAAAGAAATAAGAAGAATGGCTATTGATATTGAAATAGCTAATTTATTCTCAGTGAATGCCAATTTTATTTCTTTTTTAAAATCCATCATTATATCAATGTATTTGCAAGCTCTCTAGCTTCAACTTGCTTTTCGTGCAAATCATCCATGAACTCTTCCATGAGCTCTGCTGTTCTCATCTTGCATTCACCACAGCGCAGGGTTCCATTTAAGCAGTCATGTCTGATTTTTTCAAGTTCCTTGTCATCATCGATAAAGTGGTAAAGCAACATTTCATAAATAACACATTTATCCACTTCTCCACCTAACTCTTCCTGCTCTTTTAAGGTTTCCCTTCCACCGGTTTTAGCTGATTTGACCTTTTTAACTGCACTTTTGGTATCATCGTTAAGATAGATTGCAGTGTTTGGCTTTGAACTGCTCATCTTGTCACCGGTCAATCCGGTCAAGAACCTATGATATGTTGAAGCCGGTTGTATGAATCCGGTTTCCTCATGCAGCTTGTGAGCAATGTCCCTTGTCAGCCTGATGTGAGGGTCCTGATCTATTCCTACAGGTACAACAACCTTTTTTGGACCTCCAAATTCCTCGATTTGCGGAAGCAAAATGTCTGCAACCTGCATCAATGGCGCTTGGACATGTGCTATATTTGTTGAATTTTCAAATCCGTAAATTGATCTTAGTTGGCTGAAATTGGTCTTATTTGCAGCTTTAAATGCTAAAGTCTGCAATTCCTGATTTTGAGATTGTAGATAAACGTTAACATTATCCTTTTCAAGGTCAAGGCCCAATGCAATCCAATTTGTCAGGTATTCGTTAACCGCAATATCCCTACCCTTTTCAAAGCTCATGCCACGTGCGGCATAGGCTTCCAAATCCGCAATAGGAAGGGACAACATTGCACCCATATCTTGATACCATTTCAATTGGTCAACTACCATTTTATGACCTATATGCATTTGTCCACTCGGCATCATACCTGTTACAACTGCAAATTCCTTGTTTTGATTGATTAAATTGTTAATTTCATTGAATTCTCTGTGTCCGAATATAACTCCTCTTTGCATTAGCCTCTGAGGGTTCTTAATGTCATTTAATATATCTGAAATTTTACCGATACCAAACTGATTTACTAATTTATCATAATCTAGGGTAAATGATGCCCATGGATCAATTAAATCTGCCATATTTTCACCAACAATAATATTAAATTGATTTCATAATCAAAAATTATCAACAATAACCATAAAACTTACTAAAATATAAATGATTTCTTTAATTTAAACTAAGGTCTTGTCCATTCGACATTGTAATAGGTTATGTCAAAATCCTCATCAACAATAGCCAAGAGAAGTTTCTTGTTGACACCGTGAGAAACCCTCACATAACTTGCGAAATCAAGTGAGTTAATGTCATAGTTTTCAGATATGATCTTGACCAGATAATCTGAGTGACCTTGGCCGGGACCCCCTCCACGATTGTATAACCTGAACTCGGAACCATATTTGAATCCTGTCTTGATTACATATCCACGGTCTTTCAAATCTCTATAAACCAAATATTTTGCATAAACCTCTTGCTCTTTTAGAATGTCAATCAAATACCCGACACTGCATTCAACATCATCTTCATAAATGTCTAAACGACCCTTTTCAAGCAAATAACAGGCCTCAATCAATGAAAGGTGTAAAAAATCAGCTTCAATTTTCCCGAACTTGCTTTTTTCATGCAATGCAATCGGTCTTTTACTTCCTTCCACAATTTTTATAGAAACAATACCATTAGATAAATCTCCACGCATTAAAACACCATAAAAAGAAATAAATTATATTTAATGCTAATAACTTTGAAATAAATATTATATAAAATTTTTGTAAAAAAAAGAAGAAAGAAAGTTAAACTTTAATAAAAATATTGTTAGCCATTTCGGCCGGAATGTTTAACTCTTCATCATCAATGGTGACCAAATAATGGTTCCCAATACGATTTTCATTATATTCATATTTAAGATGCTGACCAACTTTAATGCCGTTGTCAGTGATTTCACCTAAAAGATCCTCATTTCCACGAATGAATGAGATTGTTCCTTCAGTACTTGAAGTTAACTCGGAAATTGACAATAAGTTAAATTTCCTATTAATAACTTGATCAAAATCTTTTTGTGAATAACATTGTTGGCAACTTTCAAAATCAAAATTACATGCAGGAATAATGTTTTCATCAGGACATAAATCAGGATGGTGCATCATTGTGCATAAAGCCCTTTCAGCTTCATCAGATAATGTATGTTCCATTTCACAAGCTTGGTCGTGGATGTTTTCCTCTTTCACTTTTAGGATATCCAACAAGAACTTTTCTAAAATCCTATGTTTTCTTGTGATTTTCTGAGCAATTTGCATACCATCATCTGTTAAAGTGGCACCTTTATAAGGAGTATATACAATATAACCCAAATCTTCTAATTTTTTAAGCATTTGAGTGACACTACCTGGTGCAATGCCTAAATCTTTTGACAACTGTGTTGTTGATACTTGTTCCCCGTTACTACCGTTACGGTAAAGAACTTCCAAGTATTCCTCAATGTTTTCACTTATTTTACCATCAGCCATGAAAGTCACCTACATCAATATTAATATTATTTTATATTTTTAGGAGTATAAAAAAGTTTTGGACGACCTAAAACTGATAATAAAAAATAGTGAAAAAAAAATAAATTTAAATTTTAAAAAAAAGAAAAAGGAGAAAAATTCAATTAGAATGATAAACTAGCGTATTTTCCGTTTAAGGAATATGAGCCAGTATTCCAATTTACAATTTTTCCAAATGAATTTCTTGAACTTGTTGGGTCCCCAACAATCCATTTACCATCAACTAAAACTTGGGTCCATACGTGACCGTAAGTACTTCCACTAGAGAATTTACAAGTACCATGAACGTATCTTGCTGCAAGACCTGCTGCCCTATACAAAGCAACTAATAAATGTGCTTGATCCACACAGTTTCCTGTTTTAGCGCTTAATGTACCTGCTGCTCCATATTTAGTGTTGTAATAGAAACTATAAGAGATTTTATCTCTCACATAATTATATATGGATTCAGCTTTAGCATAGTCAGAGGTTGCACCACTTGTTAAAGATGCCGCAAGGGACTTGATTGCAGAATTGGTTACTTGACAATTTGTTGTAGCTTTCAAGTAAGCGCTCAAGTCAGTAATAGTGTTCAATTCATTTAAACCACTACCAGTGACTGAAATTGAAGAGCTGCTACCTCCGCTACTGGTTGATCCATAATTAATGGAAACGTAATTTGGCATAGCAGAGTAAGTATTGTAAAATGCTAAAATACGTGAGAAAGCATCCACAACTTCACTGTAGATAATATTACCTACAGTAGATGAAGAGTAATTTGGAGCCTGATTGTTTTTAGCGATGAAAGCTGCAGTATTCTTAGCTACAGTCAAATAATCTGCCTTGTATAAATCCTCATAAATTGTATCACCGGAAGGTGATGAAGGAGCCTTAACACCGATTATGTATTCAATATCCTTAGTATTGGAGTTACCTAACTGGTAAATAGCTTGACTCATAACATATAAGAATTCTTGAAGTTTGAATGTCACTCCACCTGCAGTAACTGTAGCTGGAAGCGCATTCTTCTCATCATAATATTTTTTTAAGTTTGAAGCACCAGTAAGTATGTTCTTAATGGATATTGTTCCGGATGATGAAGATACCGGAGTTTCAGTAGTAGAACTGCTTGAGCTGCTTGAAGATGAAGCTGATGAAGATGATGAAGATGAAGATGAAACCTTGCTGGTTAATGAATTGAAGTCAACAAAGTTACTTAAACCCCATCTAAACAATACGACACCAGATCCAGAACCGTCAAGTGCTGATTGTGAGTCCTTTGTAATTTCGGATAAGGACAATTTTACCACATTATCATCTGATTGATAACTTTGTAAACCTGCCCAAACTTGAGCCCCATTAGAGTTATCTACAAACCATTTTGTTGTAGTTTTAATCCAGGATGAGTCTTTTCCGTAGTTTCCTTTATAAATCATAGGAATAACTACATCCATGTACTTACTTATTGTAGCCATATCCTGACCGTAGTAATACTTGTTACTTGTGGTTTCAGGCATTAATGCACAGGATACAATAAGATCAGGATTGATTTTTTTAACTGCTGTAGTTACTTGTTTTACAAATTCATTGATAGCTTCAGTACCACCGCTAGTCTTATATGCAGTTCCAGGATATCTTAAGTAATCAAAGTGAATTCCTGAAACTCCTTTAACCTTAGCGTATTTTTCAGCTTCAGCTATTTTCTGATTGAAGAAAGCAGTGTTTGTAGCACCATTTTTGACAGGATTTACCCAACTACCACCATCATAGAATGTTTGCATCCAAATGTGAACTCTGATTCCCAATTTATTTGCGCTTGCAATCCATGATTCCACCGCAGATTGACCATGTGCAGTAAATGCATAATAATTTAAGAATATATCAGTGGTTCCTTTAGAAGCCAATGTATTCAAATTAACATTTTTCATGTCTCCACCGAAAAGCCAGTAACCATATCCGCCAGCATTACTGTTTTTAGTAACTTCAATCTTTGTGGAACCTGAAGATGTAGTATAATCATTATCGTTGGTTCCGTCAAAATTGTATGAAACAGTTTGATTTCCAGCTGCTAAATTAACTGAAAATGTTGCATAACCTGTTGAAGAGGTTGTTGCGGAATATGTTTTAGAGTTTACTGTTAACTTAACGGTTTTGCCAGACAAAGCCTTGTTGTTTGCGTCTTGCAATAAAACTTTTAAACTTTGAGTACCTTGTGAGAAAGAGGTTCCGCTTTTCCAAGTAAGTTTGGTTGCAGCCCTTTCTTTAACGGTAATCGCAGTTGATGCGGTTTTTGAGCTTACCTTAGACTCAGCAGTATTTTTATATGTGATAGTGTACTTACCAACAGCCAAACTAATTGGCAGTGATACAATACCATTACTATCAGTGGTTTTAGTGTAAGTCTTACCGTCTAATGTAATAGTAACAGTCCTTTTTGCTAATGGAACACTACCTGAAGTTAAAGCCACTTTGAATGGAGTATTTGCCCCATGTCCGAAAGTGGTAGTACTTTTAACTGTGAAGGTAGGAGTCTTACTAGGTAGAATCTCTACTTTATCACTAGCACTAGAAGCCTTATAGAAACTGTTACCTTCAAATGAATATTTTACGGTATATACTCCTGCATTTAAAGTAGGTAATTTAAGTTTAGCATTACCATTAGCATTAGTCTTTTTAGAGTATGTCTTACCGTTAATAGTTATCTTAATGATCTTACCTTTACCCGGAGCGTAACCAAACTTATTAAGTAATTTTACTTTAATCTTTTTGGTGTCTCCAGTGAGGAAAGTATAAGTTTTAGTAGTCAATGATGAAGTAGTTGATGATACTACAGTAATAGTATTAGTTTTTGTCAAACCATCCTTATTGTAGGAAATAATTTTATGAGTTCCTTTACTGAGGCTGGCTAATGATAAACTAGCTACACCATTTGCATTTGTTTTTACCTTGTATTTTTTCCCATCAATCTTAAACTTGATTTTCTTATTTGCTAGAGCTTTACCGTTACTTTTCAAAAATGTAGCAGTAAACTTTCTACCGTCAGTATATACTTTAGATATGTCACTAGCGGTAATTGTAGATAAAATCTTAAAGGTAGTGCTTAATTTATAACCTGTTGTAGGGTTTAGAGCAACTACATTATAAGTTCCAGGTTTAAGATTAACATCTAAAGAAGCCACACCGTTTGCATTGGTCTTTTTGGTGTAAGTAACACCGTTTACAGTAAGTTTAACGTTAGTATTTTTCAAAACATTACCGTAATTATCATAGAATGTTGCAGTGTACTGTGTGCTTCCCTTATAATATTTAGTAACTGATTTTGCTTGAACAGTTTTTGATAAATCTATAGTTGAAGAAACGTTACTGCCTGAACTTGAAACATTAGCAGTTGAAGATAAAGGAGTAACCCCGTTTTCACTATTCAAGAGATCGTCACCATTCGAGTTAGTTGATAAAGTATTTGAATTTTCAGATCCTAAAACTTCTTCACTTGATAGAGAAACTTTAGATGAATCATTATCAACATTTGAATCACTTGATACAGAACTTTCTGATGAATCAGCAGTATTCTCCAGTGGGACTGAAACATCTGATGCGTCATCTACTAAGCTAGTAGTATATGAATCTGTAACATTTACATCACTTGCTGAAATAACACTAGCTGATAGAACAACTGTGAGTAATAGTAACAAAGTGAGTAATATTTGTTTGTTCAAAATATTTTACCTCCATAACAATTTTTTAAACATCCATGAGATATCTTAATCTCACTTCACCAATATTTATTACAAATATCTTATATAAACCTTTTTATTTACTAAATCACATTAAATGAGTTTAATTTTAAAAAATAAGGTTAAAACTTTATGAAAATAAAGTATAAAGTAAAATTATAGTTAGATTACCTTCTAAAAGAATATTACATTATGAAATTATAATTAAAGTTACTTCACTATATTAAAATACAAACAGTAATGTTTGAGCTTATTAGATAAAATAACATATAATTAAAACTTATCTAATATAAAATCATTGATAAAATTTAAGTTAGAATAAAAAACAATTCATTTAATAAAGAATATCAAAAAATAAGCAAGAAAAAAGAAAAAAAGAAAAATGTAAAATATTTTTTAATCTTACATCATTGGAGGCATTCCGCCCATGCCACCCATTCCGCCTGCACCAGGCATTGGAGGCATACCGCTTGCATCATTTCCAGACTCATCAGGTCCGGTGGAATTAAGTGCGTTTCTTGCTGCAATCATGTCATCAATACGTAAGATCATTTCAGCAGCTTCGCCAGCAGATTGAAGAGCTTGTATTTTGACTCTTAAAGGTTCAATAACGCCAGCATCTTTCATGTCTACCACTTTACCGTCAAATACGTTGATTCCGATGAATGGTGAGTCTTCGTGAGCAGCTTTTAAGTCTGCAATTAAGTTGATGGTGTCTAAACCTGCATTTTCAATCAAGGTTCTTGGAATGACTTCTAAAGCTTCAGCATATTTTAAAATAGCTAATTGTTCTCTTCCACTTACAGATTCACCATATTCTCTTAATTGTTTTACTAAATCAATTTCACAAGCTCCTCCACCAATGAGAACAGTACCTTCTTCAATGGTTGCTGCAACTACACCTAATGCGTCATCAAGTGCTCTTGCGATTTGTTCAGTGACATAACGGGTACTACCTCTTAATACGATTGAGGAAGCTTTTGGATTTTCACATTCTTCAATTAAGGTTAATTCGTGATCGAAGATTTTGTCAAGGTATACGTGACCTGCGTAACCTAATTTTTCTTCTGATAAGTCTTCAATGTCAGACACTAATTTAGCACCGGTTGCTTTTGCGATTCTGTCCATGTCAGATTTTTTAACACGTTTGAAAGCCATGATTCCAGCTTTTTTGAGATAGTGTTCTGCCATGTCGTCAATACCTTTTTGACAGAATAAAACATTACATCCTGAATCGACAACCTTGTTGACTAAATCCTTAATCATGTCTTCTTCTTGTTTTAAGAACATTTCAAATTGGTCAGGACTGGTAATGTCAATTTTAGCATCGGTGTTGATGTCTTTCAATTCAATTGGGTATTTCATTATAGCGATTTTAGCGTCTTCAACATCTTTTGGCATGTTTTTGGATAAAGGTGCTTTGTCGATAATGATACCTTCAGCCAAGAATGAATCTTCCACTGAATCACCGGAAACTCTTTGAATGTTAATGTTGTCAATGTCGGATTTTCCGTCTTCTTTGATTCTTAAAGCTGCTTTAACAACTAAATCTGCTAAGTGTTCTTTTGCGTAGTCTGAACCTTTTCCACTCATTGCAGTTACAGCAACTTTTTTAAGAGTTTCTTCATCATCAGCATCGATTGCGATATTTTTTAAGATTTCAACAGCTTTTGCAGTAGCGTTTCTGTATCCTTTTACAACAACAGAAGTTGCAATGCCATCATCTAATAATTCTTCAGCTTTTGCTAATAATTCACCTGCAATCACTACAACAGAAGTGGTTCCATCCCCAACGATTTCTTCTTGTTTTTTAGCGGTTTCTACGAGCATTCTAGCTGCAGGTTGATTGATTTCCATTTCTCTCATGATGGTTGCACCGTCGTTTGTTACGGTAACATCACCTAATGAGTTTGTTAACATTTTGTCCATACCTTTAGGACCTAATGTAGTTCTTACAATACCTGCTAATACCTTAGCAGCTGTGATATTCATTCTTAAAGCATCTCTTTTTGAATATCTTTCAGTTCCTTCAGGAAGGATAAATATTGGTTGATTTGCCATTTAATAATCACCTAAAAATTTTTTAATAAAAATATAAAACTAAGTTTTTATACATTATAAGGTAGGTAAGAGGTAATATAAAAACATTACCCATTAAAATAACTTCAGGTGTGTTAATGTACGAAGAGATAATAAGAGAAATCAAGGCAAACTTAGGGGAAAACAAGGATTTGAACAGGCAATACCTGTCCTCTCAAATGGAAGTCTATAAGGACCATCCGTACAACAAGGAAATCATCAAGGAGATTTCAAGAATGATGTGGGATTGCTTAAGCGAAGATGAAAAGCAGGAATTCATTGACATTTCAGAAAATGAAAATCCGATAATGGACATCCTCAACGACATATACTATGACATTGAAAACGGAAAGTATGACGTTCCCCGTGAGGAGCTCGGCAAGTTCATGGAGACCTTTCCGGACATGTTTGAGGATGATCTGGTAAGCGAATACCACTATTTCACAAATCCCCTTGAGGAGTTGATTTTTAGAAAGTATATCGGATTAGAAAAAGAGTTGAGATACATCCCGGACAATCAGCCTTTGCTTGATTTGTATTACGTTTACGGATTTCTGCTTTTGGAAAATCAGGAATACGATAAGGCAGAGGAGTATCTCAAAAAAGCGATAAGGATCAATCCCGTTTCAGCAAGAATAATTCTTGAATTGACTGAAATATATAAGATACACACATACACACTGAATGAATTCTTTATCCGCACATGTGACGCCTTGAAATACTCATACTATCCGCAGGACATTGCAAGATGCTACAGGAACCTTGGATACTATTACATTGAAGAGAATCAGATTAAAACCGCCCTTGCGTTATTCATCTACAGCATGGAATATGAGGCAAGCCCACTTGCATACACCGAAATCAAGTACATCCAGTCAAAAAACGACAATATCGAATTGACACTTAAGGAATGCATTGAAATAATTGAAGATAAAAATATCCAAATTGGAGTCAATCCATTCATTTTGGAAACATTAAACGAATTTATCAAGGAATACGATGAAAATAAGCTTTATAATCAGGAACTATACTTCCTAAATCTGAAATTCGATTTGACCAATGACGAAAAGGCCCTTGAAAAAATGAATGACACCCGGCAAAAGCTACGAAACTAAACTATTAATAA
>NZ_JAGAXX010000013.1 GCF_017940815.1 Methanobrevibacter sp.
ATATCACACAATTTAAAACGAATATACAATGAAACAATACAAAATGAGCTCATACACCATGAAAACAAACAAAATACCTAAAAATAATAATAAATTCAAAAAAAAATTTTTAAAAAAATAATTAATTTTGAGTCGTCCTCATTTTAGAAAAATTTTTAATTAAATTGCTTTGCCCCAACATTATTGTTCTAAATTTGAAAAATTGATTTAAAACCGTAAAATTGTATTTACTTAACAATATTTCGTTTAAAAAAATATTTGAAAATACTGCAAGCCTTGTTAGATAAATTTAAATAGTAGGCAGACCAATTTAAAATTAAATCAAATAACCATGTTTAAATGCCACGAAAAATATCAAAAGGTGTTATAATGAGCGAAATTAACGATCTTGCATATTTTTTAAATTCAATTAAAGACACATTGCCATGCAATAATGAGAAAGAACTTGAAGAAAAAATCAATCATGACAAAGACTTCAGAATTAAAGTTCAAAAATTGGTTTACTTGTCCAAACTCTTTGGATGGGACAACACTTACCACTTTAACTTTCATAAAAGGGGACCCTACTCCATTGAGCTTAGTGACGATTACAGAAATATTCCAACACTAAAAAAGGACAATGACTTTAATTTTAAATTGGATTCATTTAAAGAGTTCATTGAAAACGGAGATACGGAATATCTTGAAGCCCTATCCACAATCATTTATTACTGTAACAAGATTAAGCCGATTGAAATTGACAATGAAATTATTGCCGTATTGACCTATCTAAAACCCAATATATCCAAGAAGGTCATTGAATCAGCGCTTAAGAAAATAAATAATTTCAATTTACTAAATAAATTGGAAGTATATGATTCAAAAAAAACTATCACTGATGAAATTGTTTTGGATAAAATTAAAGGACTGCAGGACATATTTGAAAATTTCGAGGAATGCAGCAATAAAACATTAATTTTAGGGTCTCTTGATTATCTGAAAATAGCCCTCAAAAAGGAAAAATTAAACGTCAATGAAAAGACCAGATTTCTATGTGCCATCTACAGTTATGTGGATGAAATAGAGCATTATTATTTCAGAAATTACAAACTGTCCAAATCATTCTCAAATTATGATTTAAGCGCGATTGATGAAAGTTTTATTAAACTACAGCAATTCATATCCGACTTAAATGTAATTCCACGATTATATGATGAAGACATTGACTTAAATGTCTTCTATAAATAAGGAGGATTTGCAATGAATCAGCTAAAAGATATTGACACCATCACCTATGACACAATGCTAATTATTTATCAGTGCTTTAACATTAAACACCATCAACTTATTGAATATGCCAACAAAACACAAAGATTAACTGAATTTCTAGTGAAAAACAATGCAGAGATTGTGGTACCTGAATTTATAATTAATGAAATTAAAAACAAGGAAATCAGAAAAATAACTAATGAATTCATTAAATCAAAGCAACTAGCAAACCTTCCAAAAAATCCTGATCAGGCATTTATCCTAGGAATAGAATTCAAGGTTAAAATGAAACTATCTAGATTGCAAACGAAGGAATGGTTCACTGTCATCATTTACCAGCCTCCTGAAAAATATATTGACCAAATCTATGAATTTTTTAAAGAATTGAAACATCACCCTAATGTAAATGAATTCCTAAAGCTAAAAAACAGAAGAGATACAATACCTTCATTTGAGGATATGGCAATAATCGCCTTTTCTAAAGAGATGAAAATTCCAATAATATCAAATGATGCTGATTTGACTTTCTTTTCAAATGAACTATGTGAAAAAGGATTATCAGACAAAATATTCAACTTAAGCGAATTAGAAATTTATAATAATTAATGCAGTCAAACCTTTAACCATGATTGAAGTTGAAGTAAAGGCAAGAATCGACAATTTTGATGAAATGGAAAGTAGACTAAACAATATTGGTGCAGTCAAAAGTAAAACAGAATTCCAGGAAGACATCTACTTTGCAAGCCCAATAGTGGATTTTGCAAAAACCGATGAGGCATTAAGAATTAGAACAACTGACAATGACATCTTCATAACCTACAAGGGACCTAAGCTCAACAGCGAGGCCAAAACAAGAAAGGAAGTTGAGATGAATATCGAAAGTGCCGAAAAGGCAAAGGACATCTTTGAGGAAATCGGATTTAAGGAAGCAAGAACTGTCAGGAAAAGCCGACAATACTACACTTATGAGAATTTCGAAATATCACTGGACGACGTTGAAGGCCTTCCACCATATATGGAAATAGAAATAGCCCTTGAAGACAATAGCGATTACGATGAAGCCCAAGGCGAAATATTCAAGTTGTTTGAGAAATTGGGCATCACCGATGGGTTTGAGAGAACTTCATACATGGAACTTTTAGAAAATTTAAATACTGAATAACTACTAATATTAAATATTAAATTTAAGAAGTGATAATTTTGCAATATTTTATAAGTCATTATAACAAGGAATGTGAATTGACATTTCCTGAAGATATTACTATTTATGATACAACATTAAGAGACGGTGAACAAACCCCTGGCGTTTGTTTCAGTTTTGATGAAAAATTGGAAATTGCAAGAAAACTGGATCAATTTAAGATACATCAAATTGAAGCAGGTTTTCCAATAGTGTCTGAAAAAGAAAAGGAATCAGTTAAGGCAATAGCAAATGAGGGCCTTGACGCGACAATCCTTGGTTTGACCAGAACAAAACCTGAAGACATCGATGCCGCTCTTGACTGTGATGTGGACGGTATCATTACATTTGTCGGAACTTCCGACATCCACTTGGACCATAAGATGCACATCACAAGGCAAGATGCAATCAACCTATGTGAAACTGCAGTGGATTACGCTAAAGACCATGGACTGTTCGTTGCATTTTCAGCGGAAGATGCTACAAGAACAGATATCGAATTCCTGAAACGTATTTACGGCAAGGCTGAAGAGTGTGGAGCTGACAGGGTACATATCGCAGACACAACCGGAGCAATAACCCCTCAAGGTATTGACTATCTGGTTAAGGAACTTGTCAAAGACTTGAAACTTGACATTGCAGTTCACTTACATAATGATTTCGGATTGGCTGTGATAAACTCCATCGTTGGTGTTTTGGCAGGTGCAAAAGCAGTTTCAACAACAGTCAACGGTATTGGTGAGAGAGCAGGTAACGCTTCACTTGAAGAGCTCATCATGGCAATGAAAATCCTATACGGCAAGGATTACGGATTCAAGACAAAATACATCAAGGAACTATCCGAACTCGTGTCAAAAGCAAGCGGATTGCCAATCCCTTACAACAAGCCAGTTGTCGGAAACAACGTATTCAGACACGAATCAGGAATTCATGTTGATGCGGTAATTGAGGAGCCATTATGCTACGAGCCATACCTCCCAGAACTTGTCGGACAAAAACGTCAATTAGTGCTTGGTAAACATTCCGGATGCAGAGCAGTAAGGGCAAAATTGAACGAATGCGAACTTGATGTCACTAATGAAGAGCTCATTGAAATCGTAAGACAAGTCAAAAAGCAAAGGGAAGAAGGAAAATACATTAACGACCAAGTGTTCAGGGAAATCGTTAAAAATACCAAGAAATAGGTCATGATCATGAATATTACTGAAAAAATACTTTCATCAAAAGCAGGCCATGAGGTGACCCCTGGAGAAATCATTGAAATCCCAGTCGACCTTGCAATGTCACACGACGGGACAAGCCCGCCTGCAATCAAGACATTTGAAAAAATAGCTGAAAAGGTATGGGATTCCGAAAAGATAGCAATCATCTTTGACCACAACGTTCCTGCAAACACAATCGGTTCGGCGGAGTTCCAAAAGGTTTGCCGTGAGTTCATCAAAACCCAAAACATTACTAAAAACTTCATTCATGGTGAAGGAATCTGCCATCAGGTAGTTCCTGAAATGGGTTTGGTTGAACCTGGAAAAGTCATTGTCGGAGCTGACTCACACACATGTACCTATGGTGCATTCGGAGCGTTTTCAACAGGTATGGGTGCCACTGACCTTGCAATGGTTTGGGCAACCGGTAAAACCTGGTTCATGGTTCCTGAAGCTATCAAAATGGAAGTTACAGGCGAACTCAATCCATACATTGCCCCTAAAGACATTATTCTAAACATTATAGGAGAAATAGGAATAGCCGGTGCAACCTACAAGACTGCAGAGTTTTGTGGAGAGACCATCGAGAACATGGGCGTTGAAGGAAGGGCAACCATGTGTAACATGGCTATTGAAATGGGTGCAAAAAACGGTATAATGGAACCGAATAAGGAAGTCATTAGCTACATCTGTCAAAGAACCGGCAAAAGCGAATCAGAATTGAACATCGTTAAATCAGATGCCGATGCGGAATATGAAAAGGAAATGCACTTTGACATAAGTGACTTGGAACCTCAAATCGCATGTCCAAATGACGTGGATAACGTGAAAGGAATCTCAAAGATTGAGGGAACCTCAATTGACCAATGTTTGATTGGATCATGCACCAACGGAAGATTGTCCGACCTGAAGGATGCTGCGGAAATCTTGGAAGGAAACACAATCGACGACAGCATCAGACTATTAATATTGCCAGCTTCAAGAGAAATTTACCAGCAGGCCATTCACGAAGGCTACATTGATACATTCATAAACGCAGGAGCAATCATCTGCAATCCTGGTTGCGGACCATGTCTCGGAGGACACATGGGAGTGTTAAGCGAAGGCGAATCATGCATATCCACAACCAACAGGAATTTCAAAGGCAGAATGGGAGACCCTGCTTCTGAGGTATACTTATCTAACTCCAAGGTGGTTGCGGCATCCGCACTCACAGGAGTTATTACCAATCCAAAAGACTTATAGGTGATTTGAATGGTACAAGACAAAAACGAAGCAAACAAGCGACTAATCGAAAAAATTAACGACCTTGAAAAGGACTACGGTCAGGAATTTTCAAACACACAAAAAATACTGCTAACAACAGACGGATCAATCACTGCAATTCTGGACGTTTTATATGGCAAAATCACATTGGACACCATAGACCAACATCTGGAAGATGCAGACGCAGAACGTGCCAAACTAGTGAATGTGAATGAGGGCGATGAAATTAACTTCAGGGAAGTCTTAATGCATAAGGATGACCAGCCTTTAATATATGCCATTTCACATGTTCCATTGGGAAGATGCACAAAGGAAGTGTGCAATGATTTGCTCAGGGCGGACATACCAATAGGAAGAATCCTTAAAAATTATCATATAGAGTCAAGAAGAGAAGTCAACAACATATTCATTGAAAGGCCAAACGACAAATTAAAAGAAATGTTCGGCACAGACGAAGACTTCCTGGCTCGTGATTACGTCATAATCAACAATGATGAGATATTAATGTGGATTAAGGAAATGTTCCCTGTAAGCTATTTTACTGAAATATAGGTGAAAAAATGGGTGTAAAACTAAAAGATATAGTTGAACCGGAAAATATCAATTTCAAGGACTTGGAGGGAAGAGTGGTATCAATCGATGCATTCAACACACTTTACCAATTCCTATCAACAATCAGACAAAGGGACGGAAGACCTCTGACAGATGAAAACGGAAATGTTACATCACACTTGAGTGGAATCTTATATCGTAACTCCTCAATGATTGAAAAGGACATAAAGCCCATCTATATCTTTGACGGTAAGGCACCTGAACTTAAAAGCGAAACCCAGGCAAAAAGAAGGGAAGTGCGTGAGGAATCCGAAAAGATCTTCAAGGAAGCCCTTGCCGAAGGAGACACCGAAAAGGCAAGAAAGTATGCGATGAGGTCATCCAAACTATCTCCTGAGATAATCGAATCATCCAAAAAGCTTCTGACACTTATGGGAATACCATATGTTGAGGCGAAAGGTGAAGGTGAAGCGCAGGCAGCTTATCTTGTTGCAAACGGTGACGCATATGCCGTGGCATCACAGGATTACGATTGCCTTTTGTTTGGAGCCAAAAGGGTTGTAAGAAACCTTGCAGTCAACTCAAACCTTGGAAATCTCGAATACTACCAGCTTGACAAGGTGTTGAAACAATTAAACGTCACACGCGAAGAGCTGGTTGACATGGGAATCCTTATCGGTACCGACTTTTGCGATGGACTTAAGGGAGTCGGAGCAAAGACCGCTCTCAAGTTAGCCCACAAGGGACAGCTCAAGGAAAAAATAGCTGAGCTTCAAAAGGAATCCACACATGACCTTGACGAGGTCCGTGACATTTTCCTGAAGCATAACGTGAATACCGATTACAAAATAGACTGGGGAAAACCGGACAAGGAAAAACTAATCGAATTCATGTGCTATGAACATGGATTTTCAGTGGAACGTGTAAGCAAGGCATCAGATAGGCTTAAAAATTTAAATTCCTCACAGGGAAGTCTTGACGCCTGGTTTTAAAATTAAAAAAAAGTTTAGAAGAAAAAATCTTCTAAATTACTCCATTTTCTTAGCAATCTCATCGACAATGACTTTAGCGTTTTCAACTCTTTTTTCCGCTTCAGATATCTCCAGCTGATTGAAGATGTCATTATATATGGATTGACCATCACGAATGAATCTGAATTTGAATTTAGATGAGGTTGTTGCTATCTGAACAGTACCATACCCTATAAGTCTTCCGATTAGACCGCTACTGTATGAGACAGAATCAATCTTGTTTAACGGGGACTGCATTTGAGTAATTGAAATCAATCCACATTTACCGAACACTCTCTTGTTGGTCAAGATTAGGTCATTTGTCTTATATCCTATGAATCTGATGATAAGCCAAATCAAACCAACGATTGTGAATATATTGAAGAATCCCAGTAATGCGAAAAAAAATCGAAATAATACCAATAAGACGCCTCAATTAAAAAATTAATAATCCCAAACAGGATTCCCAAACCAAGAATAATTCCAGGAACTATTAGACAGCCCTCATGGATTTGAGAATGCCTAATGATTTCTTCCCCGTCCATCATGTCGATATTATATTCTGAAAAAATGTGAGAATCGTTGGCGTTATTAGGTTTAGATTCACCAGCTTTTGTTCCACATTCATTGCAGAATACAGATCCCTCTTCCAATTCGGCACCACAATTTTTACAAAATTTTGCCATTTAATCACCGAATAAATATATATTAATACTACTATTTAAACAATGACAGACTAATACGGAGGAAAGTCTTCGCCAAATACCTTTTTTGCATATTTAACTGCCAAGTCAACCTGATCAGCGTAATCTATCAACATCTGTTTTTCAAAATATTCACGTGAAGGTGACTTTAAAATCAATTTAAGCAAGTTCTCATATGTTTTTATAGCCAAATCCTTGTTGAAATCATATTTTTCCACAAGTTCAGGAGTCAATTTTTCAAAACATGGAAATTCCAATGTCTTGCAAACCGTATCTGTTGAAAAATACGTCATTCTTATCAAAGGAGAAACTGATGAGACAAGCACATGATTTCCAAGCTCTATCAATGGAGGGATTCCTGTGCGATTGTACCTTTCCATTGAGGTCAGCTTCCCATAATTCTTAAGGTTGAAGCAGTGCAGTTCTGTATAGAAATCAGGTTCAAAATATTCAATAAGATTTAAAATCTTCTGGCCGAGCTCTGTTTCATAGTATTCCTTTTCAATTGTTGAAATATATGGTGTCTTGTCGAAATTATAAAAATAGAATTGGCCCTCTGAGAGATCCTCTTCCTTAATTCTCTTGATGAATTTCAAGGAGGTCAATCCCTCGTTTCCATGGACGCCCCCAATAAACAATTTGGTTGGTCCGCTGCCATTGTCAATGTACTTAAAAAAAGACATACTAAAAAAAAGTTTTGAGAAGGAAATCTATGTTCCTTCTTGCCAATTTGCCAAGTAAGCTTTTTGTTTGTCAGATAATGAATCGATTTCAATTCCCATAGCGTCGAGTTTCATGCTTGCTACAGTGTAGTCGATTTCATCAGGTGCTTTGGTTACACCTACAGGCAAATCATTTTCTAGGATGTGTTTTGCGGATAATGCTTGTACAGCAAAACTCATGTCCATGATTTCAGCAGGGTGTCCTTGTCCACGTGCAGCGGAAAGGTTTACTAAACGACCATCAGCCAATAAGTATATTTTTCTGCCATCCTTGGTTGTGAACTCTTCGATACTTTCACGAACTTCTTTAACGCCTGTTGAAATAGCTTCAAGGTCTGGTCTGTTGATTTCAACATTGAAGTGTCCGGAGTTTGCAAGCATACATCCGTCTTTCATGTATTTGAAGTCATCACCTGAGATGATGTCTGCGTTACCTGTTACAGTAATGATTAAGTCGGATTGTTTTACTGCTTCCCTTATGGTCATTACACGGTATCCGTCCATTCTTGCTTCAAGTGCTCTGATCGGATCAACTTCTGTAACAATTACGTCTGCTCCGAGACCTGCTGCTCTGAGTGCAAGTCCCCTTCCACACCATCCATATCCACAGACAGTTACGGTTTTTCCTGCAATTACCATGTTGGTTGTTCCCATGATAGCGTCAAAACTTGATTGACCGGTTCCGTAACGGTTGTCAAATAAATATTTTGTGTAAGCGTCATTTACTGCAATTACAGGGAATTTCAATGCGCCGTCAGCATGCATTGCCTGTAACCTGTGAACACCAGTTGTTGTTTCTTCACATGCACCTTTGATGTGGCTTAATAATTCTTTTCTTTCATTGTGAAGAACCATAATCATGTCTGCTCCGTCATCAATGATTATGTCAGGCTTGTGGTCAAGTACCATGTTGATTGTTTGATAGTATTCCTCATCGTCTTGTTCTCTCCAACCGTAAACGTTCAATCCTAAGTCAGCCGCTCCTGCAACTGCATCGTCATGAGTGGATAAAGGGTTACAGCCAGTCATAGCTACTTCAGCACCACCAGCCATCAAGGTCAAACCTAAGTTGATTGTTTTAGGTTCCAAATGTAAGCATGATCCGATTGTGATTCCTTTGAACGGTTGGGTTTCCAAATACTCCTTTTTAATAGATTCTAAAACAGGCATGTGTTTTTGAACCCATTCGATTTTTCTTACACCTTCAGGTGCAAGTGACATATCTTTAACTTTGCTCATAATATCATCATCATAAAATTATTTATTAAATAAATTTTTGACTTTAAATATTAATATAACTTTTTATGGATTAAAAATATTTTTTCAAAAAAAGATTTCAAACAAGCCAAAAAACATCAAAAAACAAAAACTTTAAATGTAATGATTGAAATATATATATTTGTTAGATGCCGGGGTGGCTCAGCTGGTTAGAGCGCACGGCTCATAGGGTAATATAGCAGTGCTCTAGCGTATTCCTGGGATACCGTGAGATCGCGGGTTCGAATCCCGCCCCCGGCATCCTAAATCCCAGGAATTTATCCATCTAACACTATTTTTTAAAACTTATTTTTCAAATCATAACAATTTTATAGTCATTTTTACAAATTTTACCATTAGAGGATTTGAAATGATATATAATACACTTGGAAAGACCGGTCTTGAGGTTTCAAGGCTAGGTTTTGGGACAATGAGATTGCCAACCATCGGTTCCAATGACAATATCGATGAGAGCGAAGCGTCAAAAATGCTCAAGTATGGAATTGAAAATGGAATCAACATTATTGACACCGCTTACCCTTACCATGCGGAAGGTTTGGACGGTGAAGGAAACAGCGAAATATTTCTAGGCAAATTTTTAAATGAAAACAGCTTAAGGGACGAGATTATTCTCCAGACAAAATCCCCCTCATGGCTGATAGAACAACATTCTGATTTTGACTATTATCTTGACGAGCAGCTTGAAAGGCTTCAAACAGATTATATTGACATTTACCTTCTTCATTCATTGAACGTTCCCGATTGGGAAAAGGTGAGGGACCTGAATGTATTTGACTTTTTAGACGATGCCCTTTCATCCGGCAAAATAAAGCATATCGGTTTTTCCTCACATATCGAGGTCGATTACCTGATAGAAATCATTGACGAGTATCCTAAATGGGAAGTTGCAATGACCCAGATGAACTATCTGGACGAATACTACCAGTCAGGAGTCATGGGACTTGATTTCCTAAAGCAAGTCAATATGGGAAGCATGATTATGGAACCTCTCCGTGGAGGAAGACTTATCAACAACATTCCTGATGAGGTCAATGAATTGTGGAACATGGCTGAAGTCAAAAGGACCCCTGTCGAATGGGCATTCCAATACCTGTGGAACAGGGATGATGTCGATTGCGTATTCAGCGGAATGAACAATCTTGAACAGGTAAAGGAAAACGTTAAGATTGCATCAACAGAAGACATCATTTCCGAAAACGATCAGGAAATCATACGTGAAGTTGCAAGAACATACAGGACTTTTTTAGGCAATGACTGCACCCGTTGCGGCTATTGCATGCCTTGTCCTCATGGAGTGGACATCATAAACTGCCTAACAGAATACAATATTGCCCACATGATGGGAGACCCTAAGGCAAGTGCAATGCAGTATTTCAGCCAAATTGACGATGATTCAAGAGCAGACAGCTGTGTTCAATGTATGGAATGCATTCCGTTTTGTACTCAAATGCTGAATATTCCAGAAGAGCTTCAGAAAGTTTATGAGTACTTCGGCAGCGAATTTGACCATTTCTGATTTGACCCACTAAACATGAGGTCAAATTTTTTATTCTTTTTTATATTGTTTTGAACAATTAAGCATTAAAAATTAAATTTATACTAATTTTATTTACTAAAAAAAATAAAACTTCTGATTTTATATATCAAAAATAACAGATTACAATATATATAAAGATTTATATACTACGAGTTGGAAATATAAATTCAATAGGAAGATGTTTTCCGACTATTATTTTTAAACTAATAGTGGAGCTTGATTTTGATGAGTGACATACCAGAAGAAAAAATCGAAAGAATCACAGAGCAAATGAAAGAGGATAACATTAAGTTTATCCGTTTACAATTCGTTGATATTAATGGTACAGTAAAAACTATTGTTATTCCATTCAATGGCGAAGACATGAATGAACTATTTACCGAAGGAATGCTATTTGACGGATCATCCATTGCAGGATTCGTTGGAATAAACGATAGTGACTTAGTTTTAAAACCTGACATTGACACTTATTCCAGATTATCATGGAGACCAGAAGAATCCGCAACATGCAGATTCATATGTGACGTCTGGACAGCAGACAACGAACCGTTCATTGGAGACCCAAGAGGATTGCTTAAAAAATCCCTCAAGCACATTGCAGACATGGGATTGCAATACAACATCGGTCCGGAACCTGAATTCTTCATCGTGGACATCGATGAGAATGGATACCCAATGCCATATGATGAAGCAAGCTACTTTGACGTGGAACCTCTAGATAAGGGAACTGACTTCAGAAGAGAATTGACCTTGAATCTTGAAGATTTGGACTTTGAAGTGGAAGCTTCCCACCACGAAGTGGCACCAGGTCAAAACGAAATTGCATTCAAGTTTAAAGACGCACTTAAAACTGCAGATGCAGTAATTACATTTAAACAAGCTATCAAAGCGATTGTAGACAACATGGCTACCTTTGACCAAATGGACTACAGAGTAACTTTCATGCCTAAACCATTCTTCGGAGTGAGCGGTAGTGGAATGCACTGTCACCAATCAGTATTCAAAGGCGATAAAAACTTATTCTCAAACCCCGACTCAGAAACTGGTCTTTCAAAAGATGCTCTCTACTTTATGGGAGGATTACTCAAACACGCCCCAGCAATCACAGCAATTACAAATCCTATTGTAAACTCATACAAACGTTTAGTGCCAGGTTATGAGGCACCAGTATACAGAGCATACGGTCTAAGGAACAGATCTGCATTAATCAGAGTTCCTGCAGCACGTGGAAAAGCAACCCGTATCGAATACAGGTCCCCGGACCCTGCATGTAATCCATACCTCGCATTCACAGTAATGCTTGAAGCAGGTATTGACGGAATCGTCAACAAAATCGACCCAGGAGACCCTGTTGAAGTGGATCTTTACCAATTGACCGAAGAGGAAATTAAAGAAAGGGGAATCAAAGTATTGCCAACCAGTTTATGGGAAGCATACCACTCACTTGAAGAAGACCCATTAATATTAAACGCTTTAGGGCCACACATCAGTGAAAAATTCCTAGAGCTCAAATACCAAGAATGGGACGAATACCGTGTCCAAGTATTCGGATACGAACAAAGAAAATATTTAGATATCTAATCTAAATATTAATTTCTTATTTTTTTATAACCGGAGCCCAACATGTCAGATTCAGAACCCCGAATGATAGAGATTTTGAGAATTTTAAGTCAGCAGGAAAAGCCTACAGGATCCAAGATGATAGCTGATGAGCTGAAGGACAAGGGATTCAATTTAGGGGAACGTGCTGTAAGATACCATATGCAGATTCTTGATGAGAAAGGTTACACTGAAAGAAAGGGATACTCCGGCAGAGTGATTACAAACCTTGGTCGTGAAAAGTTAGAAAAAGGACTGATTTATGATCAAGTCGATTTCATTTATTCAAAATTTGAAGAAATGATTTATTTGACTGACTTCAACTACATCACACAACAAGGAAATGTTGTAGTCAATACATCAACTGTTTATAATGAAGAGTCAATTGATATAATTAAAAGAATTATTGAAAGTGGCCTTTCTGTTAGTCCTTACATTAATATAAGCAAAGGTAAAGTTGATGGGGAAATTGAAGTGACAACCTTATGCGGAACCACAATTGATGGAATACTTCTCAATGAGGGAATAGCTTCACAACCATTGTACGGAGGACTGCTGAAAATCGAAGACAACACTCCAATAATATTCGAGGAACTGATTTCATACAGGAAAACCTCACTCACACCACTCGATGCGTTTTCATCACCCAACAGGACATCAGTATTGGACGTGATTGACTCAGGAGCAGGGCTTATACCTGCAAACTTCAGACTTATACCAAGTATCGGAAGGGAAAAAACCATTGATGTCATAAATAAACTTGACAAAATAGGAATTGGAGGAGTAATTGGAATTTCAGATGAAAGCCAGGACATTTTAGGAATTCCAGTTCCTGAAGGAATGGTTGGAATAGCCCTTGTCGGAGGAATAACCCCATTCAGGGCAGTCCAGGAATCCGGTGAGGAAATCGACATAAAAATAGCTGAAGAAATAAGAAGCTTCAATACATTGACTCCAATCACATCAACAATTAAAAACAGTCTGAAGCCTGTCACACAGGCAGCACAGCCTAATGTATCATTTTTACTTTCAAAATCATGGAACTTAATCCAGCAGGTGAACTTTGACGTTGAAAAAAGAAAGGGAAACATCGTTTCAAATGTATCCTACCTTAAAAAGGATGACCTGGACAACGCACTGTCCATAATGGAAGACACATACAACAACGATCCAAAATACATCAATCCATACTACAAGATACTTGAACATCCTACTGACGATGACAAAATCGGTATCGCAACAATATGTAGCCTGAGCATTGATGGAATATTAATAAACAACGGAATAAGATGCACCCCAAGATATGGTGGACTTCTGGAACTTACAGAACCGTCCCTATTCATTGAATTGATTTCCTACAACGGTTCAACAGTTGACCCTCACAAGATATTCATTGCAAAAGAAATGACCTCAATCACCCGTGACATGGGACCTAGAAAAATATTGGCCAGCTTTAAGGAAATCCCATACATATCCCGTGACTATTCAGTGAATCTGCTTGACACATTGGATAAGATAGGATTGTCAATATATAAAATAGGAAAACCAAGGGAACTGACCTACAATGCAAAAGCAGATAACTATCACTTCGGTATCGTTGCAGGCAGTGGATTAAATACAATAGCTGCGGTTAGAGAAAAAGGCGTTGACATACACGTTAAGGCTATTGAAAAATTGATACCTTTTGAAAAGATGGACAGACTGTAATTAGATTACAGTAACTTCCACATCTTCACCATCTTTCGGATAATGGATAAATTCAATAATATCCTCTTCTACTTCATACACATCTATTTCTATTGTAGCTCCCAATGCACTTTCATCGAGAGAGACAAGCATTTTAAAACCTGGTTTGCCGAAATAATCAGAAAAGTCCATGTTCAAGACTTCTCCTTCTGCAAAAATCCTGTCGTAGGATATTTCAATTCCATCATGAATTTTAACATTTTCTTTCAAGTAATTTACAGCTTCTTCAGTGGTTAATTCAATATTTTTCATAATAATCAACCTCACTATTAAGTATTACTCTCATCATATAAAAATTGTTTGTATATTATCGAACAAAAAAATTGTTCGAGGAAGCGTCAATAAATAAAAAAAGAGGATTATAATACTTCTATTATAATTTCATCGTCATCGTGAATATGACGAATTTCGAGCAAGTCATCAGCAATCTCGTGCAAGTCAACTTCAACAGACTGATTTAAGATTTCACCGGTCAATTGTAATCCTACTCTGAGACCTTCTCCAGTGACTTCATCTTCTTCAGTGAGACCTAACACTTCTCCTGGAGCAAAAATACGGTTATATGAAATTTCAAATACATCTCCAACATACACATTATTTCTAACATACTCCACAGTTTCATCAAAAGTCATTTCTACTTCTTTGACCATATTATCAACTCAAAATTATTTTAAAAAAAAGAAAAGAGAAGAGGAATTATAAATTCCTGTATTCTCTGATGGAAGTATATTCGTCGTCTAATTCGCCGTAGGAAGCTAATTTTTCTTTGTTTGCTTCAGCGCCTAAGTAAAGGTTACCTTTACCGTTGAGACCAATATCTCCAGTATAGTGAATATATTTACCTTCAAAGGTGGATCCTTCAATTTCAGGATCTACTACGATACCATTGAGGACGAATCCTTCGAGTAATCTTCCGAGGAATCCGTGGATAACAATGTTACCGTTTTTCATTTGTCCACCAGGCCAACGGTTTACGTCACCGTCAATTTCAATGAGACCTTTGGTCATGTGAATACCAGCTAAGATATCACAGTTACCTTTAACGTGGATTTTACCACCGGTTAAACATTCACCACATTGTTTACCAGCGTTTCCGCCGACAACAATTTCTCCACCAGTCATACCTCTCCATTCACCAATGTAAGAAGCACCTGTGAATTCTTTAGTGTTTCCTTCGATTTCAAGGTATCCGCCAGACATTTCTCTTCCTGCGTGAGCTGCTGCGTTACCTTTAACGAGAATGGAACCACCGGACATTTCAGCACCAACGTGTAAATCTACACTGCTGTTACAAACGATGTCTCCACCGCTCATTTTACAACCTATGTATTTTACTCTGTTTAAGTCACCGTTTAAAATCATTTTAACTTCATCAGGTCCGTTAGCTTCTCCTTCTACGGTAATGTCGAAGAAGTCAGTGATTGGGAATCTTGAGTTTCCAATTGGGACTTGGTATTTTGCGAAATCAGCTTCAGTCCAGGAGTAAATTTCATCTGGAATTAATTCATCGAATTCTAAAGCGATTGAAGAAGTTTTGATTTGATCAAATGTAATTGTTTTCAAACTAAACACCCCTATTTACCTTCAACGTCTATTCTAATTGGGTTGGATACGTAGTGGTCGTGTACTGGGTAGTTTTCCCATTTGACTGAGTAGTATTGGGTGAAGAACGGCATGATGTTGTCGATAACTTTTTGCTCGTTTTGTTCCCATCCTTTTACGTTAACCCAAATGTTTTGACTTTCTTTAACTTTAACAATTTCTTTGTCTTTTACTAAGATTTGACCATCTTTAATAGTGTATTGAGCAACATCGAAACCTTTTTCGATTTCAGCAGCTTGTTTGGATGGATCAATTTCGTTAGGATTTATGTCATATACTGCAATATCTGCTCTGTAACCCGGAGTGAGTGCACCTCTGTCAGTGAATCCGTAGATTTTAGCAGGAGCAGCTCTTGTAATAGTTGCAATATCGTAGAAATCGTATTCTCTTTCAAGAGTAGGGAGAATAGTTCTTTTGTTAACCCATTTGTGAACTTCGTTTTCACACATGTCTTGTCTTTTCTCATTACTCATTAACCAAGAGATGATTCTTGGGTATCTTGTGAATGGACCTGCGTTAGGGTGGTCAGTGGTTAAACATACTCTCCATGGATCTTCGATTAACAAGAATAATTCAAGACCGATAGCCCATTGTAAGGTACTAACAGGACTTTTCTTGGAGTAGATACATGGGATGATACCTGCTGCAGTTTCACATTCAATATCCTTGTTGGTCCATTTAAGACCGGATAATTTGAATAAGTCGTATTCCATAGGAGCGTCTGCAGTCATGGTAGTGGTTTCGTCGAAAGTTACTTGACCAATATCACAAGTTATGTTGTCTTTTTTGTTGAAGTGTTTAGCAACTTCTTCAGCACCTGAAGTTACATCTTTCCAACTGTTACCTAAGTAAGAGTGGAATTGCAAGTGAGTCATGTGCATAACTTGGTCCCTAACTTCAGCTGCACCTTTACCTTTTTTAATACCGTCCATAGCGTCCATGGTTTCTAAGGTTGTAGGTACGTTACCTGGGTGTCCTAAGTCGTTAGGGTGAATGTGAATAGAGTGAGGCAAGTTTAACATTTCGTTAGCTTTTGCTAAAGCAATAACAACTTCTTTGGAAGTTACGTCAAAGTATGGTGCTTTATCATTGAAACCGTGTACGTTCATACCCCATCCCCATGCTTCACTTCCACATGGGTTTACGATTTTAATACCGTAACCTTTGGATATTTTTAACCATGCAGATACGAATGCTGCAATGTCTTCAATATTATTATCTTTTGCATATTCCATTACAAACCAGTTGTTACCGAATAATGGTAAAGCTGGGATGTCTAATTGTGGAATAGTTGCGATTTCTTCGTGAGTGTGTTTTGCTTCAAGAGGAGGCATAGCTGCTTCTACAACAGTACCGTAACCTAATCTTGAGTATCTGTAACCGGTTGCAGGACAACTTGGAATGGAGAAACCAGATTCTGATCTTAATACTTTAGTTTTTTGAGTAACACCTCTTCTGGAATCTTCAGGTCTGTATAATCTTCCTACTACTAATTTAGGACCTGCAACGTGTGCGTGAGGGTCAACACCTGCTGGCATGACTATTTTATCGGTAACGTCTAAGACTTTAGCATCAGCGGAAACGGAATCTACAATAATACCATCTTTAAACATGACGTCCATCTTTTCCCCGTTAACTTCGTTAGCTGGGTCGTAGACAATACCATTTTTAAGAATATATTCCATTATATCACCTTTATAGTGCGTTTGGATTTGGCACATATTTTGGAGCTACGTTTGGCTCTTCTCTGAGTTTCATTACTCTTTCTTTCAATTCACGGACAATCCATTCGTCGTCACGACAGGTTTCTGGTTTGTCGATTGCTTTTTTCATGTAGATAGGAACTCCATCCATACGGTAACTGGTACCAGCACATTCAACAGCAATAAATGAACCTGGTAATACTACGTCAGCGAGTTCGGTAGATGGACCCCAGTGGATATCGATTTGAATAACTGGAATGTCAGCTAAGTGTTGGTTTGCTCCGTTAGGGAAGTGAGCACCTGGGTCAGCTGCAATAACCATGAAACAGTCTGGTTCTTTTCTTACTAATAAATCGATAGTGTTGGTTTCACCTAACATATATCTTGGGTAACCTCTACAGTAGTCAACACCGAAAGCAAATCCACATTCGAATGCCATGAAAATGTTGAATCCGTTTACGTTAAAGTGACCTCTCATTGGAGTAAGACCCCATTTACTGTATTTGTTTAAGTCTTGTACCATTTTAATAGCGATATCAATGTTTCTTTGTTTTGATAAAGTGTGGGTTAAACCTAAACCGAAGAAGAGAACACCAAATTCAGCGTTTTTCATTTCTTCTGCTAATTCGTAAATGTCTTCTTTAGGAATACCAGAAATTACGTCTTGGTATAATTCTTTTCCTCTGAGAACTGCTCTGATAGCGTTGTAGAAACCGTAGTCTCCGTTTTGTTCAAATCCAATCCATTTGTCTGAACATTTTGCGGTATCTGAGAATTTTGGATCCATGGTAACAACAGTTCTGTCGAATCTTCCTCTTTGTCTGAAGTATCCACGGCAGAATACAGCGTATCTTGCCATGTGTCTTGGGTGAGAGTTCATAGCGTTACTTCCAGAGTAAACAATCATGTCAGCTCTGTTTTGAACTTCTCCTAAGGTTTGGATAGGGTAACCTGCGTTTTGCACAGCTTGGAGAGAAGGACCGTGACAGATAGTAGCTTGGTTATCTAATACTGCACCGATGTATTCACCTAATGCTACTCCTTCTTTCATACATTCAGTAGAAGTTTCGGACCATCCGTAGAATACAGGTCTGATGGAATTAGCGATGTATTCAGCAGCTTTGTCTAAAGCGGTATCCCAGTCAACTTCTTTGAGTTCTCCGTTTTCATCCCTAATCATTGGAACAAGTAATCTTTGGTCCATATCTTCCATGATTTTACTTGCTCCTAATCTGCATGCGTGTCTTACTGCAACTACGTGATTGTCTTTAACTAAGTAGTCTAAGTCGTCACAGTTACAACCACAGAATGCACAGGTACAATTTTCAACAATGTAATCATAATCAGTTACAGGTGGTTCATAAGTCATGATCAATCAACTCCTCCCATTTACGTCCGTGATAAACAGGTAATTCACCTAAAGATTCCATGTTTTCAACAACATCGTCATCTTCTTCATCAACGTATTTTTTGTATACCCATCTCATTAAGTCAGCCATGAGTAATACTTTTCTGTCGGTTTTTTCGACAGTACATCTGATTCCTTTGTAGGTAGGGTCAGAACAGCAGTAAGTGTCGTGACTTACAATGGTGTTAGCCCATGGTCCTTTACAAATGAATACAGTTCCTTCGTGAGGTGCATCTCTTGATACTGCACAGTTTACTACTACTTCACCGAAGTCGGTTTTTACAAGTACGGTATCCCAGTTGTTTACACCTAATTTTGCCATATCTCTTGGATCCATGTAACAAGTACCTGAAGCGTTTTTGTACTCTTGTTTTAAGGTGGATCCTCTTTTTTTACAAGCACCTTGGTAGATATCTGATCCGGTGTTTAACATACATTTGAGTACGTCAGTTGTTCCTTCACCAGTAATTTTTACATCAGGTACTACAGGTTTTTCTAAATAAGTATTAGCATAATGCATAAATTAATCCCCCTATTCTAACCATATAGCATTTACTGGACAGAACATTTGGCATGTTCCACATTCTTCACATTTTTCAGGACTGAAAAGTTTGATGAATCCGTTTTCAACCATCATGATTACTTCTTCAGTCTTAGCACCATTACCACCAGCGTTTTCTGGACTGATAGCAGCATTTACAGGACATGCAATTACACAAATCCCGCATCCTAAACAATTATCTTGATTAACTTTAAGTTCCATCTAATCACCTAATCTTTAATTGCATCTAAAGCTTCTTTCCAAGTAGTTGAGCTAATAGGTGTGTGGTCGATTTCAGTTCTGGTTACGGTAATTGCGCCGTTAGGACATGCTTTAGCACATGCTTTACATTTTACACAGTAATCATTGTTTGCAATTACGTGTTCCATTCTGGAACCAGGACCTGAGGATACAGGGAATGCTAATGCGTTACATCCACAAATATCTACACAAGCTCCACAAGCTTGACATTTTTCATCGTCGATTTCAATAGAACCTTGGAATGGTTTTTTGTGTTTAGCAGCGTCAGTTGGACATACTCCTTCACACCAGCCACAGAATACACAGAGTTCTGAGTCAATGATGGAGTTTCCTTTAACTACAGCTTTTGAAGCGTCTAAGTCATATTCACCGTAGTTACATGCTCTACAAATTGCTTTGATAGCGTTGGTAGGACAGGATTTTTTACATACTAAACAGTATACACATGCATCTTTGTCGATAACAATGGATTCTTTTCCAGTTTCTTTATCAACAACGATTGCTTCTGCAGGACATAATTCTTCACATACACCACAGTAGATACATTCGTTTTCGTCTACGTCGATTTCACCAGTTACTAAGTCAGCACGGTTTGGTAAAACTCTTTCGATAACGATTGCATCACGAGGACATGCGATTTCACATCTTTTACAGTAAATACATTCATCATCATCAATTTCTGAGAAAGCGTTGTAATGAGGATATGCGTCGATTTCTTTGATTGGAGTGCCGTCAATAGTTAATACTAATGCATCAACAGGACATAATCCGGAGCACATACCACATAATACACATTTACTTTCGTCAATGCTAATTCTTTGAACATCAAAGTCTTCTTTGAAGTTTTGAGCAATCTTTTCGTGACCACTGAAGTAAACATCGTTTGAGATTCTGTGACGTGCGTCTACAGCAATTGCGTTTAAGGTAATTGCTTCAACAGGACAAGTTGATTCACAAATCCCACAACCTAAACATACCTGGTCATTGAAAGACAAGTTTCTGACTTCTTCAGCAGATCTTGTAATGTCAAAGTTGTTGTCTTTAACCTCTTTTAAATTTCTAATCATATTCAATCTCCAAAATTTTTATAGAATTAGTTGGGCAATCCTCGCTACATAGCTGACAACCGCAACATTGTATGGAGTCTGCATGCGCTTGCAATGATTCTAACTTAATAGCTTTCATTGTACATGCATTTACACATAAGCCGCAACCAATACAGGAATCTTCTATAATTACTTCGAAATCTCTTTCTCTGCAAATATTCACAATTTTTCGACTCTGTTCTGGTTCCTCAAATATTGCCTCGGCCATCCTTAGGAAATCTTTGGGACATAACTCGGTTATTGTCCTTGCAACATCGATTGAGTTCCAAGAAAGGTTTCTTCCATTCAGATAATGTGATATGGTAGACCTGTCAACACCAAGCTCGTCAGCAATTGTTTGATGACTTTCACCCGCATCTTTCAACTTGACCGCAGCCAAATATTTCAGACCAGATGCAATATGTTTCGGCATTTTGAACCACCAATGTGTAATGATAACACATATGTTTTCTTATATAAATATAGTTGCCTACTAGAATTAAATAGAAACTTTTATATATAACTGTGGGAATACTACACAAAAAATTTTTCTAAAATTGATTAAAATTAAGATAGAAATAAATTAATAAATATAACTTACCCATTACATAAAAAATAATCCAATCAATTAATATAGATAAAATAAACTATTGTAACTTCTCAAATATTAAAAAAAGAAAAAAAATCACTACAATTTTGTAATAAAAAATATAGTAAAAAGTATTACAAAAATGCCAAAAACCGACCTAAAAGTTTAGGTTAACCTAAAATGTGTAGTAACTACACATAATTCCGTTTAGAAATTTTTAATTAATACGAATGATATATAATATTATAAGGGGATTATAAAATGAAGATAGTATCTATTGTTGGTAAAAAAAATACCGGAAAAACTTCACTGACCGTGAAAGTTATTGAAGAGCTGACACGAAGGGGATACAATGTCGCTTCAATAAAGCATTCCCACCATTCAATAGAAATGGACAAGGAAAATACAGACACCTGGAAACACAAGCAGGCCGGTGCAAACCTGGTAGTTGGTGTGGGTTCAACAACCTTTTTCAATGCAAGACAAGAAATGGACCTGAACAGGATACTGTACCTAATCAAACACATGGATGACTTTGATTTTGTAGTCATTGAAGGATACAAAAGCTACAACTATCCGAAAATCATCACTTCACCTAACGTGAGGGATGAATACACCATAAAGGAAGTTGATTCATTCACCATAGACGAGAAAGGCATTAGTGAACTTGCAGATCTAATAGAAGAAAGAGGCCATGACATAGTTGACACACTCTTTGCAAACAATTGCGGATACAATGACGGCGAGACAATCGCATCAGAGATTAGAAACGGCAATCTAAAGGTTGATGATTTAGATAACGTCCAAGGCTATCTGTCAATAGATGGAAAAGTCGTTGGGTTAAACAGATTCGTAAGCGACTACCTGAAGCAAAGCGTGATGGGAGTCATAAACACCCTGAACCTTAAGGATTACGGTGTCGAAGACATTGGAAAGATAGAATTGGTAATCCCTAATGAAAATTCCCCTAAAAACCCAATAGATGCTGATTGTGAAATATTCATCAATAACAAGGCGATTCTGATTAATCACTTCACACGAAACATCGTTTCAAATTCCATAAAGGGAATGATCAATGCCCTCAAGACAGAAGATGATGTCAAGCTGATAGATATCGAGATTAAGAATATCGAGAACAATGAACTGGTCAATGCCGACATTGCACTCAAGACAAACGGCAATGATGTTGAGATTAATGAATTCACCCAGGGAATCCTAAAGGAAACAATTTTTGCAACAATCAACACGTTGAAGATTGATGAAGAGATACATGAGATAAGAATTAAAGTGGAAGAATGATAACATGCTAGAAAACGTTGTAAAAGACAAATATGAAAGACCGATTCTTTCACTAAGAATCACATTGACAAACAGATGTAACGTTAACTGCCTATACTGCCACCATGACGGAATGGTCAAATCAAAGGATGAAATGACCGCAGACGAGCTATATACAATATGTAAAATAGCCAAGAAGATTGGTGTGAGAAAAATCAGACTGTCCGGTGGAGAGCCATTGCTCAAAAAGGACATTGTGGAGATTGTTGAAAAAATCGCAAGCCTTGAGTTTAAGGACATTTCAATGACAACCAACGGAATTCTCTTGGAAAAATATGCTCAGGAGCTAAAGGATGCAGGACTTGACAGAGTTAACGTCAGCCTGGACACACTCAACAGGGAAACATTTGAATTCATCACCAAAAAGGACTATCTTGAAGATGCCAAAAGAGGAATCCTTAAAGCTGTTGAAGTAGGATTGTACCCTGTAAAGATTAACATGGTCATAATGAAGGACATCAACCAGGACGAAATTGATGACATGTTCGAATTCTGTAAGGAAAACGACATTGTGCTTCAGCTGATTGAATTGATTGAAAGTGAAAACTGCGATGACGACAAGTTCAGTGTGGACTATCACTACAAGCTAGACGATATCGAAAAAGAGCTGGCTGATATAGCTGATGACGTGCGAGAACGTGAATTTATGCAAGGCCGTAAAAAATATTACATTGACGGTGGAGAAATCGAGGTAGTTAAGCCTGTTGATAATGCTAAATTCTGCGCAAACTGTTCCAGATTGAGAATAACACCTGACGGTAAAATCAAACCATGCCTGCTTAGAAACGACAATCTTGTCGAGCTGATTTCACATGTCCGATCTGGCGCAAGTGAGGATGAACTGGAAGAAATTTTCATAAATGGAATCAATAAACGTGAACCGTTTAATTCCTAATTATTATTTTTTTAATTGAAAATATAACAGTGTTAATTTAACATCTCAAAAAAAAGAAAAAGTTGGAAATAAGGAAAGAATCCTTATAACCATTTAGCTTTGGATACATGGTCAGTGAATGGAAGTGGTTCGTCACTACCCATACCTGGGACGTATCCGTAGATTTCTCTTACTTTGTTGTTTACGGTACTCCATACTTTAGCTACAGGGATTTCACATGGACATACTTCGGAACATTGTCCACAGTTGGTACATGCGTCAACCATGTGTACTAAACGTGTTAAGTGGAAGAATGGAGCTGCAGGAGTGTATCCACCAGGTACCCATTCAGGACCTTCAGCTTCGAGACAGCAGTCTTCACAGAAACATAATGGACATGCTTCACGACAACCGTAACATTTCATACATTTGGAGAATTCGTCTTCGTATTGGTAGAATACGTCAATGATGTCTCCAGTAGTACCTGCGTAATCAACTTCTTTTTTAGCTTGGGATTCTTTAAGCATGAAGTTGTTGATGTTTTCTCTGATTTTTACACCTTTTTCGATAGGTTCAGCAGTTTCGATTAAACCAGCTTCAATAACTTTGTCTAATACGTCTGCACCTTTGTCTGAGAATACTTCAACAAAAGTAGCTTTACCAGCTAATTCTCCGATAACTCCCCAGTTACCTAAAGCTAAGTCAGCGTTGGAAGGGATTTTGAGATTACATCTTTGACAGTTTTCTCTTCTTCCCATACCTTGTTCTTCTAATTCATCGATTTTGAAACCTTTTTCACCATCAGCTGTTTCCATGATGAGTTTACCTTTTGCGATTTCTTCTTTGATAACATCTTTAGGATCTAATTCGTATACATCTCTAATCATGTTCATGGTTGGAACAGGTGACATAGTTCCACCACAGTTTACACCGATCATGATAACGTTATCTTCGATGATTTTACCTTTTTTCATTAATTCACGGATGGTCATTGCATCACATGGTTTACATGCAACAGCAAGTTTCATGTATCTTGCACCATCTAAGTATTTGGATACAAATTTAGCAATGTTTAAGGTACCACAGTGAATGGAACCTGCGGTTTTGATTACATCAGCAGGGTCAGTGATGAGAGTTGGTACACCATCATAAATATCGTGACCTTGGGTTACACCAACGACACCGTCAACAATACCTTCTTCTAATAAGTATTTCATGATAGTGGTAACGACTCCACCGTACTCTCCTTTTTCTTTGATATCTTCAATAGCAGAGTATGCGTAGTACATATCATTAATTTTTGCGCTCATTTAAATCTACTCCTTATTTACCTACAGTCAAAGTGGTAGTTGACATGTCTTCTGCTTTAATTTCAGTGTCAGTACCTTCTTTGTAAACTTCGCCTTTCATTTCTACTACTTCAGGGAGTTTTTCTACGTTAATAGCACAAGCTTTTAATTCAACCATTTTAGATTTAGGGTCGAAAGAATCGGAGTTGGTTAATACGTTAGCAGCACATTCTACGAAGTGCATTGGAATGTTTACAATACCTTCTCTGATGTCATCAGTTACACGAGCAGGGATTGCGATTTCTCCTCTTCTGGAGTAAGCTTTTACTACTTCACCGTTGATAATTCCTCTAGCTTCAGCATCTTTAGTGTTGATTTCAATGAAACCGGTTTTAACTTCGTTGTTTAAGGTTTCACATCTTCTGGTCATTGCTGCGTGGTAGTGGAACAAGATCCTTGTAGTAGTTAATAATAATGGGTATTCTTCATCTACGGTTTCAACAGGTCCTTTGTGTTCTAATGCTTGGAAGACACCTAAACCATCAGGGTGTGCGAATTTTTCTTTGTGCATTAATGGTTGACATGGGTCATCTTCGGAAGGACAAGGCCAGTGAAGCGCTTCAGGAGTGTCTAATCTTTCACGGTTCATACCTGCCATGATAGGAGCACATTCTCTGATTTCATCGAAGATTTCTTCAGCAGATTCGTAGTGGAATAATGGTCTTGGTACGCCCATTCTAACAGCGATTTCTTCCATAATCTTCCAATCTAACATTGCGCCTTCAGGAGGTTCTTGTGCTTTGTGTAAGCATTGTACTCTTCTTTCACCACTGGTGAAGGTACCTTCTTGTTCACCCCAACCTGCTGCAGGTAATACAACATCAGCACATTGTGCAGTGTCGGTTAAGAAACATTCTTGTACAACTAACATTTCTAAGTTTGCAAGTGCTTCTTTTGTGTGTGCTACGTCTGCATCAGAGAGAACTGGGTCTTCCCCGTGGATGTATAATACTTTTAAGTCACCAGCGTGAGCAGCGTTCATCATTTCTACTAAGGTTAAACCAGGAGTGGTTGGTAAGTTAACTTCGTAACCTTCTCCACTGTAGTAGTCGTTGAACCATGCGGTGGTTTCTGGGTCTTTAACTTTTCTGTAACCTACGTAATCGGAAGGTAATGCACCCATATCACAAGCACCTTGTACGTTGTTTTGTCCTCTTAATGGGTTTACACCAGTACCTTGTCTACCAATGTTACCAGTTAACATTGCGAGGTTTGCAGTGGACATTACGTTATCTGCACCGTGAGAGTGTTCGGTAATACCTAATGAGTATACGATAGCTGCTTTGTCAGCAGATGCGTATTCTACAGCTAAGTGTTCAATTACTTCAGGTTTGATTCCGGTAATTTCGGAAGCCATGTCTAAAGTGTATTTTTGTACGGTTTCTTTCATTTCTTCGAAACCTTTGGTTCTGTTTGCAATAAACTCATCATCTTGTAAGTCTTTGTCGATGATGACTTTAATCATAGCGTTCATTAAAGCTACGTCAGTACCAGTTTCAAATTGAACATATTCGTCTGCGATTTTAGCGGTAGGAGTGAATCTTGGGTCTAATACAACTAATTTAGCACCGTTTTGTTTAGCTTGGATTAATTTACGTCCAAATAATGGGTGTGCTTCCATGTTGTTTGATCCAATACAGAAGATGTAGTCAGCTTCTTTAATACTGTCGAATCCGTTGGTCATAGCACCGGAACCGAAAGTGGTAGCTAAACCTGCTACAGTAGGACCGTGACAAATACGTGCACAGTGGTCTACGTTTTGAGTACCACAAGCTACTCTTGCTAATTTTTGAGTAATGTAAATGTTTTCGTTAGGTGAACGAGCACATGCGTAGAATCCAACTTTGTTTGGATCTTCGTCAGATACTTCTTTGAGTTTGTTAGCAACTAAGTCTAATGCTTCATCCCAAGAAGCTTCTCTGAATTCACCGTTTTCTTTTATTAAAGGAGTAGTTAATCTGTCTTCCCTATTAATAAATTGGTATCCAAAGTTTCCTTTTGGACATACTTTACCCTCGTTTACAGGGTGTCTTTTTAAAGGTTCTACACCAACGATTTTGCCGTCTTTGACTACAAAGTTGAGTCCACAACCAGTACCACAGTACGGACAGATAGTTGGTACATATTTAATTTCAACCATTTTATAATCTCCAAAATAATATATTATTTTTTAAATAAATAAAAAAAGAAGCTTTAAAAGCTTCTTATGAATTTACTAGCTTAGTCTTTTAAGTAGGTGTACCAGTAGATACATGCTACGAAGACTGCTCCACCAATGATGTTACCAATAGTAACAGGTACTAAGTTGTTAACAATAATAGTACTCCAAGTTACGCCTTTTGCACCTAAGAACATACCTAATGGTATGAAGAACATGTTTGCAACACTGTGCTCAAATCCTATGGTTACGAAAGCCATAATTGGGAACCAAATACCAACGATTTTACCAATGATATCATCTGATGCGTTAGCTAACCATACAGCTAAACATACAAGCCAGTTACAACCGATAGCCTTGATCATAGCTACGGTGAAAGGCATGGTTACTTTACCTTCAGCTACAGCAATAGCTTTTGCAGAAATAGCATAAGCTGGTGCGGATGCGTCAGTAGGAGTAATACCTCCCATGTATGCGAGAACGTATGCAACGAATAATGCACCTACAAAGTTGAAAATCCAACTTATTACCCAGTTTTTAGCGAGACCGCCAACAGATGCGGAACCGTCTAAAACACCGAGGGTCATGAACATTACGTTACCAGTGAAGAGTTCTGATCCTGCGAGAACCACAATGATCAAACCTACAGGGAACACTGCACCGAATACGAATTTTTCTAAACCTAATGGTGCGCCAGCTTTTAACATACCAGCACTAGCTACGACAGCTAATAAACCACCAAATGCAATATATGCTCCTGCTAAGAAGGAGAGTAATATTACATTAACAATATTTGCAGAGTTTTTTGAACCAGCAGTTGCGGAAATCGCTTTCGCCGTGTCTACTGGACTTTTAAAAGATGAACTCATATTATCAACCTCTTTTATTCCCTTTTTATTTATTTTTTATAATACTAATGAATCCCACAATTTAGTTCAAAGAGTATTATGATACTATATTTGATTGTTATATATAAAAAGGGTTTGTCATTAGAACCTAAAAGAAATATTTAAATAGTACAAAGGAATAAAATTAAACATAATGATAAATCATGATGGATTAAGTACACATCGTGTAAAACTTCTTTTTTTAACTAAATTTCAATAATTAATAAGTAATTTTTTTATTTTCAATGTGAAAATCGTCAGATTTATGAAATTAAATAGTAGGATTCTTATTTTAGGAAATATTTAAAAAAAATATCTATGTGAAAGAATATTAATATCGGTGTTTTGTGGACTAAAAATGCCTAAAATTCACATCAATTCAAATTTTATAAAAATTAAAAATTAAAAATCGAAGTAACTATTACAAAAAAATTTAACCTAAAAATAAATTATACCAGTTTTTAAAAAAAAATATTTGAAATATTATCAAAAAAAGATGGAATATTAAATTTAATATCTACAAGAATCAACGAATGTAATTATATTTGATAATCGAAAAAAGTCAAATCTGATAAGTTAATTAACATGATAAATAATAATTTATTATATATTAGGGGGACTTTCATGAAAATAGAAGAAATAGATGCAATAAACTTCAAAAATGATAACGTCGAAAACGTCAGGGAAAAAGTCGTAAAGGATGAAACAATCACATTAACCATCAACGGAAACATATCACGTAGCTTATCTGCAATCGAGGATTCACTCAAGGAGTTTGCAGTGGGATACCTATTCAACGAGAACATGGTGAAATCATTGGATGACATCAAAAAGATTGAAATCGACGGACCTCAAATCAATGTTGAAATCGATGACACCTTGCTTAAAACAAACGAAACAGTGCTTTGTTCAGACTCAGCGGGAGGATGGAGAAGCAAGATTAAGGATGTCAATCCAGTCGAATCCGATTTTCAGGTGAATGTTCATGAACTGATTGACCGCATTGAAGAGCTGAAAAACAATGCTGAAATATGGCAGGCAACAGGAGGCACACACGTTGCAGGAATTGTATATGACGGCCAATTTGTAGTAAAAGAAGATGTAAGCCGTCACGTTGCAGTCGACAAGGTGATCGGATATGGAATTCTAAATAATTTTGACCTGAAAAATTCATATGTGATATACAGCGGAAGGATGCCCGCAGACATGGTGATCAAGATGACAAGGGCAGGCGTTCCAATATTGGCATCAAACGCAGCTCCCGCCAATTCAGGATATAATATTGCAAAAAAAGGAAATATTACTTTGGTTGGATTCCTAAGAGGCCAACGCTGTAATATATATAATAATCAGAACAGAGTAATTTTTGACTGAAATTACTCTAAAACAGTGTGTCTTGCCTTTAAGTCACTTTCAGTTTGATGCATCTTTTCCATCAATTCTGAAACGATAGCATCCAAGAACACTAAAGTGGTCAATTCAAAAGCAGTACCTAATGGAGTTAATGAAGTATAATTACCATGTATTTGACGTTTGATATAATTTTCATCGTCTACTTCTTTTTTAGTTCTTCCTTTAACAAGAATATAACTGTCACATAATTGACCTAAGGTAGATTCAGGATAAGAAGTTAAAGCTAAAACTTTAGACCCTCTATTTTTTGCGATTTTAGCAGCAGAAACAATAGTATTAGTTTCTCCAGAACCTGAAATAGCTATAATACAATCATCTTCATAAATTGCAGGGGATATGGTTTCACCAACCACATAAGCACTTAAACCTAAATGCATTAATCTCATTGCAAATGCTTTTGCAGCAAGGCCTGATCTTCCCGCTCCAGTAACAAAGATGTTTTTAGATTCAATAATTATGTCTTCAAATTTTTCAATAGCTTCTTCATCCAAATAGTCTTCTGCACTTTTTATGTTATCCAATATAGCATGAATAGAGGTTTTCATTATTTCCATTTTTATCTAACCTATAAATCGATATTATTAATTATGATTACAATTTTATTTATAATTAATGAAATTTGAAAGTAATGGTTTAATCAGTTTAGAGATAAATGGTGAAATTTATGACTATAAACTATACCAAAGTTTAGAATCATTATCTCGAACTAATTCCCAACGAAAATCTGCAAAAGAGTTAGGTATTTCACATACTGTTTTTAATAGAAGATTACTTAAAGCAGAAGACAAATTAGGTGTTAAAATTAGACAAAAGGCGGGCAACGGAACTTTATTGACTCAAGAGGGTCAAAGCCTACTTGAGGAATTTAAGAAATATCTCATTCAAATTGAAAAGACATCCGATTTAAACATAGTTGGGGGACATATCAGCACTGGGCTTTTAGAAAGCATCGACACACCATTCAATACAAATATTTACAGCAGCAGCGACGAGGATGCTTTTGAACTTGCAAAAAGAGGAGCTGTGGATATCCTGACACTGGATGACCCTTTGATTGCATATGAAAGAGACATAAATTTCATTCCAATAGCCTATGATTATCTTGTTTTGGTCTCAAGCCAGAATTCTAAAAAAATAGATAGCATTTCAGACTTAGAGGGACTGGACTTTGTAAATGTAAATGGATCAGCCCAAAGGCTTGCATGGACCAGCCTTAAGCATTATGATATCGAGTACAACATCAAGGAAAATGTGAAATCCCAATTTGATGCGTTCAAATTAGTTAGAAACTCAAAAAATCTTTATACATTCCTGAATGCAAGTTACTTCAAAGGAAATGAACTGTTGAAGTACGATACTCAACATGTAATCAGTATTGTAAAAGTTAACGAAGATAAACCTGAAGTCAATGAATTTGTCAGGTTTTTACTTAATGATGCTCATGAATTGATTGAAAAACAGGGCTTCACACCAATGGGATAATACTTTTCAAATGCTCTTGGAAAAAATGATTATTAATATTATTATATATTAAGTACCATCACTCATATTTGCACAGAAGTGCACTTTTGAATTTTCATATTATCACCAATATGAACTTTCAAAACATTAAATAATGATAAAAACCAATATAAAATTGAAATATTTAAAGGCGATATTATGGCAAAAAACAGAGATTTACTAGCAATTGGTCACTCTGCTCATGATTACATTATTAGAGTACCTGAATTCCCAAAAGCTAACTTTTCAGCACCAATAACCAATATGAAAACCTTTAATGGTGGTGCTGCAGCTAATGTGGCTTGCGTTGGAGCAAAATTAGGTTTAAAAACTTCATTGGTTTCCGCTGTTGGTGGAGATTTTAAAAGAACCGAATATTATGAAAACATGCAAAACTTGGGCGTGGACACCGAATCATTAATTTTCGTTCCAGGTGAAGAGACTCCTACCGCATTTGTTTTGACCGATGACAATGACGATCAAATCAGTTACTTCTATTGGGGAGCAGCTAAAGAATTTGCAAACAGTAAAATTCCAACAAAAGCTATTGAAAATACTGAAGCTGTTCATTTAGCTACTGGTGACCCTGAATTCAATTGGAAATGTTCCCAGGAAGCAAAAGACCAAGACTTGCTTGTTTCATTCGACCCCGGTCAAGACCTTGGAATGTATGACACCAAAAAATTGATTGATGTCATTGAAAATACAACCATCTTGTTCGGTAACCATCATGAAATTGAAAGGATTTTAGACGCTCTTGAAGTTGACTTGACCGGTTTAAGGAACATGGGACCTAAAATCATTGTAAAAACCTGTGGAGCTAACGGTTGTGAAATTTATTCAAATGAAGAAAAAATCAAGATTGATGCAATTCCTACTGAAGCTATTGACCCAACTGGAGCCGGAGATTCATACAGGGCAGGATTCTTATCAAGGTTCTTGAATGGAGAATCACTTGAAGAGTCCGCTAAATTCGCATCAACAGTTTCATCATTTATTATAGCCCATCAAGGTTGTCAAACAAATATGCCAACTTTCGATGAAGCATTTGAAAAAATGAATGAATTCTATTAGATTTATTCTTTTTTCAACTTTACTTTATTTTTCTCAATATTTCTTTATTATTGTTATATCTGATTAAAAATTACTATTTTTAAAAATTACTTTATTTTTGTCAAAATACTTTGAATCGAAGTTTATCCTACTAATTTAAATAGTATTAAATAAATATACATCATTATCAATTTGATATGAGAAATTATTAAAATGAATTTGACTGTTTTAAATTATGATTGAGGGAAATTATGACTCAAATAAGTGATGCAAAAAAAGGAATATTGACAGATGAAATGAAACATGTGGCAGAAATAGAAAATGTTTCAGAAGACTTTATATTAAAATCAGTAGCTGAAGGTACCATTGTAATACCAAGCAATGTAAACAGAGACATTGAAGCATCAGGTATTGGTGCAGGACTTAGAACAAAAGTAAACGCTACTGTTGGAACCTCAACCGATATCGTTGACTTCGATGAAGAGGTCTTAAAAGCACAAATTGCAATCGATAACGGTGCAGACTGTTTGATGGAACTCAGTATTGGAGGAGACTTGGATGTAATCAGAAGAAGAGTACTCGACATGTCTCCATTACCAGTGGGATCAGTTCCTGTTTACCAAGCGGCAATCGAAAGCATCAGAAGAGACGGTTCCGTAATTTACATGGATGAAGATGACCTATTCAAAACCATCGAAAAGCAAGCAAAAGATGGTATTGACTTTATGGCTATCCACAGTAGTATCAACATTGAAACCTTGACCAGACTCAAAAGGCAAGGTCGTGTAACCGGTTTAGTATCCAGGGGAGGATCTTTCATGTCCGGTTGGATTGTTGAAAACGAAAAGGAAAACCCATTATACGAAAACTTCGATTATGTTTTAGAAATAGCAAAAGAGCATGACGTTGTATTATCCTTAGCAAATGGTATGAGAGCAGGATCCATTGCAGACTCAACAGACAGGGCACAAATACAAGAATTGATCATTTTAGGAGAATTAATTGACAGATCCCGTGAAGCTGGAGTACAATGTATGATAGAAGGACCGGGACACATTCCAATCAACGAGATTCCAACAAACGTTATGATTCAAAAGAAAATGTGTTCAAACGCTCCATTCTACATGTTAGGACCTATCGTATGTGACGTTGCACCAGGTTATGACCACATAGTATCTGCAATCGGTGCGGCATCATCCGCAAAAGCTGGAGCAGACTTCATCTGTTACGTGACACCTGCAGAACACCTCGCATTGCCAAACCCAGATGACGTGAGAGAAGGAGTTATTGCAACCAAAATCGGAGCTTACGCAGGAGACTTAGCAACCGGCCAAGTTGACGGTTCACAAGACCTTGCAATGGCAGAAGCTCGTAAAAAACTTGATTGGGAAGCACAATATGAATGTGCAATGTTCCCAGAGGCTGCACGTGCAAAAAGAGACCAAAGACCTCCTGAAGAAGAGGACACATGTACCATGTGCGGCAACTTCTGTGCGGTGAAAATCGTTAACGAATGGTTAGACCAATCAGACTCAGATTTAATCAAATAGATATTAATTTATCTATTTTCCTTCTTTTTTTAAAAGCATTCCAAAAAATAATGGGATTTATATATTACATCTTTAATACATATTAACATATCTAGTTTAGATATGCTAAAAAGGTGTATTAAAATGAAAAAAATATTAATGGTAGGAGTAATTTTACTCGCAATTTGTGTATCCATCAGTGCAGTAAGTGCTGATGACGGATGGAGTTTCAGTTGGTCCTCAAGCGACAGCAGCAACTCCAATGGTGGCGAAATAAGTTTTGACAATGGAAAATTAAAAATTCAAGGTATTGAATTAAGCATCCCTGACGGATTTAAAGAAAATAAAAACGAAGAAAAATTAGCAGTAGACACTAACGATACAAACAACGCTAAATACTCCGCATGCGCATTCACTAATGGAGACAAAGACATCATTACAAAAGTATTCTTCATGGATGATAAAGAATTCGAGAATTTAACATCTAATGGTGACGGTTCCTCAATTGATGCAACAATGGCAGGAATCAAAGGAATTTTCTACCCAGACAAATATGATGATCAAACCCCAACATTTGAATACATCAAAGATGGTAAAATCGTTGAAGTGAACGCACCAGACAACGAAACTATTGAAGCTGTAATCAAATAGAGATAAATCAACATGATTTATCTTTTTAATTTTTTAAAACACCACCAACTATTTTTTAACAAAACCACAAAATAAGAATTATCTCCAACAAATCAATATCAAGGTGATAGTTATGGAATCCATTCAGGACGCTTCAAAGGAAGAACTGATTGATACAATTGAATCTTTACAAGAACAAAACCAAAAAACTAAAGATGAATTAATGGAAAAACTTAGAAAGCTTGAAGGCGAGCAATTAAAATCAAACGTCAGCAATCGCCAACTGGAAGGAAAGATTAAAGAGCTGAAAGGTGAAATCAAGTCATTCAAGAAAAATCCACTGATTCTTGCGACAATCACTGAAGTCTTTGATGACAACCAGGTGGGAATCAAGGGCAATGTCGGCCACGAGTTTCTTGTAACCTATCCAAAGTCAATCAACACCGAACACCTTGAGCCTGGAGCAAGGGTGGCCCTCAACCAGAACACATTGACTGTTGTCAATGTCTTTCCAAAAAAGAAAGATGAGAACATAACTGCAATGGAAATCGAGGAACGTCCAAACATCACATATGACGATATTGGAGGATTGAAATATCAGATTGTGGAGTTAAGGGAAACCGTGGAACTGCCTATTAAGCACCCGGAAGTATTCGAGGAAATCGGAATAGATCCTCCAAAAGGAATACTCCTATACGGTCCACCGGGAACCGGTAAGACATTGCTTGCAAAAGCAGTGGCAAATGAGACAAATGCACGTTTCATAAAGCTTGTCGCTTCGGAATTTGTAAACAAATACCTAGGTGAAGGTTCACGTTACGTAAGAGAAGTGTTCGAATTGGCCCGTGAAAAGACCCCTGCAATAATATTCATCGACGAGATAGATGCAATAGGAACAAAAAGGATGGGAGACACAAGCGGGGCAGACCGTGAAGTGCAGCGCACATTAATGCAACTGCTTGCAGAACTTGATGGATTCGACTCACGGGGAGACATTGGAATAATCGGAGCAACAAACCGTCCGGACATACTTGATGATGCCCTTCTCAGGCCAGGCAGATTTGACAGAACCATTGAAGTGCCGAACCCTTCAAAAAATGGAAGAAAACACATTCTTGAAATTCACACAAAACGCATGAAGATTGACAAGGAAATAGACTTTGATAAAATAAGTGAAATCACCGAAGGATTTTCAGGAGCCGACCTAAAGGCGGTTTGTACCGAGGCAGGAATGTTTGCAATAAGATCAGCTAGGAAAAAGGTAATTACCAAAGATTTCCTAGATGCCATTGACAAAATTATAGATTCCTCAAAAATTGCCCTTAATTAAATAATATTTTTATATTACAAAAAACAAAGATTATTTTATTATAAAACTTATTTTTATTATTATAATGGAGAATACAGATGACACATTGGATTGAAAATGTAGCTATTGAACTAGCTAAAAGAGACACAGAAGAGCATGTTATTGCAAGTGGAACCTCTATTTCAGGTTCTATTCACATTGGAAACTCATGCGACATATTTGTAGCTAACGGAATTGGAAAAAAATTAAGGGAAATGGGAAAGAAAGCTAAAACTATATGGATTGCAGATGACCACGATCCACTCAGGAAAGTCCCATATCCATTACCTGAATCTTACGACAAATACTTAGGAATGCCATACTCAATGATTCCATGCCCAGACGGTTGCTGTGCAAACTTTGTGGAACACTTTGAAAAACCGTTACTTTCAGTCATGGACGATTACGGCATTGAAATGGAAACCAAATCCGGTTTTGAAATGTACAAAAGCGGAGTTTATAATGACTATATTAGAACTTCCCTTGAAAGAGTGGATGAAATCAAGGAAATCTTCAACCAATACAGAAGAGAACCTTTAGCAGATGATTGGTTACCATACAATCCTATTTGTGACGAATGTGGACGTGTAAATACAACTTACGCTTACGATTACGACGGAGACATCATCAAATACAGATGTGAATGCGGACATGATGGTGAAATGGATATTAAATCCGGAAACGGTAAGCTCACATGGAGAGTAGAATGGGCAGCTAGATGGAAAATCTTCGGTACCACATGCGAACCTTTCGGAAAAGACCATGCAGCAAGTGGAGGATCATACGATGTAAGTAGCGTGATTTCAGAGAAAATCTTCGATTATCCTGCACCATACCCAGTGCCATACGAATGGATTACCCTTGACGGTGAAGCAATGAGTAAATCCCATGGAGTTTTCTTCGCTCCTGAAGAATGGCTCAAAATCGGACCTGCAGAAAGTCTTCATTACTACCTGTTCAGATCAAAACCAATGAAAGCAAAAGACTTCTCACCAAAAATGCCCTTCTTAGACTTTATCGACCAATTCGATACCGTTGAAAAAGTATTTTATGATGAAGTTGAAGCACCATCTGAAAAAGAAGGTAAAAAATTCAAGGAAATCTATGAAATCGTCCAAATGGAACCTGGAAGTCCTTTGCCTTTCAGACCACCTTTCAGATTCTTGGTTAACGCTTACCAAATAGCTGGTGACGACTTAGAAAAAATATTTGATATCCTTAAAAGAAACTCACAATTAACCAAAAGCTTCAAAGATAAAGAATTCGGTGACTTGACCGAAACTGAATTGGCCCAATACAGAGAAAGAGTTGACAACGTAATTTACTGGTTGGAAACCTATGCACCTAAATTCGTTAAATTCCAAGTGCAAGAGAAAAGCATACCAAAATTACCATTGACTCCAGAGCAAGACAAGTTCTTGGCTGACTTGGCAGATTTAATGGAAACCACCGAGTTCACAGATGCGGCTGCATTGCACGATGCAATGTATGAAATCCTAGAAGCTCAAGAATTAAAACCACAAAAAGGTTTCCAAGCTATTTATAAAATGATTCTCGGTCAAAAACAAGGCCCAAGAGCAGCATCATTCTTATTAAGTTTGGATAAAGACTTTGTTGTTAAAAGATTAAGAAAAGAAGCTTAATCTTTTTAATTTTTCTTTTTTTAAATTAAACTTTTAAATTCCTTTTTCATTAAAAGGTCATCTACAAACTGATAATCTAATTTTTCAAAAACCTCGATGAGAATATCCTCACGGCTGTCAAAGCTAACCACGACGCTTTTGAATTCATAATCCATGGCTATCTTTTCAAGCTGCCTTATTAGTTTATAGGAAATCTTCTCACGATTTTCGTATGAGTTTAAAAATAGTGTTGTTATTTCAGCAGATTCCAAATCGTACACCTTAAAACTAGTGCAACCTACAATCTTTCCGAAACTGTTTAGAAGCAGAACCACCTGAGGATCGGTTATGTCACAACCAAAAGATGAACACATTTCCTTAAATCTTTCATCCCTTTCATCTGTTACTATTATTTCCATCATTTCACCTCAGTTGTATTTCCCACTTTTTTAAGTTCCTCATCCCAGATTTCGGAATTGTTGCAGCTGAATTGTAAAAACAAATCCCTGCATTTAATATCATTTAGTACTTTCACTTCCACATCATTACATTTAAGTAGGTTTTCAGCACCCATTAATGTTGTGTTTTCACCTATCACGACTCTAGGTATATTATACAATATTACAGCACCTGAACACATTGGACAAGGGGACAATGTTGTATATAGGGTGCATTTTATATAATCTTCATAATTAAGACGACCTGCATTTTCAATTGCATCCATTTCCGCATGCAACACCACCGAATCATTTTGAATCAGACGGTTATGTCCTCTTGAAATTATTTCCCCATCCTTAACGAGAACGGCACCTATTGGGATGCCACCTTCACGTAAAGATATTTCTGCCTCCTTAATGGCCTCATCCATATAATAATTATCGGAATTCATAAAAAAAATAAGTTAATAGATGAATGATTCATCTATTTAAATCTGTTAAATAATCCTTTACTGGATTGTTTTTCTAATGACTCTTCAAGTTTTGCCACTTGTTTTCTTAAATCAGAAATGGTTTTGCTTGATTCATTAGACAATTTATCATAACTGCTTTCCTTAACTTTGAGTTGAGTTTTAAGTGAAGAAATCTCTTCTTTTAATGAGTTAACCTCTTTTTTGCTTTTAGCGTCAACTTCTTCCTTATAGTTGCCTAAGTCAATAATTTCTGCTCTTAATTCGTCAACTTCACTGGAAAGTGATATGTTTTCTTTTCTTGCAGATGATAACTTGTCTTTTAAATCGTTGACTTCACTGGTTAACTTAGAGTTTTCATTTTTAAATTTGTCGACGTCAGTTTTGTCAAGTTTATCTTGTAACTCGGAAACTTTAGATTCCAAATCGTCCTTAACTGAATCCATTTGGGATTCTAACTTGTCTGCCCTTACCTTGTTAACAGCATTTTCCGCACCTATTTTTCCAATGGTGTTGCTTAAATCCGCATTGATATCCAATTGATCAAAGTATTTTCTTGAGGTTTTTTCAAGAGCATCAGTCAATTCATTCTTAAGGCGTTTGAGTTCTGCATTTTCCTTTTTGAGTTTTGGAATTACCTTGTTAGTCAAGTAGTTTAATTCACTGGATTGGTTTGACAACTTTTTGTCCTTATCGTCCAATTTCTTTTTCAAGTCATCAACCTTTTTGGAGCTTGCTTTTTTAGAGGCCTTAGGTTTATCTTCTACAGGCGCTTTAACTTCTTCAACAACTTCCTCTGCAGACTCTTCAACAACCTCTTCAGCAGGTTCTTCCTCTACGGATTCTTCCACCGGCTCAACAGCAATTTCTTCTGCAGATTCTTCAACTACAGGTTCCTCAACAACCTCTTCAACAGGTTCTTCAACTACTTCTTCTTTTTCAACAACTGGTTCAGGAACTTGTTTTGCAACAGGCTCGTCAGCTATTTTTTCAACTACTGGTTCTTCTTCTGTTTTACTTTTAGACTTATTTTTGAGTTTATCCAAATCCAATTTGATTTTACCGCCGTACATGGCGTTTATTGGTTTATCATTTGACATTAAAATCACCATAATAGCAATATTAATATATTAATTCGACTACAAGTTACACTCTTAAATTTAAATTTTAGAATATTTAAGTATTTATGAAAATTTAGCCTATCAAATATTATTAATATTATGAAAAACAATAGATTATATACTAAATTAATTTTGTAACTTATGGCGATACCATGGATTATTTTGATAGATTAGAAGCTGAAACCAATCACCTATACGATATAGCTAATGAGGCAAGGTCAAAGGGTTTTGATGTTGAAACAAAAACCGAAGTTCCTCTTGCAAAGGATTTAGCGGAAAGAGTAGAAGGGCTTGTAGGTCCCGAAGGTGTTGCAAAACGTATTAAGGAATTAGAGAAAGATATGGATAGGGAGTCCGTTGCTTTTGAAATCGCAGCTGAAATTGCAGACGGAACCTTCGCACTAACCGGCGAAAAGGCAAACTGGAATGAGGAGCAAAGATGTGACCAAGGTCTTAGGACCGCTCTTGCGATTCTTACCGAAGGGGTTGTAGCAGCACCCCTTGAGGGTATTTCAGACGTTAAGATTAAAAATAACTTTGATGGAACAAAATACATTGGAGTTTATTTTGCAGGACCGATTAGAAGTGCAGGGGGTACTGCTGCAGCACTTGCAGTACTTTTAGGAGACAAAATCAGACGTGCAATTAACATTGACGAGTTCAAGCCTATTGAAGACGAAATCGAAAGATACGTGGAAGAAGTGGAGCTATACGAATCAGAAGTTACAAATTTACAGTACTCACCAACACCAGAAGAAGTGAGATTTGCAGCAAATCACATTCCCGTGGAAGTTTCAGGAGAACAGACAGACCAAGTGGAAGTGTCCCACAGGGATTTGGAACGTGTCGAGACAAACAATATCCGTGGTGGAGCATTGCTTGCTATGGTAGAGGGAGTTATCCAGAAATCCAAAAAGATCAAAAAGATTTCAAATAAGTTAGGCCTTGACTGGGATTGGCTCGAGGAATACTCAAAGCCTAAGAAGAGCGACACTTCAGATGATGGAGATGACTCAGATGTCGTCAGCGAACCTAAATACATCCAGGACATCATTGGAGGAAGGCCTATTTTAGGATACCCTTCCGAAAAGGGAGCATTCAGATTGAGATATGGAAGGTCACGTAACACAGGTCTCGCTACAATGGGAGTTCACCCTGCAACAATGGCATTGCTTGAGTTTTTGGCTGTTGGAACCCAATTGAAGATTGAATATCCCGGCAAAGGTAACTGTGTTGTTCCGGTGGATTCAATTGAAGGCCCTGTGGTTAAGCTTAAAAACGGTGATGTGGTTGTCGTTGATTCAGTCCGTAAGGCTCGTGAAGTCAAAAAGGATGTTGTAGAAATATTATTCCTAGGAGACATGCTTGTCGCATTCGGTGAGTTTTTAAGAAACAACCAGCCACTGTACCCATCAGGATGGGTTGAGGAATGGTGGATTCAATTGTTAATGAGAAGCGAAAAGTTCGACAAGGACAACACCGATTTGGACTTGCATGCACTCGAATACGATTATCTCCCTTCAATTGAAGCTTTCAAACTATCAAAGGAATATGACATTCCTCTTCACCCTAAATACACATATTGCTATAATGACGTGACAATCAACGATTTAAATGAATTATATGATTTGCTTGAGGCATCAAAATCAACTTATAATCAAGATGAAGGAATCAAATTAGATTTGTCATACCCTAAAAGGGTCTTGGAGGTTATTGGAGTACCGCATATTGTCCGTGACGGCAAAATAATCATAGACAAAGATCACTCCTACGCATTGCTTGTGACATTATCAAAAAGGTTGCCTGAGATGAAAACAACCCTTGAAGCTGTAAATGAGGTATCTCCAGTCAAGATTATCAATAAGGCACCTGCATACATCGGAACCCGTGTAGGTAGACCTGAAAAGTCAAAAGAAAGACTGATGAGACCTGCTCCTCATGGATTGATTCCTATCGGAAACAACGGTGGGGCAAGAAGACTGGTTGCTACTGCAGCTAAAAAAGGAAGCATCAAGGTTGAAATTTCAAGACGAAAATGTACCAATCCAGAATGTGGAATAAGCTCATTCGGTTCACTTTGTCCTAAATGCGGACATCCGACTGAAATGGGAAAACCTGCAAACAAAAGCATTCCTCTTGCTGCCATGCTTAAAAAGGCATCTGACAACGTCAAGGTCAGAAGGGTTGATGAGGTGAAAGGTGTAGTTGGAATGATTTCCGAGTCCAAATTACCGGAACCTCTTGAAAAGGGAATACTTAGGGCAAAACATGAAGTTTTCACATTCAAAGATGGAACAATACGCCACGATTCAACCGACTTACCGTTGACTCACTTCATACCAAGAGAAATTGGAGTCACAGTCGAGAAATTGCATGAGATGGGCTATGAGAAGGATTGTTACGGAAACCCTATTGAAAATGAAGATCAAATCATTGAGCTTAGAGTTCAAGATATCGTTATTTCAGACAATTGCGGCGAATATCTGCTCCGTACAGCCCAATTTATCGATGATGAACTTACCCGATACTATGACATGGAGCCGTTCTACAATGTTAAGGAGAAAAGCGATTTGATTGGGCACCTTGTTGCAGGCCTTGCGCCGCACACATCTGCAGGAGTGCTTGGAAGAATCGTCGGTTTCACCAAGGCTTTAGGATGTTACGCTCACCCTTACTTCCATTCCGCTAAACGTAGAAACTGTGACAGTGACGAGGATGCGGTAATGCTGCTTCTAGATGCTTTGATTAACTTTTCAAAAACATACTTACCAAACACTAGAGGAGGAAGTATGGATGCTCCTTTAGTTTTATCTTCAAGAATCGACCCTGAAGAGATAGATGACGAGTCCCACAACCTGGACATCTTTGAAAGATTCCCCGTGGAGTTCTACGAAAAGACATACAGCCCACTTAAGCCTGCTGATGTATTGGAATACATCGACAACGTGGAAATGCATTTGGGAACCCCTCAACAGTATGAGGGACTGATGTTCTCCCACCACACATCAAACATTCATGCAGGACCGACCGTCTGTCTATACAAGAGATTGCCTTCCATGAGGGAAAAGGTAGAAGCCCAAATTGCCCTTGCTGAAAGTATCAGGGCAGTTGACCAGAGAGGTGTTGTCGAAAAGGTATTGACCTCTCATTTCTTGCCGGACATCATGGGTAACTCCAGGGCATTTTCCAAGCAAAAGGTAAGATGCACCAAGTGCGGTGCCAAATACAGGAGAATGCCACTTACAGGAAAATGTTCCTGCGGAGGTAACTTAATCTTATCCGTTTCAAAAGGATCAGTTACCAAATACCTTGAAATTTCAAGAGATCTGGTTAACAGGTACCCCGTATCCCACTATTTAGAGCAACGTCTGGAAATCCAGGAGTTCGGTATCAACTCATTGTTTGAAAGTGACAAGTCCAAGCAGAGTTCACTTGATGTGTTCTTCTAATACTTTTCAAATGCTCTTGGACTTTTGATTTTTAATATTAATAATATAGTATATTTCATAGTACAATAATATTGTTCGAATAAAGACGAACAATTTATATACTATAAAATTCTAAGTATTAATTAGATGTTCGTATCAATACGAACGATTTATTATACAAGTGATGACAAATAATTAATCTAGCTGAGAGTATGCTCTCTCAATTGGATAATAAATTTTTTTAATATAATTAGGAAAATGGTGTGAATTAAATGGAAAAAATTTCAGAATTAGGAAATAATATGAATGAAACCGTTAAAATTAACGTAGAAAAGAATAACGGTATTAAAGAAAGATTCAGTTACGAAAAATTAGTAAAATCATTAGTAATGGTAGAAACCCCATTCTTTGAATCTGATAAAATCGTGGCTACAGTAGTATCTCAATTATACGATGGAATCAAAACCAAAGAAATCAAAAAAATTGTTCACGAATGTTTAGAAGACATCGATCCTGAAATTGCAAACAAATACTTAGCAAGTACCCAATTAAAAGTACGTACTTCAAAAGACACTATTGAAGCATTCGACTTATCCAGAATCGCTAACACCTTGATTGAAGAAACCGGTGCTAGCCAAGAAACTGCTTTTGAAATCGCTACTGAAACCTGGAAAGAACTCAAAAAATTAAATGTTGAATACTTGACCGCACCTATGATCAGGGAAATGGTCAACACCAAATTGATTGAATACGGTTTAGAAGACTTAAGAAGCCGTTACACCCGTTTAGGTATCCCTGTATACAACATTACCTCACTCATCGAAAACGGTAACAGGGACAACGCAAACATGATTCACAACCCTGAAAGTATTCACAAACATGTAGCGGACGAAGCATTAAAACAATACGCATTATTAAAAATGTTACCAGCACACTTAGCAGACGCACACATGTCCGGTGACATTCACATTCACGATTTGGAATTCTTCGCAGGAAGACCTTTAAACTGTCTTCAACATGATATAAGAACTTTCATCAAATACGGACTTAAAGTTGACGGTACCGGTGACCACACCTCCATTGCAGGTGCACCAAATCACATGGAAACTTTAATGAACCACACTGGTGAAATCATGCTTGCAGCACAACAAAACATGTCCGGTGGACAATCAATGTCCCTCTGGAACGTATTTGTTGCACCATTTGCAAGAGGAAGAACCTATGATGAAATCAAACAAGCTGTTCAAATGCTTGTTTACAACTTAAATATGGCTTACGCAGCAAGAGGATCCCAAGTACCGTTCACAAGTATGGCATTGGAATTCGGAGTTCCTGACTTCTTGAAAGAAGAAACCGCATACGGACCAAAAGGCCAAGTTGTAGGAACTTACGCTGACTTTGAAGAAGAAACCAGATTAATCCAAAGAGCATTCACTGAAACATTACTTGCAGGAGACAATGAAGGTAAACCTCACTTATTCCCAAATACCATTTACACATTAAGACCTGAAACAATGACCAGTGAATACGAAGATGACCTCCGTTTAGTACACGAATTATCCGCAAAATACGGTTCATCCTACTTTGTAAACATGTTCCCAGAATACAGAGGCCAAATGGCAAACTACATGGGATGCAGAACCTGTTTACAAGACACCTGGACCGGTGACTGGGACAAAGACTGTTTAAGAACCGGTAACCTTGCATACGTAACCTTAAACTTACCAAGAATCGGATACCAATCCAAAGACGAAACCCAAGTATTCGAATACTTAGACGAATACATGGATTTAGCAGTTGAAACCTTAATGCTCAGAAGAGAACAAGGATTAAAATGTTTAAATGATTTCCACATCTTACCATTCTTAAAACAAAAAGTGGGAGAAGAATCATACTACAGAATTGAAAATTCAACATTATCTTTCGGTTTCGTTGGACTTAACGAAATGTTAACCTCATTATTCGGAGAAGGTATTGAAAACGCTGATTCAAACAAATTCGGTGTAAAATGTATTGAATACATAAACGATAGAGCTAACCAGTTAAAAGATGAAACCGGACTCAGATGGTCTGTTATCCAAACTCCTGCAGAATCTACTGCTTACAGATTTGCAACTCTCGATAAAAAACAATTCGGAGACCAAGCAATCGTACAAGGTGAAGGAAACGCTAACTACTACACCAACTCATCTCACGTGCCAGTAGACACAGGATTATCCTTAATTGAAAAAATCAAAATTGAAGAGCAATATCACAGCATAACCTCTGGTGGACACATCTTCCATGCATTCATGGGAGAATCCTACTCAGATCCAGATTCATTAATGAGTTTAACCCACAAAATTGCTCGTAAATCCGATATCGGATTCTGGGCTTACAGCTCAGCATTAAGTTTCTGTCTTAAATGTAAGACTTTAATGAAAGGACTGAACAATGTTTGTCCTACCTGTGGTGAAAGAGAAGATGTAGAATGGTATGACAGAATTACCGGTTACGTACAACAAGTTGGACGTGCAAAATCTGCATCCGGTGGTTGGAACCCAGGTAAACGTCAAGAATTAATTGACAGAAGAAGATTCGAAGATAACTAAATGTTATCTTCTTCACACCATTTTTTATTTTTCACCATCAAAAAAATTCGATACCAAAACTATTTCTCAAAAATCACCAAAAAACTAAAAGTATATTAATAGCATTAAACTAAAATTATAATATTATCATATCACTGATGATAATTGTTATTTTCACATTCTATGTTACTAGTATTTATGGGCTATTTTAATACTAGGGCGCTGATAACATAGATTTATACCCAGACTACTGATTAAGAGGTAATATTATGCAAAGATCAAGAGGATTAAAAAGTAGATCAAGAAAAAAAATGACCAAAGTACAAAGACCTGGAAGAACTAACCCAATTACAAACAGACTCCAAAGATTTGAAGAAGGAGACTTAGTTCACATTACTATTAACCCATCCATCCAAAAAGGACAACCTGCACCTAGATTCCATGGTAAAACCGGTAAAATCACAGGTCAAAAAGGTAAAGCATACATTGTGTCCTTAAAAGATGGAAACAAAGCAAAAGAATTAATAGTAAGACCTGACCACTTAAAATTACAAAACTGATTTCTATGATTGGAAAAGAAATTATTGAAAGCGAACCAATTACAGGTTCTGAAGTTAAAAAAATACTTGAAGATTTTGCTGAAGACAATGAGTTAAATTATGAACAAAATCTTACATTAAACCACCTTGCAAGGTTTAAAAGATATTCTGCAGAAGATGCAAAAGAGATTTACGCTAAACTTCAAGATGAATTTGGCTTAAGAGCTAAGGTCGCTGCTCATATTGTTGATTTGGTTCCACAAGACTTAGCTGACATGAGATTGATTTTTGCTAAAGAACCAAGTAAAACAGACAAAGAAGACATGGAAAAAATTCTTGAAATGTTAGAACAATATGATGTTGAAGAATAGTATTTTTACTATTCCCCTTTTTTATTATTATCCCTTATTTTTACTGAAAACCCTACTTTTTTTAGATATCTTTATTATACTTAAACTTTAAATTTATAAAGTAAGTTAATATTATGGTCAAATTATTATCATAATATGAAACTGATAGTGAGTGATTAATATGGTTGATAAAAATAAAAATGAAAAAAGACCAGCAGTTAAAAAAGAAGAAAATGCTGTCGTGTTAGATTACCTAAGTCGTGGCTATGTCACATCAGACATGTCCAAATTTGGTGGTAAACCTATTGCTCAAGCTATTGGTACAGAACAATTCACTTTACTTGAATTAGCTCCTAAAAGAGGTGTTGATTTAGAAATCCAAGATACTGTATACATCGGTAAAGGAAAAAGAGAAAAAATATACAGAGTGCTTGGAAAATTAGATTTTGAAAACCTGACTGCAACAAGTAGGATAGAACTTGATTATGCTATCCGTGACATTGTTGAAGCTAATGAGGAAAAATTCGTTGAATTTTTCAATACCGCCGGTTCAGTCAGTACCAGAATGCATTCACTCGAACTGATACCTGGAATCGGTAAGAAATATATGTGGGACATTATTAAAGCCCGTGAAGAAAAACCTTTCGAAAGTTTTGAAGACATTGCAGAAAGACTTCCAACATTGGCAGACCCTGCAGGAATGATTGTTAACAGAGTCAAACAAGAACTTGACACTACAACACCAAGAAGAGGCAAAAATAAATACTACATATTTACCCAGCCTCCAAGAGCTGCAAGAAGAAGATAAGTGATAAATTGATTAGTGAAACATCCCAATCTTTATCCAAGGAAACAAAAGACATTTTGAATCAAAATGGTATAAAGTTAAATAAAAATCTTGGTCAGAATTATCTGATTGACAGAAACAAAAGAGACCAGATCATTAACTTTGGAGATATCTCAAAAGAGGATGTCGTCTTGGAGATTGGTACTGGTATTGGGACACTGACAATTGAGCTTGCCAAAAAAGCAAAAAAGGTAATAGCTATCGAACAGGACACGCAAATCTATGAAATATTAGCTAAACGACTTAAAAAAGAAAAAATAGATAATGTAGAGTTAATAAATGATGATGCGTTAAAAGTGGACTTTCCACAATTTAATAAAATCATCTCTAACTTACCTTATCAGATTTCATCACCAATCACCTTTAAATTCCTAGACTATGATTTTGATCTCGCTATTTTAATGTATCAAAAGGAATTTGCTAATCGCATGAACGGAGAGGTCGGAAGCAAAAACTATTCCAGGCTTTCAGCGATGCTTTATTTTAAATGCAATGTTGAGAAACTGACTGATGTGAGTCAGGAAAGTTTCATTCCAAAGCCAAAAATCGATTCGAGCGTTGTTAAGCTAACCCCGAAGGAAAATCAAATTCCTGATGATGATTTTGAAACTTATTCCAAATTCACAAAGGCACTATTCCAGCACAGGAATAAAAAGATTAGAAACGCCCTGATTGACTCAAGACACATCATCAACAACATCGACAAGAAAGTGCTGAAGAAAAGACTTAACGATATCGAGGATGATGAGCTCAACGATTATCTGTCCAAAAGGGTAATCGTTTTAAAGCCTGAAGAGATTCTTGAAGTGTCAAAGAAATTGAATCCTATCTTTAACGAGTAGATAATATGGCTGATTTTATTATAAACACTGACGATAACGTATATGTTCCAGCTGAAGACAGCTATCTTTTGGCTGACAATTTGGAAATCAAGTCCGGACAGAGCGTTTTGGAAATTGGAACCGGTTCCGGAATTGTTGCAATGTATGCCTCAAGGTTAACTGATAGAATTACCGTGACAGACATCAACTTCGATGCTTGCGAACTTGCACGCAAGAACTTTGAGGACAACAACATTGAAAACATTGAAATCCTATTCGGCAATCTGTTTGAGCCTGTTGAAAACAGAAAGTTTGATGTAATTTTATTTAATACTCCATATCTGCCAACCGAAGATGGTGATGTTATTGATGACACGCTAAATTATGCATTCGATGGTGGACTAAATGGTAGGAAAGTCATCGACTTGTTCTTAGATGAAGTGGGAAATCACTTAAACGATGGTGGAATTGTCCAGCTGATACAGTCTTCACTTTCAGGCAATGAGGAAACATTGGAAAAACTAGACAGATTAGGTTTCATTGCAGAGATAAAGGAATCTGAACATTTCTTTTTTGAAGACATCACATTAATTAACGCTTACAAAATTTAGAGGTAACAACATGGAAGAATGGAAAAAATCAATACTAATTGGAGCAATTTTGATAATACTTGCAATAGCATTTGCAATACTCAGAAAGGAAATCAATATATGGATAATTTTAATAATCGTACTAGCTGTCATTGACATCATAGTAGGATTAATGAGAAAAAAAGTTAGTTAGGAGAATTAGAATTCTCCATCAAATACAAGTTCTGCTGGGCCTTCCATGAAAGCGCCCAAAGCATCTTCTTTTTCATAAACATTGAATTTTAAGTCGCCACCAGGCAAGTGAAGCAATATATCTTCATCAAACAATCCAAGTTTGAAACCTGAAATAGCAGTTGAAGTAGCACCAGTTCCGCATGCAAGGGTCACACCAGCACCTCTTTCCCAAGTAATCATCTTACCTTCGTTTTTAGATATGACCTCCACAAAGTGGACATTGATTTTTTCAGGGAACACTTCATGAGCCTCAATAGCAGGACCATACTTGTTTATGTCAATCTCATCGACGTTGTCAACGAAAATGATTGCATGAGGGTTTCCTACACTGATTGCAGTCACGTTGAATGTGGTGTCGATAACTTCAAGCTCATCGTCAAGGAACTCTTCCTTGTCGGATGTCATTGGAATTTCAGGAGTCTTGAATGTAGATGTTCCCATGTCAACTTTAAAGAGCACAGGTTCGTCATCTTCCAAGGTGATTTCGATTGTCTTGATTCCTGCTCTTGTTTCAACAGTCATCTTTTCCTGTTTTAAAATACCTTTTCTGTAAACAAAGTCTCCAAAACATCTGATACCATTTCCACACATTTCAGCTTCACTGCCATCAGGATTGAACATTCTGTATCCTATGTCAGCCACTTCAGACGGTTCAACGAAGAGAACTCCATCACCACCGACACCGAAGTTTCTGTGGCATAATATTCTGCATGCTTCAGGTTTGTCAGCTTCAGGGATGACTTCCCCGTCAAACTCATTGATTATTGGGAAGTCATTTCCTATTCCGTGCATTTTTGAAAATTTTAATCCTTTTAAATATACCATAGCAATCAACTTATTTTAAATGTGGTGGAATGATTTGTTTATCGTATAAGTCCTCGAAGGTTTCTCTTTCCCTTACTACATTGCATTCGCCGTCAGTCACCAATATTTCTGAAGCCAATGGTCTTGAGTTGTAGTTTGAAGACATGGTGAAACCGTATGCACCAGCGTTTAGGATAGCCAATACGTCTCCTTCTTCAACGTCAGGCATTGGCCTGTCACGTGCGAATAGGTCTCCGGATTCACATACGTTACCTGCAATGTCCACTTCTTGGGTGTTTTCAGCATCCATTCTGCTTGCATCCACAATGTGGTGGTATGAGTCATACATTGCTGGTCTTAAGAGGGTGTGGAAACCTGCATCTACACCGATGAATTTTCTGTAGCTTTGTTTTACACTGTTGACGGTTACGAGAAGTGCACATGCGTCAGCCACAAGGAATCTTCCAGGCTCGAGATACATTGTAGGGTTGCCCATATCGTATTGTTCGAGTTTTTCTTTGAATAATCCCACATTGACTTCTGCAAATTTGTCCAAGTCAACAACGTTTTCTTCAGGAGTGTATGGAACGCCCACACCTCCACCGAAGTCAACGAACTCAAAGTCGATTCCTGCTTCTTCGTGAACTTTTCCTGCGATGTCCATTGTGGATTCAATAGCCAATTTGAATGGTTCAGGGTCAAGAATACCTGATCCGATGTGGGAGTGCATACCGATTGGGTTGAATCCTAATTCTTTTGCCATTTCATAAACTTCAACAGCCTCATTATCCATGATACCGAATTTACTCATTACTCCACCGGTGATACAGTGGTCGTGGTGTCCTGCACCGACCATTGGGTTTACTCTGAATGAGATTTTTAATCCTTCAGGATCAACCACATTAGCTAATCTTTTAAGTGCTGATACTGAGTCGATGTTTAATACTGCACCTTCATCATGAACGAATTTTAGCTCGTCATTGGTAATGTTGTTACCTGTAAATAAGATTCTTTCGCCTGCAAATCCTAACATTTTTGCAATGTGGACTTCACCAGGTGAAACCGCATCAATACAGCAACCTTCAGATTCCAATATTTTCATTACTGCAAGGTTGGTATTAGCTTTACATGCATAGAATACTTTAAAGTCAGGATAATATTTGGAGAAAGCTGAATAAAATCTGTTGTAATTGTCTCTTATTCTATTTTCATCCATTACATAGGTTGGAGTTCCGAATTCTTCTGCAATGTCAATTGCATCTGCTCCACCGATGTCAAGGTGGTTTTTGTCGTTTACTTTAATATTTAAATCCATAATCTAAACTCCTTAAAAAAGTTACATTATGTATTTAGTTATCTAGCTTAATCTATTTAAAACTAGTGAAGGAAGACGTTTTGCCGATTAAAAATCAAAAGATGTTTAAAAAAAGAGTTTTCAAATTAATAAATATGAAACGAGATTACGGACTTACAATGCGCGGAATAATCAAAAACGAGAATGATGAGATTTTAATCCTGAAAAGGCATCCGAAAAGCAGAACCGACCCCGACACATGGGAACTTCCTGGAGGCAAGGTCGAGAAAGGAGAATTCTTTGATGATGCGCTTGTGCGTGAAATCAAGGAGGAAACAAACCTTGACGGCAAGGCGGGAGACCTTGCAATAGCCATACAGCACGATTATCCATATAAAAGAACCGTTCAGATGATAATGTATCTGGACGATGTTGAGGGCGAGTTTAAAATTAGCGACGAGCATACCGACGGAAAATATGCTTCAATCGATGAGATCAAGACATTGACATTGTCAAGCTGCCTTAAAAAAGTTTTGGAAAAAAAGAATTATGTGCTTTAGAGTATTTCATCTAAAGCTTTTACGAATTGGTCAATTTCATCTTTTGTGATTGTCAATGGTGGAACGAATCTCAATACGTTTCCGGAAGTACAGTTGATTAAGAATCCTGCTTCACGGAGTTTGTCAACGTATTCAGCTCCAGGTTTGGTTAGTTCCACACCAACCATCAAACCTACACCACGAACGTCAGCAATGACTTCCTTATCTAATTTTTTGAGCTCTTCAATGAAGTATTCGCCGACCTCATTTACATTGTCGAGGATGTTTTCTTCATCAAATGTGTCAAGAACTGCGTTTGCAGCTGCACATACTAATGGTCCTCCACCGAAGGTGGTTCCGTGATCTCCAGGAACGAAAGCACCAGCTACCTTTTCGGTTGCAAGGATTCCTCCCATTGGGACTCCTCCACCGATTCCTTTAGCCATTGTCATAATGTCCGGTTTGACTCCGAATAGCTCATAAGCGAATAGTGTTCCGCATCTTCCGAAACCTGTTTGAACCTCATCGACGATGAATACGATGTCCTTTTCGTTACAGATTTTTTCGATTTCTTTTAGGTATTCGATGTCTGGAACGTTGACTCCACCTTCACCTTGAACAGGCTCGACGATGATAGCTGCGGTGTTTTCTGTAATAGCTTCCTTGATTGCATCAATGTCATTGTATGGCACGTTGATGAAACCTTGTGGCATTACAGCCTTGAATGGCTCATGATATTCCTCATGACCTGTTGCCGCAAGGGTCATTATTGTTCTTCCGTGGAATGAGTCTACGGTTGATATGATTTCGCCTTTGCCTGTGTATTTTACAGCAAGCTTGATAGCTCCCTCGTTTGCCTCAGCACCACTGTTAGCATAAAATATTCTGTCGAAATCAGTTTTGTCGATTAACTTTTTAGCATAAACCAATGCAGGCTCATTGTAGTAGATGCTTGAAATGTGTATCAATTTTTCAGCTTGGTCCTGAATAGCTTTGACTAAAGCAGGGTGATTGTGACCTAAGCAGTTAACTGCAATACCTGCAAACATGTCCAAGTATTCATTTCCGTCGATATCCCATACCTTAACACCTTCCCCGTGGTCGAGTACGATTGGTTGTCTGGTGAAAGTGTTAATGAAATAATCATCTTCAATTTTAATTAATTCTTGAGTATTCATTTTAATCTCCTAAATTGTTTAAACATTAATATTTTTGATTTTATTAATAATAAATACTTCCTTGTTTAATCTTAAAAATATTTTCAAAATAGTTTATAATTATTTTTTCGAGGAATAATATCTATTATTTCAATTCGTTTGTTCTTTTCAGAAATATAGAAAATAATCCTATAATTACCAATTCGTGCACGGTGACATTTAGGGCATTTAACACTATTCAATTCAATGAATTCTGAACTATATGGATTTTTCAAGAGTTCATAATATTTTCTATTTATCCTTAATAGCAGTGGTTTATTGTTTTTATGTTTTTTGAAAAATTTTTTTACACGTTCATGTTCAAAAAGTTCATATGTCATTTTTTAAGCTCATTTTCTAGCTTTGAAATTCTTTTTTCTAAATCAGATAATGAAACTTTAGACACTCCTTCTAGGTTACCATTTTCGAATTTTTCTATTTCTTTGTTGTAAAATTCTGCTTCTTCATCAGAAAATTCTTCATTTTCATAATAATAATCAATTAAGAAGGATATAACATCATTAAAAGTTTCATTTTTTGATGCAAGCTCAGATAATAATTTATGAGTCTTTTCAGAAATTTTTATAGTTTTTGTCATCATTAACTTCACCAATATATAGTATACTCAGTATACTATAAATAATTTTCCATTATTACCGGATAAAACACCAAATAACAATTAATATATAAAATAATCCATTAAATATAGTTTTTGTTATGAATAAAGTCAATATTACAAAGTAAATACAATTTTATAGCATAAAAACAATTTTTTAAAGAAAATATCAAAACCGTTACAATTCAAAAAGTATTTAATCATTAATGATAATAGTAATAGTATTATTTAAAAATTAGGTGATAAAATGAAAGTCGCTATAATCGAAACTGATAAAGGAAATATCGAATTAGAATTATTCCCAAACGAAGCTCCAGGAACTGTAGCTAACTTTGAAAAATTAATCAATGAAGGATTCTACGACGGATTAACTTTCCACAGAGTAATCCCTAACTTCGTGATTCAAGGTGGATGTCCTAAAGGTAACGGTACCGGAGGACCAGGTTACACAATCAAATGTGAAACCGAAGGAAACCCTCACAGACACGGAACTGGTGCTTTATCCATGGCACACGCAGGTAAAGACACCGGCGGAAGTCAATTCTTTATTACCCACTGTCCACAACCACACTTAGACGGTGTTCACACCGTATTCGGACAAGTCATCAAAGGTCAAGATGTCGTTAACGCTATCCAACAAGGAGACGTAATGAACAAAGTGACCGTTGAAGAAAGATAATTCCTTATCTTTCAACTTCTTTTTTTAAAACTAGTAACTGAATCTCACATATGACTTGTTGAATCCTAAAACATTAGAATAGTCAAATTCACAATTTTTTTGCTTTAATTTCCTAATTGTTTGAGATTCGTTGAATTCCTTATTGTTGAACGGATTGTAGAACTCACCATCATCGATAAAAAGAACCACTGCCTTGCCGTTTGCCATCCTTACGGTAATGTCAATCTGGCTTAGTGAAGAGTCCTGTTCAAAAATGTTTTCGCATATGCCGTCCACAGATGAGAAAAATAGCTGAGCATGATTCCCGAATATTGTCTCGATTTTTTCTAAGGTCTCATCCGGATAATTATCATTCCCCTTTTCATATGTGAAGTTCACAAGTTTGGAATCCTGAAGCATTAAAATGTCTTTGATTTCATTTTTATGACCCCTCTGAAGGCGCATTGCCATACCAAGATAAATTAAAAGAGGTATTGTTTCGGACAATAGGATTGCAATCCATATGCCGATTCCTCCAATTAAATGAGTCAATATCAATGCCGCCACAATGGAAATCAGGAACTCTTCGCAAAATGTGATTGTAAATGAAATCCTGTTCTGTTCAATGGCCTGAGCATAGTTGGCCAAGAGATAGGACATTGCCCGGCCAATCAATCCAAATGAGGTTATTCGTATTGCAAACGTAACGACGCCAACATATTCAGGATTGGTAATGTTGAATAACTTGATCAATATCTCAGGATAAGCAAAGAAGATAACAGATATTGGAATGCTGACAATTAAAATCTGCTTTATTGATTTCCTTATTATGTATTGCACTGCCTTGAAGTCCATCTCCTTATAAAACACCGCCACAATCGGACTCATTGCCTTCATGATTCCGGACAAGACGATGTAGACGAATGTTTCGGAGTTGTCATATACAAGAAACGCCAAAAGACCTGCAGCACCGTAATATGTGGAGCAAAGATATGTGAAGACAGCCATCTGGACTGAGAAGAATATCTTTCCGACAACCTCAGGAGTGTTTAATATTATGGTTTTGAGGGACTGTAACACCTGTTTTATTTTCAATTTGGTAACTGAAACGAATTTGAAGGTACGGTTTTTATTGAAGAAATATTTTGAGATATACGCCATGCCAACAACATATCCCACAACTGTTGACAATGCAGCACCTTCAATGCCCATGTTGAATCCTTTCATTAACATGACGTCAAATATTAAGTTTGTCACATTAGCTATCAATACTGAATAGAAAGGCAATCTAGGATATCCGTCAGAACGGATGAAATATGAAATAACTATGATGAAACAATTCAACGGATAGAAAAACATCATTACATGCAGATAGCTTTTAGCCTGAATGTAAATGTTTTCAGGAGTGTTTAACAGATGCAATATATTGTCTGAAAAAACGAATATTGATGCAATATAAATCAATGAAATTGCAATGATTCCGAGAATAGAAACCGTGAAATAAAAATTTGATTTTTCCTCATCCAAGTCTGATTTTGCCCTTAATGCCAGCAGGCTACCTCCCTGACCAAACAGAATGTAAAAAATACCTGTAAAATAAAGCAAAGGAGATATTGAATTTACAGGAGCAAGCTTTGAGCCTCCAAGGATCAATCCAATTAGGACTACATCAATTACCACCGCAATCTTTTCAGACATCACCATGAACATTGTAGGCAACAGCAACTCGTAGTACTTGTCCCTTAAAAACGAATATTTCCTTTCCATCATAGTATATATTAAGTAGTTAAATTATAAATAATCGACCATCTCTTCCATGCTTACGTTTCTGGAATGCAATGGGGAAGGCCTTGATTTCTCTGAAGGATATCCAATAGGAAGCAATGCGACAGTGACCATGTTTTCAGGAAGGTCAAAAAGCTCGTCCAAGACCCTTTTGTCATATCCCCTGACCCATACGGAACCTATTCCAAGATCATATGCCTCAAGCATCATCTGTGTTGTTGCGATTACCGCATCGTCAAGGCCGGCATCGTGTCCGTCGACAGTTTTCCAGGATACACTTTTGTCATAACAGATTAAAAGCACTATTGGAGCGCCAAAGCAGTACGGTGTGAAATTTCTGATTTTTTCAAGACCCTCTTCACTTTTTATTACAAAAACCCTTTGTGGCTGGAAATTGTTTCCAGTAGGTGCAACCTGTGCTGCCTTTAAAATCTTTTCAAGCTTTTCATCCTCAATTTCCCTGTCAGAATATTTTCTGACAGAATACCTTTCGCAAGCTAAATCTAAAAAATCTTTCATTGTTTCACCTTAACAATTTGTCGTATACTATATTATACATTCTCAAATAATAGCTTTGCCATGATATCTAATTATCTGAAGCCTTTGCCTTGATTCCCACAAATGAGGCAAAAACAGATGCTATGCACAACACCACACAAATTATGCAAGTCACTTGACAGCTTTGAATCAATAAAGGATAGTACTGCCCAATAATCGGAACATCCCCCATGATAAAGGCAAACACCAGTGTCAAAATCCCCATACTCATGGCCTGACCGACAGTACGCATTGTAGCGACAGCAGCCGAAGCGACTGAAGTGTCTTTCGGTGGAACCGAACCCATTATGACGTTCGTATTCGGAGGTGAGAACAAACCGAATCCCACACCATATATTATCATCGCCACTATTAAAAATTCCATTGAGGTGGTGGTGTCCAGCGATGAGAACAGGAACAATGATATTGTACCCAATGCCATTCCAATGGCGGCCAATATTTGTGGAACAAATCTGTCTGACAGTCTACCTGCAATCGGAGCCAATACCACTTGACATAATGGTGCCACAAGAAGGATTATTCCCGCAGTCTGTGAGTCGAATCCCTTGATGTATTGCAAGTGATAATTGAGGATTGTTGTAACCGCATAAGTCGCCAAGTATGCGCAAAGTGATGCGAAATTTGCTGAGAGGAACTTATGGTTTTTGAAAAACCTGATATCGAACACCGGATATTTCTCTCTCAGCTCAATCAAAGCAAAAATCACAAGGATTATGACACCCAATATTGTCAGGATTATTCCCAGTTGAGTGTTTAGAATTGTGAATCCATACATGAAGAGCACTATTCCAATCCCATATGCAAATGATCCTTTCCAATCAAGCGGAATGTTTTCAAATGAGGACCATTCATCATCGATTCTTGTCAGAAGCAATGCAAGAATTACAAATAGAAACGGCACACCAAACAATACAACAGATCTCCAACCGAGATTGTAGTTCAGAATCCCTCCAATTACCGGAGACAATGACAAACCAACATAAACTCCAGTGATATTTATTCCCAATGCCTTTCCACGCTCTTCAGGCGGGAAAACATTTACTATCATTGCCATTGAAGTGACATTGATGAAGGCTAGGGAAATTCCCAAAATAAACCTGCATGCAAGGAACTGCTCCTGTGATGTGACAATGACATTGACTATGGAAATTATTATAAATAAGATAATGCTTATGTTTGTGACCTTCTTAAGACCATATTTGCCGGAAATCTGACCAGCAGGAACGGACAATACCGCCACTACCAGCAAAAAGATGATGGTTACCCAGTTCTGAACAATATTGCTCATATGAAATTCAGTTGCAATGCTCGGAATTACAATATTGACTGCATTGACAGCAAAAACAGTGAAAAAAGACAATACAGTACAAATCAACAAGAGCAAATTTTTCTTTTCCATTAATGTTAATATATTAAAAATGAAGTTTATATATTTTTTAAAGCTTCAAATTGAAAACGAAAAATGGAACATAAATCTTAACCCCCCATTAATGAATACTTGATGCAATATAATTTTACCAAATTATTAAAAACAATTCAAAATTTTAAATAATTAAATAAACAAATCTACTAATAGCATTTTGGAAAAAATAATTTTTCCCAATTTAAGGACATAGGTGTTCATAATGACAATTAAAAAACAAGCAATTATCGCATTTGCAGCAATACTGATAACATTCTTAATTATCAATACTGCAAACGCAGAGGGAATATTTAATTTTGGAAATGACAAGGAAACTACTGAAACAGACGACACACTAGTTGTTGGATTTAATAATCAATTCCCACCATTTACATACATTAATGACAACGGTGAAGTTTCCGGATTTGATATGGACCTTGCAAAAGAGGTTTGCAAACGAAACAACTGGACATTCCAACCCCAACCAATTATTGACTGGAACACCAAGGAATTAGAACTTAACAGCAATGAAGTCGATTGCATCTGGTCAGAATTTACAATCAATGGAAGAGAAGACGATTATACCTGGTCAGAACCTTACTTCAACAATAGCCAAGTAGTTATTGTGAAAACCGACTCCAACATTTCAAAATTAAGTGATTTAAAAGGCAAGAATGTTGAAGTTCAAGAGGGAAACTCAGTTTTGAAAACATTAGAGGAAAATAAAACCCTTAAAAACAGTTTTAAGCAACTTACTGAAGTCGACGAATATGACGTCGCCATGATGAATTTAGAATCCGGCGTCTGTGATGCAATCATTGCAGACAGCTGCATGGCAAATTATCAGGTCAGTAAAAATTCCAATGGAAATGATTATAAAATACTAGATGAGATTATTTCAGAAGAACAGTACGGTATCGGGTTTAAAAAAGGCAATGATGAGTTAAAAAACCAGGTTCAAAAAACTTTAGACGAAATGTTTAAAGATGGAACTGTTGAAAAAATAGCTCAAAATTACACCGAGTATAAAATACCTGAAGGTATTAACAATCCCTAATAGAGAAAAATAACTTTTCTCCAACTTAAATTTTAAAAGTCAAGCAGACCTGTAAGTTCATCACACATTTCCTATACTCGTCTGATTTGAATCCTCAATGTTAAAATCCGAATGAATAACCTGCATTCTTACATACGCAATAGCGGCACAGTGACCTTTCATCCCTTATGCTCATGATTCTTGTCTTGCATTTGTATTCGCCGTTTTCCAAAAACACCTGGTCTTTTGCTGGACTTTCGCCAACCGGATGCAACGGCCTTTTTGCCATCAAGGCCAAGTAAAGTGAGATGTATTTTGTAAATTCCCTGGTTTCCTCATCCCCTCCGGCATAGGTATCGAAATAAAAGTTTATGTCATTTTTGATGTTTTCAACCACACCATCCTTGATGTCGTAGTCTTCAGTGATATTTAGGGCAAAAATCTCGTCCCATGCTTCTGAATTGTATTTTGCAAGGCTTTTTGTCAAAGGATCCTTGTATCTGTCGTCAGTAACCTTGTTTCTTAAATATTCAATTGGATAATCCTTTAGATTTTCCCTGATTTCTGCAAGTAATTCGGTAGCTTTCATAGTTAAAATAATGTATTTAATTACATAAGTGATTTTCTAAAAAAAGTAGATTTATTTGAGTTTGCTCATCAAACCTGATTTTCTGGCATAATGGAACATGTACAGCTGAACATATCCAGCATTTTCACCGAACTCCTCCATTCCAAACTCACGGACTTTGGCAACACTAATATCCTTTCCGTCAAAGTACAAGTGTGAAACTATGCGTTTTATCCATACATCAGATGGAAAAGCCTCTCTGAAGTTAAATCCATAGAGTAATATGCAGTCAGCCACCTTCGGACCCACGCCAGGAACCTTAAGAATGGTTTCAAATGCCTCATCATAACTCATTTTGAAAATTTCCTGAAGATTCATTTCATCTGTAAATAGCTCACTTGCCTTTCTCATGTAGGGCGCTCTATATCCTACGCCACAACTTTTAAGATTATTTGTGCACATTGAAATATCTTGAATATTTGACAAATCTAATTCATCTTCCTCATCCAAGTACACATTTACTAAGTCGCTACTTTTAGGAAAAGCATAGTAATTCCCATATTGATTTCCCCAATTCTGTTTCATGTGTGAAATAGATTTGGTCCACCTTTTGATGGAGTTGTTTGCAGAACAAATTGAGGATATAACGCACTCAAAAGGATCTGGAGCTAAAAAAAGTCTTAAACCATTGCAGAATTTTGACATTTCCTCAAGTTCTGCATGATTGTCAAGATATTTATAGAATTTATCCAAATCAAAGCCCAAGTCAAAAATGTAATTGAGCTTGTCAACAGCCTGTCTGTCTGAAATGTCACCGGAATAATCAAAATCCAAAAATTCTCCAGATTGTTTGACATTGAAAATCACAGGTTTGCCATCAATATCAACTACATTAGAAAAAGTACCCTCAGCTTCACACCATGGAGGCTGTGAAGTCTGGCCCGATAACTGAGTCAATTCCAAGTCAATAGGTTTTTCAATAATCATAAGCGAACAGCCACATTATTTTCATTAAGGTATTCCTTTACTGTACCTATTGAATACTGGTTAAAATGAAATATGCTTGCCGCAAGAGCCGCTGAAACGTCAGTCTTTTCAAACACTTCCAGGATATGCTTTGGCTCACCAACACCGCCACTTGCAATAACCGGAATGTCAACCGCATCATTGATTGCCTTATTCAATTCAATGTCATATCCGTTTTGGGTTCCGTCCCCATCCATACTGGTCAACAATACCTCACCGGCTCCCCGTTCCTGACATTCGACTGCCCATTGGATAGCATCTATTCCTGTAAACTCACGACCGCCGTAAATGCTTGTGTCAAACCAGCAATAGCCTTTATCGGTTTCTATGACAGTTTTGTCTTTCGCATCATCAGGATGGTCAACATATCTTCTTTTGGCATCAATTCCAATGACCACAGCCTGAGAACCAACAACCTTTGAAGCTTCTGTGAGAAGTTCCGGATTCTTAATTGCTGCAGTGTTTGTTGAACACTTGTCCGCTCCTGCCTTGAGCATCTTGATGTAATCGTCAACTTTTCTTATTCCTCCGCCCACGCAAATCGGCATGAAAACGTTTTCAGTCAATCGGTCAATAACGTCAGCCATGGTTGCACGGCGCTCATGTGATGCAGTGATGTCCAAAACAACTACTTCATCCGCTCCCTCTTCATAATAGCGTGTTGCAAGATCAACCGGGTTGCCTGCATATTTGATTTCCTTGAATTCAACCCCTTTAACGACACGACCTTCTGGAACCTGTAAATCACAATCTAGACAAGGAATAATTCTTTTGGTTAACATGATAATCAAAGTTTATAAAAAAAGTAGTAAATTTTTGTTTAAGAAATATTCTTAAGCAGAATATCTTAAAACAAAACATAAAATTGCTAAAATAATAACTGCAACAATAACATGCTCAGGTGAAAGTTTTGGACCTAAACTTTCTTCATCAAAGTATCTTACTAAACCCGCACCAGTTTGAGGCATGGAAATTTTGTTATCTTTTTTTGCCATAAATATTCTCCCATAAAATTTAATTCATAAAAAATAATTGAATATAATTATTTTTTTCATCATATATAAAGTTTAAATTTTCTCCTTCTTGATGACTTTAATGTCACTTATCCTAGTATCAGGATATTGTCCATCCTCATCTTTTTCAACAGCCTTTACCATATCCCATATTGTAAGCAAAGCAACGCTGACCCCGGTGATAGCCTCCATCTCCACACCAGTTTTACCCAATGTATTAACGGCACAACGTGCAATGATTTCATCCTTTTTCACCTCAAAGTCAAGCTCGATACCTGTCAACGCCAAAGGATGGCACAAAGGTATTATTGAAGAAGTGTTTTTAACGGCTTGAATTCCAGCGATTTGAGCAGTGGTCAATACATTTCCCTTTTTGATTTCCTCATTTTGAATCAAATCAATTGTATGCTTATCTAAAAATATGCTTCCACTTGCAATTGCCCTTCTTTTTTGGTCAGGTTTCCCCCCGACTTCAACCATGTGTACTCCGCTGTCTGTTAAATGTGTAAATTCATCTGCCATGTTATCACTTCTCGCTTACTTCCAATACGTCCAACTGTGCGCAAACTGCATTAACGCCCAGTATCTCTGAAACGTTAGGCTGGCTTCTTCCCTCATCACCTGAAATCAGTTCTTTGATGTAGAGTCCGCCCTCTGTCTTGATTTTCATGCTGAATGTCTTATCATTTATTATCTCATATGATAAGTCAAGCACATGTTTTACACGAACCATATCTGTTCGTCTTCTTAAAACCCTTAATGGAGTTTGCTGATTGATTTCACCTAACTCCAGCAAGCCTTTAAGTTTATCTTCATCATATGCTTCATCGCATTCCACGATTGCATTGTAAATTTTATAAGCATCAGGAGAGGATTGCTTGATTTCAGCCTTTCTTGGCCTTTCACATAAATGCAGGTTGTGATATGAGGTCTTTCCCTCATTGATCTTATTGATTTCAGCTTCCAATTTAGGCAAGTCCAGGTTTCTGATTTTTGGCTCTTTTATCTCAAGGACAAATGGCCTTCCTGAGCCTAGCATCAATACGTCTATGTCCTCTCTTCCAGCTCCATGGAATTTTGCTTCCCGTCCTTTGGTTAACTTTAAAAAATGCTCGGATATTAACTCTTCAACGGACTCCGGATATTGTTTTCCAGTGAAATTACATTCCTCACAACCTCTTCCCTTACATTTGCTGCATGGCCATTTAGTTTGAGGAATTCCACGTTTAAGCTTGTTGTATTTTCCTTCAATGTATAATGGATTGATTTGAATGTTTACTTTTGGCTCAGAAATTAGGTCAATGTTAAAAACAATGTCCTGCCTTTCAAATTCCGCATCCTTGTCGTAACGCTCCCAAATTCCAAGACCTATTAGACGGTTGACTTCCTTTTTAAGGGTTTCAACATTCAAATTGAACTTTTCTGACAGTTCATCGTCACGGTTTCTGATATCCTTTGGAATCTGTGACCCGACTAAAAAAGTATCGAATTCAACACCCAATTGGTTGATTTTAGCGTCAATCTTTTCATACAAATCGTCATCCAACTTGTTGAAGATGTTATCACAGATTACACAGTCAACATCGTCCAGATTGATATCCAATTCATCGCAGACCTTGTCTGCCCTTTCTATATTGTTGGTGCCTTCTATTGTTTTGGATAGCTTACGTCCAAGGCAATGCTTGCAGATCTTGCCATCAGTTTCATTTAAAATATCTTTTGCTAGTTTCATATTATCTATTCATGAATTGTCCCATCATACGGTTCATTGCACCGCTTCCAAGACGACCACCACGTTTTCCAAGTCCTTTCATGGTCTTTCTGGTGTTATTATAATATTTTAACAATTCCTTAACTTCACTTTCATCAACACCAGAACCCCGTGCGATTCTCTGAACCCTGGATTGCTTGATTATTTTAGGATTGAGCATCTCCTCTTCGGTCATTGAGGACATCATGATTTTGTATGAGTCAATCTTGTCCTCTGTCATTTTTGACGCTTCCTTGGTAATCTTGTTACCCATTCCAGGAATCATGTTGAGAACCTGCTGCATCGGACCCATACTGTTCATCATCTCAAACTGGTTTTTCATGTCCATCAATGTGAACTTACCGGACATCATGTTTTTCATTGTCTTTTCGGCAACATCCTCATCGATGTTTTCCTCAGCCTTTTCGATAAGGGACTTGATGTCTCCCATACCCAATAGCCTTGAGATGAATCTTTCAGGGTCGAACAGTTCGAAGTCATCCACCCTTTCACCAGTACCGATGAACTTGATTGGAGCACCGGTTTCAGCCACAGCAGACATTGCGCCCCCACCTTTTGCAGAACCGTCCAATTTGGTAATGATGATTGAACCGATATCGGTTGCCTGTGAGAATGCCCTTGCCTGTTCACCAGCTTGCTGACCGATGGTACCGTCAATTACAAGAATAGCCTCATTCGGATTGATGATGTTATCCAATTCATCCATCTCAGCAATCAGGTCAGCCTCTTCCTTGTGCCTTCCTGCAGTATCGAAAATGATGACCTTACGGTTTTTAAACTCTTGCAAACCTTTTTGCGCTAAGTCCAAAGCATCCTTGTTGTTAGGATCACCATATAGCGGAACGTCCATCTCTTCAGTCAATTGCCTTAACTGTTCGTATGCTGCAGGCCTCCATGTGTCTGTACATACGACAGCAGGGTTGAAACCTTTTTTCTGCAGGTATCTGCACAACTTACCGATGGTTGTGGTCTTACCTGAACCTTGAAGACCCAAGAACAGAATCTTATATGGCCTGTCGTTGATGTCAAGGCCAGCAGCTTCACTGCCCAAAAGGTTGACCATCTCTTCATAGATAATTGTTATAACATGCTCTCTTGGAGTTATACCTTTAGGAGGTTCCTCTTCAAGAGCACGGCTTTCAATTTTTTTTGATAAATCTAAAACTAATTTAATATTAACGTCAGATTGAATTAAAGCACGTTGTATGTCCTTTACAACCTCTTTAATGGTTTTTTTATCAATAACTGACATTCCCACTAATTTTTTCATGGTATTAGTAAGATTTTCTCCTAAATTTCCGAGCATAATAATCACTTGTAATAATAATTTATAAATTATATTAAAATATATTTATATTTATTAAGTGTTTAATAATTTTTTGTGTGAGAGATATGTTAGAAGAAGTAATTAAATCATTAGAAGCGTCCCCAATTGTTAAGAAAGGCGAATACAATTATTTTGTAAATCCTATAAGTGACGGTGTTCCTGCAATGGACCCTATAATGCTTAGGGAATTGGCATTAGCTGTTCACAAGCATGCAGATTTAAACATTGACAAGATTGTTGCTGTTGAAGCTATGGGAATTCACCTCGCAACCGCACTCTCCCTTGCAACAGACATTCCATTTGTCGTAATCCGTAAAAGACAATACGGATTGCCTGGTGAAACCGAAGTTTATCAAAAGACCGGTTACGGCTCATCAAACCTTTACGTGAACGACCTCCACGAAGGTGAAAAGATTTTGCTAATTGACGACGTTGTAAGTACCGGAGGAACATTGGTTGCTTTAATCAAAACATTGGAAGACATGGGATTGGAATTGAAATCCGTGGTTGCAATTATCGACAAGGGCGAAGGTAAAGAAATCGTTAAGAAGGAAACTGGTGTCGACGTCTTATCCATCGTTAAACTTGATGTAATTGACGGCAAGGTAGTTATCGAAAGCACAATTGAAGATTAAAATGTCAATGTATGATATGGATTTAGATAAAGTAATCCGTAAAATCAACTCTCTTGATGCACAAACAGTAGGATTACAGTTTCCAGAAGGTTTGAAAGTCCAAGCAACAAAAATAGCTCGCGCAATCGAAGATGAAACCGATGCAGTTGTAATAATATCAGGAGATCCTTGTTTTGGAGCATGTGACGTTAGCGATTGGAAAATGAAAGGGTCAGTGGATTTGATTATACACTACGGCCACACCCCCCTTCCTTTAAAGTATGAAACACCAACACTGTTCATTGAGGCATACTCAAATATCGACATAAAAAAGGACCTTGAAAAAAGCCTAGAATACCTAAAGGATTACTCAAGAATTGGTCTTGTAACAACAACTCAACACTTACACTTATTAAATGAGACAAAGGATTTTCTAGAAGACAATGGAAAGGAAGTGATACTGGGCTCTTCTCCATCAACACGTAAGGGACAGGTATTGGGATGCAATTTCTCATCAATTAAGGACTTGGAGGTTGATGTGACCCTGTTCATTGGAAGCGGAAACTTCCACCCACTTGGAATCAAGTTATTTACAAAAACACCGGTTTTAGCACTGGATCCCTACAACTCAGAAATCAGAAGCATGGACGAGTTTGCAGACAGGATTTTAAGAATCCGGTTTGCAAGAATAACCAAGGCACGTTCAGCCAAGAAATGGGGAATCCTTGTATCTTCAAAAGAAGGCCAGTACCGTATGGCATTAGCTAAAGAGACTAAAAAGATTCTCAAAGAACATGGAATGGAATCATACATCATTCTTGTTGACAATGTGACACCCGATGCACTGCTTCCATATATGGAGCTGGACGCATTTGTTGTCAGCGCCTGCCCAAGAATTGCAATTGACGATTCTCAAATGTATAAAAAACCATTATTAACACCACAGGAATTGGAAATTGTATTAAACAAACGTGAATGGGAAAATTACCAATTAGATGAAATCCTATTCCATGAGCGTTACCAATAGGCATCAAATCCATCACCAAAATTTAAAAAAACAACGTCTCTTTCAAAAACTTGTGTGATTTGAATTTTCACTAGTTTTTGAGTCTCGAAATTTTTTCGTTCTATTTTTTCTTTATTTTTAATTTAAAAGCAGTAAAATTAATATATAAGGTGG